>JAYNUL010000333.1:0-1502 GCA_038281125.1 Fidelibacterota bacterium | reverse complement strand
AAACAAAAAACCCCACGAATGTGGGGCTTCAGGTCTTCCAGTATTTAGAACAATCATCTGTTCTAGCTAAATATCGTTTCGATATTAATTCTCTTCTTAACAAAGGAATGTCATTAAAATTGTGATGACGGTCAATAATTTGGTTTACCTCTTTTTCCAAGTATTCCTTTCCAGAATGAAACTTTTCAGATAGGTATTTAATAATATATTCTTTATCTGACTTTTTTTTCGGCCACCTTGTTATTTCTTCAAATTCATTTACCAATTGATGCATCTACAAATCTACCCATCATCCCACAAACAAAAAACCCCACGAATGTGGGGCTTGATGTTTTGCTAATTAAATAATTTATTTATCATCTGATTCTGTTTGTTCTTTCAGGACACCAGATTCTTTGAGCTGTTTTTCCAACGTAATAATCTTCCCAAGAGCACCAAGCCCAAAAATAAAGCCCATTATTCCAAATACTTCCATAGTTTTTCTCCTATCTGTTCCCAAATCTAACAATCATCCCACAAACAAAAAACCCCACCAATGTGGGGCTTTGGGTTGATGTTAAAGAATGCGATTCAATTATTCATAACCCTAAATTCACTTTTTTTAATTCATCTTGAATTGATACCAATATTTCCATAGCCCTTTTAACTCTACCATTACGACCCTTAGTTAGTCCGCATTTTCTATTTAAAAGAGCCCATACTGTCTTATCAGACCTTGTTTTTTCTAAAACAATTAGAAAATTCTCAAACCTGTCTTTTGTTCCAGGATTAATAAATGAATATTGATATTGAAGCTCTGAGTGATGTCTTGCTATGTATGTTAATAGTTTTTCTCTAGCTTCATTTTCATTATTCTCAATCTTTTTTATATAAGACATCCACATAAATAAATCGCCAAATCTTTTGCGAATTTCTTTATCAACTAAATTGAATTGTCCATTGCTCTTAAGTGCATCAAATGTAGAAAAATTAGGGTTATACATATAAGTACCTGTTGTCCAAATATCGTATGTGAACTTATATGGGTCATCAATTTTCTTTGAATCAAATGTGTCCCAATTATCAAAAAGGAAATCAATCTTCTCATTTTGTATTGCATAAAATTCTAGTCTTTCGTCAGTATAGTCAATAATCTGTGATATTTCACTGCTTATTATTTCATAAACGATTACCCTCTCGTTTTCAAGGTCTTCCTGTCTCTGATTTTTATCAATCCATAAAGATGCAGTTATACCTAATAGTACTGCTAAAAATTCTATACCACCTCTTGCTAAAATATTTTTCATTACTAAATCTACCCATCATCCCACAAACAGGAAACGGACTTTCTTTTCAAATGTTTTGGGGGGAATACGGATTAAGGAATGTACATAAAATCTCATACGCCTATAGGTGTGTTCCACAAATTTGTGTCCCATTTTCAGGTATTAATGATTAGAAATGATTAAAGATGAAAAAAAAGCCTCGCAGTTAAGCGAGGCTTTTATTGAGAGGTGTATGGT
>JAYNUL010000332.1:0-1509 GCA_038281125.1 Fidelibacterota bacterium | reverse complement strand
AGGCCTAATATTTTGTAAAATTCTGTTTTATTTATGGAAAACCCAAATATAAGAGAAGAGCTTCAAGAATGGATAGAAGCACTTGAAAATACACTTCTTTCTGAAGGTAATGAATATACTACACAGTTACTTGAAAAGGTTATAACTGAAGCAAAATATCTTGGCATTGATATAAAGTCTCTTGTAAACCCATCTTTTCAAAATACCGTAAAGATTGATGAGGAGATACCTTTCCCTGGAGATTGGGAAAAAGAAGAAAAAATTAGACATTTTATAAGATGGAATAGTCTTTTAACTGTTCTAAAGGCTAATAAGGATAGTGATTTGGGAGGGCATATTTCAACCTATTCATCTGCAGCTACACTATATGAGGTTGGCTTCAACCATTTTTTTCAAGGTCCAGAAAAACAACTACCTGACTTAATTTATTTCCAAGGACACTCCTCTCCTGGAATATACTCTAGAGCGTTTTTAGAAGGCAGAATAAATGAAACTCACTTGAATAATTTCCGTAGAGAGATTGAAGGTAATGGGCTTTCCTCTTATCCTCATCCATGGTTAATGCCGGATTTCTGGCAGTTTCCTACAGTATCTATGGGCTTGGGCCCAATATTTGGAATATATCAAGCTCATGTAATGCAGTACTTGCAGAAGAGAGGGCTTATTCCTGAGCATAAAAATAGGAAAGTATGGGTTTTTTGTGGTGATGGAGAAATGGATGAACCAGAGTCAATGGGAGCAATTAGCTTAGCTGGAAGGGAAAAACTCAGCAACTTAATTTTTGTTGTTAATTGCAACCTACAACGTTTAGATGGGCCTGTAAGAGGTAATTCAAAAATAATTACAGAGTTATCGAAGCAATTCCAAAGTGCTGGCTGGAATGTAATTAATCTAATTTGGGGTCGAAAGTGGGATGACTTAATAGCTAAAGATAAAAAGGGATTACTCCAGCAGATAATGGACCAAACAGTAGATGGAGAGTATCAAAACTTTAAAGCAAAAGGAGGCTCATATACAAGAGAAAACTTTTTTGGGAAACATCCCGAAGTATTAGAAATGGTCAAGGATTATACAGATGAAGAAATTGAAGAATTAAACAGAGGAGGGCACGATCCTTTAAAGGTTTTTAATGCATATAACAAAGCTTATGAGGATAATGATAAACCAACAGTTATCCTAGCTTTTACAATTAAAGGGTATGGTATTGGCTCTAGACAAGCAGATAATGCGACACATCAGGTTAAGAAGCTTACCAAAGAAAATTTAGAAAGTTTTGTTGATAACTTTAATCTGCCTATTGATAAGAGTACTTTGGAAAACCCATCTTTTCTGACTTTAGATGATCATGTGGAGCTTAAAAAATATCTTAATGACAGGAGAAAGCAATTAGGAGGATATTTGCCACAAAGAAACACATCAAAAGAATTGCTTGAGGCTTCTAGTGATTTATTTAATGAATTTAGCTTGGAGACTGAAAGGGAGCAATCGACAACTATGGTATTTGTGCGA
>JAYNUL010000331.1:0-1513 GCA_038281125.1 Fidelibacterota bacterium | reverse complement strand
GGATTGAAATCCTGGTCTTCTTTGTATCAAGTAGATATTGAATTTTCTTTTCTGGACATCCAATCATTTTTAAGTAAAAGATATAAATAAAGTTTGGCATTAGATGCAAGTAAGGCAGCTTCCCCATTATTTTAGGCACGGTCTGTTGATGTCCAGCATATGCACAATATTTTGGAGGAAAGGATATAAATAATTTTCCACCAGGTTTTAGAATAGTATAAATGTTTCTAAGAGCTAACTCTTTATCGGGAATATGTTCTATTACATCCCTTAGAATAATTGTATCGTATTGCCCTGTTATTTCATCATTATAGCTATCAGGATTACAAATATCAGCCTGGAAAAGATGGATTGAATTATCATTGTCTAAAAGAATCGCATTATTATATCTTGCATCTGACAATTCTAATCCTGAACAAACGGCACCTTTTTGTTGATAAAACTTCATTAACCCTGCTTCTGCACACCCTATCTCAAGTATTTTATATCCGTTAACATCTGAATCACCAATGTAATCAAAAAGAAAACTTTTGCCATACCATTGTTGTTCATCATAACAACGGAGACATCTCTTTGAGATTTGACTTGATACATGCTTTTTTAATACATGATCCAAGATTATTACCCTTAAAACTATACTTACATTAATCGGTGTTTTCTTGAGCAGTCGATTCCGAACCAGTATCTGCAATAGAATCACGCATTGTAGTGTCTGATTTAATATTTTCCATTTTGTAATAATCCATAATACCCATGTTCCCCTCTTTAAATGCATGGGCCATGGCTCGAGGGACTTCAGATTCTGCTTCAACAACCTTGGCCTTCATTTCTTGAGTCCTTGCTGTCATCTCTTGTTCCTCTGCAACAGCCATAGCTCTTCTTGTTTCTGCCTTAGCCTGAGCTACTCTTAAGTCTGCCTCAGCTTGGTCAGCCTGCAATGATGCTCCAATATTTTTACCAACATCAAGGTCTGCAATGTCAATTGACAGTATTTCAAAAGCTGTTCCTGCATCTAGACCTTTGTCTAAAACGGCTCTTGAAATATTATCAGGGTTTTCTAAAACCTTGGAATAGTTAGAAGCTGACCCAATGGCAGAAACAATACCTTCCCCAACCCTGGCAATTATTGTGTCATCAGTTGCACCTCCAACCAATCCTGGAATATTTGTTCTTACTGTAACTCTTGCTCTTGCTTTTAATTCGATACCATCCTTTGCAACTGCTGCCAAGTAACCTTCTTTAGGAGCATTAATGACCTTAGGATAAACAGACGTTTGAACTGCTTCATTAACATCCCGTCCAGCAAGATCAATTGCGGTAGCAGTTTCAAAAGGTAGTTGTATGTTAGCTTTATCTGCAGCAATCAAGGCTGATACAATATTTTGGACATTTCCACCAGCTAGATAGTGCGTCTCAAGCATATCGGTTGTAATGTGTTGCAAACCAGCCTTATGCAGGTTAATAACCCCATCAGTAACTAACCTCGGAGAAATCTTTCGTAATCGCATACGAA
>JAYNUL010000330.1:0-1518 GCA_038281125.1 Fidelibacterota bacterium | reverse complement strand
GTTTTGGACGAAGAGATACCAATAATAAATGCATTGAATTTCCTTGTTAATGATAAAGAAGGTTGCATTATCGTAACCGGGGGCCTTGGTCCCACTGACGATGATATTACAAGAGAGGTCTTATTTAGATATGTTAAAACAGAATCAAAATTTGATCTGGATTATTGGAACAAATTATCAAAAAAATTTAAAAATTTGGGTACAGATATTCCAGAGTCAAATAGAAGTCAAGCTTTAGTGCCTAACAATGGCGATGTAATTGATAACCCAATTGGGTCTGCTCGTGGATTTATATTTAAAATTAATGATATGGTAATATTTTCCTTGCCAGGTGTTCCATCTGAGATGAAAGCAATGACAAATGCTACTATAATTCCCTGGTTAAAAGAAAGGGTGAGTATGGCCTTTTTTTCACAAACCATTAGGACAACTGGTATCCCAGAGTCTAAGCTAATCGAACTGATTTCCTCTCCCATTAGAAGTGAGCATGATTGTGAGATTGGTTACTATCCTTCATTATTTGGTGTTGACATAAGAATTTCCTCGAGCAAAATAAAATATATTCAATTTTTACAAGATCAAATTACCACAATTCTTGGCAACGCAGTATTTGCTCTTGGTGATGATTCGATGGAACAAATAGTGGTAAACAAAGCTATAGAAAATGACATATCATTATCAATTGCTGAATCATGTACTGGAGGACTTATAGGTCATAGAATTACCCAGATTTCTGGCAGCTCAAAAATTTTTAAGGGAAGTGTTGTTGTGTATTCAAATTCTTCTAAAATAAACCTTCTAGGTGTTGGTGAGAATTGTGTAACTAATTATGGTGCAGTTAGTGAAGAGACTGCAAAAGAAATGGCTGAGAAGGTAAGGGAGATGTTCTCTACTAAACTAGGTTTATCCATTACTGGGATTGCTGGTCCTGATGGTGGATCAAAAGAGAAGCCTATTGGTCTAACTTTTATAGGTCTGTCAACTAAGAATGAGACCAAAGTTCGAAAATTCCAATTTGGCTCAATTAGAAAAAGTAATAAGGCTAGAGCAAGTCAAGCCGCATTGAATTTAATGCGATTGGAGATCCCCAATGTCTGATAATCTAATGCGTACTTTTATATCAATACCTGTTCCAAATGAAGTGAGATCAAAGAAAAATATGTTGTATTCTACCTTAGAAAATTCTCCTTCAAATATAAGTTGGGTAAAAAATGAACAATTACATCTTACTTTAAAATTCCTTGGTCATACGCCTGAGGCCATTTTTGACAACATAAAATCTGAAATATCTAAAATTGCTTCAACAATCACCCCATTTAAATTAGTGATCGATAAAACAGGTTGTTTTCCAAAAAAGGAAAGACCAAGAGTTCTCTGGCTTGGAATAAACGGAAATACCACTGCATTGAATGATTTATTTTTAAGAATTGACAAAAAAATGGATAAAATTGGATTTCCTTGTTTAGATAAAGAATTTTTTCCACACATAACCCTTGCTAGGGTGAAATATCCTCAAAA
>JAYNUL010000329.1:0-1525 GCA_038281125.1 Fidelibacterota bacterium | reverse complement strand
TCTGTTGCTAAAATTACTGGAAAAGAAGGTTTAATATTTACTGGAAAAGCAATTGTCTTTGACTCTGAAAATGATGCCAACAAGGGAATAAAAGAAGGTAAGGTAAAAAAGGGTAATGTTGTTGTTATTAGATATGTTGGTCCAAAAGGTGGACCTGGCATGCCTGAAATGTTAAAACCAACATCTGCTATAATGGGATGCGGTTTAGGTAAAGATGTTGCTTTAATAACAGATGGAAGATTTTCTGGTGGTACTCATGGTTTTGTTGTAGGACATATTTGTCCTGAAGCTCAAGATGGGGGAAATATTGCTTTAATTGAAGATGGTGATAGCATAACAATTGATGCTGTTAACAATACTATCGATGTTAATATTTCTGAAAAGGATTTAATTAATAGAAAATCAAATTGGATTAAACCAAATTTAAAATTCAATAGTGGTATATTGTATAAATATTGTAAAAACGTTTCTAATGCATCCAATGGATGTGTAACTGATTATTAATGAATAGTATTAATAAAATTTCTGGAGCTGAAGCGGTTATTAGATCTTTAATTGAAGAGGGTGTTGATCTTATATATGGATATCCTGGTGGAGCAATTATGCCGATCTATGATGAGTTGTATAAATTTCAAGATAAATTAAATCATGTTTTGACTAGGCATGAGCAGGGTGCGACCCACGCAGCTCAAGGATTTTCAAGAGTTTCTGGAAAAGTTGGAGTTGTTATGGCAACTTCAGGTCCGGGTGCAACAAATTTAGTTACTGGAATTGCTGATGCTCAAATCGATTCTACTCCAATGGTTTGTATTACTGGTCAAGTTGCTTCTCACTTGTTAGGTTCAGATGCTTTTCAAGAAACCGATATCATCGGTATATCTACCCCTGTTACAAAATGGAATTGTCAAGTAACTAAAGCAGAAGATATTCCTAAAGTACTTGCTAAAGCATTTTATATTGCAAAATCAGGAAGACCCGGCCCAGTTCTTATAGATATCACTAAAGATGCCCAGTTTGAATTATTCAATTATAGTTATCAAAAATGTAATTCTATTAGAAGTTATAATCCAATTTCTACATGTTCAGATGATCTTTTTGATAAAGCCTCAAAAATGATTAATGATTCAAAAAAACCTTTTATTGTTTTTGGTCAGGGTGTAATTCTTGGTAATGCTGAATTGGAATTTAAAAAATTTATTGAAAAAACTGGCATACCATCCGCATGGACAATTCTTGGTCTTTCTGCATTACCTACTGATCATTACCTAAACGTAGGTATGGTTGGAATGCATGGAAATTATGGACCAAATGTATTGACTAACGAATGTGATCTTTTAATTGCTGTGGGAATGAGATTTGATGATAGGGTTACAGGAAATTTAAATACTTATGCCAAACAGGCTAAGATTATTCATTTAGAAATTGATCCTGCTGAAATTGATAAAAATGTTAAATGTGATATTGCACTTTTAGGTGATGTTAAATCAACACTTCCTAAACTAACAAAACTTGTAAATAATAATAC
>JAYNUL010000328.1:0-1527 GCA_038281125.1 Fidelibacterota bacterium | reverse complement strand
GCCTCTCAAAAAATAGTTCAGCTGCAAAAGGCACCATTTGTTTGGTATTACTATGACCGTCTTTGGTTGGCACTTCAACCATGCCCCATTTTAGAAATATATCCAGTTCCCTTGATTTGCTAAGAACTCCATTAAAGAAATTCCTGCCTCTTTCAAGTCTGTGTGAGCCCTGATCCGTTACTTTATCAAATATGCTTGCAACATAGTCTGTATTTGGTTTTGTGGAAATGTCACTCATACCTAGCATGAGTAAAAAATAATTCTGAAATGATTTCTCCAGCATTTCTTTGCTAACGTCAGAATTTTTTAATCCAAAAGGCCATTGCTTATCTGTCATTGTTAAATACCAGCCTGGATTTGCAGCAATGGCTAAGGTATAAGAGGATTCTGGATAATACAAAACATATCTATGCACAAAGTGAGCTCCAGCACCATGACCATATAGGCCCCAATTATCTGACTTCAGTTTAAATTTTTTTAGTGCTTGATTTACAACAGGCTCTATATAACTAAAACTTGAATCATTTAGGTTTGATAATTCTTCTGACTTTGTTTTTATGCCACCGTAGTTATAACCCCAAACCATAGGAAATTGAGCTTCGGAAAATTCTGGTACAACAACAACGAGATTTAATTCATTTGCAAAATTTGACCACTGGTCTCTGTATTCCTCGGCATTTCTTTTTCGACCATGCATTACAACTACTAAGCGTGTTTTTTTATTTACGTATTTGGGCTTAGCAAAATATAAATTTATTTCTTTGCCGCCAGCCTTTTCTAATTTGTAGAAACCATTTTCGGCTTCAGCAGATAATGTGAAGGTAAGTAAAATGAATAATATTGATGTTTTTATTTTCATAAAAAAAGGGAGCATAAAGCTCCCTTAAATTTTAGCTTATTTTTATAGTGAAACTCTTAAATCTACGTAATAGTTTCTACCATAGTCTGAATGAGCATCAGCAAAGAAACCATAGTATCTATCTGCTGTTGGCGCTCTTTCATCTTCAAGGTTCTTGACAGCAAACCTAAGTCTTGCCTTATTACCACTTAATTCAAAGTTATAAGATACAGTTGCATCAAGGTGTGTAATTGCATCGACTATGTAAGGAACACCACCTTTAAGACCTAATGAAGTTTGCTCGAAGGCGCCTTTCTTAGTACCACTTAAACTTGCGCCCCAATCACCTTTATCCCATGAGATTCTAAAGTTATGTTTTTCATCATAAATACCATCTTTATTAAGAAGATCACCAAAACCTTTCAGAGGAATGCTTTCAGGGATTTCGCCAGAATCTTTCTTAGCTTGTAAATCAGCAAATTGACCAGTTGCTTCTTGCTCAAATTTATCAAGGTAAGTTCCATTGTATCTGATATCAAAATCACCCCAATCGGTTGAAAAGTTATAGTAGATGCCAACATCCACACCTTCAACAGTTCTCATTGCAAGGTTTACATAGTTATTTTCAATATATTTGATCTCCCCAAAAGGACAAACACCAGCGGCAGCAAATGCAGCAAGGTCACCAT
>JAYNUL010000327.1:0-1534 GCA_038281125.1 Fidelibacterota bacterium | reverse complement strand
ACCAATGTAAACTCTGTGATCCAGTTTGTCCATATACTCCGGGTAAGGAGCATGAGTTTCAGCTAGATTTTCCCAAGTTAATGACAAGAGCTCAGGCTATACGGACAAAGGACAGAGGGGTAAAAGTTAACGATAGATTTTTATCAAACACAGATTTCACAGGAAGACTTGGTTCAATTTTCGGACCAATTATCAACTTTGTTAATAGAATTTCAATTGCACGATGGTTCCTTGATAAACTAATTGGTATATCCTCCAGAAGGGATTTGCCCAAATTTGAAACAAATACTTTCGAAAAATGGTTCAGTTCACATAAAAGCCTGCAGGGTGACTCTACTGAAAAAGTAGTGATATTTGGTACGTGTTTTACTAATTCTCACGATGTCGAACTCGGGAAAGCATCTGTTGAAATTTTAGAGCATAATGGAATTGAATGTATATACCCGAAACAACAATGTTGCGGTGCTCCATATTTGAGTCCTGGTGATTTTAATGGTTTTGAGAAGCAAGCCCAGCCTAATGTAGATGAATTACACAAGTGGGTTAAAGACGGTTACAAAATAATCGTGACAGGTCCTCCGACCTGTAGCATGACCCTAAAAAAAGAATATCCCGATTATCTTGGCCTCGATGAAAAAATTCAGTTGATATCAGAAAATACTTTTGACATATCAGAATATTTAGTTTACCTGAACAAACAGGATAAGTTAAAAAAAGATTTCAAAGGAAAAATTGGAACAGTTAATTACCACGTTAGTTGCCACTTAAAAGCACAGCAAATGGGATTCAAGGGCAGAGATATACTCCGGTTAGTACCTGATACAAAAGTAAATCTGATTAATCGATGCAGCGGAATGGATGGAGGCTGGGGAATGAAATCAGAATTTTTTGATGAGTCAATGAAGGTTGCAGAAAGATGTGTTAACGATATGAACCAAAAAGAATCTGACGTAGCATGCTCTGACTGCTCCCTTGCTAGTCATCAACTAAATCAGGCCAGTAATGGTGAGATCATGCCATCTCACCCTGTACTTGAATTGCACAAAGCATACGGGTTAAACAATGATTAAGGAATCAACCATGAAAACACTTAATAAAGAATCACTAATGGATATTATCGAATACGAGAAAGTTAGGCACGAATATAGAAAAGAGATAATCGACTACAAGGTAAATAGGCGAGTTGCGCTTGGGCCAAACGTTACAATGGTCTTCGAGAATGAGAAGACATTAAGTTTTCAAATCCAAGAAATCATGAGGGCAGAGCGTCTGGTCCATGATGAGCAAATCCAAGAAGAGATAGAGGTTTATAATTCTATAATGCCACCTAATGGTGGTCTCAGTGCTACCCTGTTTATAGAGATCACAGATGAGAGTAAAATTAAATCAGTTTTAAATGATTTTATCGGACTTACCGATGGAGATAACCTTTACTTTGAAATTGGTGGTGAAAAGGTATTTGCAAAATTTGAAGAAGGTAGAGAAGAAGAAGATAAAATAAGTTCAGTTCATTACGTACAATTTCACTTTAGCG
>JAYNUL010000326.1:0-1543 GCA_038281125.1 Fidelibacterota bacterium | reverse complement strand
TTAATCCAAAAAAGTGAGTTAAAGTATTTAGAAGTTCTTCTTTTTTGGAATACATGATTTAATATAAGTAGGCAAGAAATATACTGTTTTTAATGTTAATACACTTAAATCAAATAATATGAAATTCATAAATTTAAATATGCGTTATATTTTATTTCTTGTTTTTTTTATAGGGCATTTAGTAAATGCACAAAACTTATACTATCCCGATAAAGTTTGGGAAGAAAAATCTCCAAAACTCTTTGATTATGATGATAAAAAAATTCTAGCTGCTATTGATTTTGCAATTAATAATGAAAATAAAGTTGATAGAAATTTAACTAATGCAATTATAAAAGCTTTTGGTCACGAGCCTGGTTTTGAAATAAAGGGGCCAACCAAATCAAGAAAAGATCCTAATGGAATTATTTTAAAGAATGGATATATTATAGGAAAATGGGGAAATATTGACAGGGTGGATATGACATTTAGCGTCACAAAAAGCTATTTATCAACCGTAGCGGGTTTAGCATATCAGAAAGGATTAATAAATCTTAACCATAAATTAAGTGATTATATAAAGGACGGAAAATTTTCATCTACCCATAACAAAGATATTACATGGCATCATCTATTAAATCAATCTTCACAATGGAAAGGGGAGTTGTTTGGAACTTTTGATTGGGCTGATAGACCACCAAAAAACCTAAGTATCGATGAATTAAAAAATCAAACAATTCCAAAGCCCGGAAAAGCTTATAAGTACAATGATGTAAGAGTTAATTTATTGTCATTTTCATTGTTAAAAGTTTTTGAAGAAGCACTTCCAAAAGTTCTTAAAGACAACATAATGGATCCTATTGGCGCTTCAGAAACCTGGGAATGGAATGGATATGAAAAATCAAAAATCACAATCAATGGCTCAATCATAAAATCAGTAAGCGGAGGTGGTCATTTTGGAGGTGGAATGTTTATAAGCTCTAGAGATCAAGCTAGGTTTGGTTTATTGTTTTTAAGAAATGGTAAATGGAATAACAAAGTATTATTAGATCCTGAGTGGATAGAATTAGTTCAAAAGTCGTCTGAAAACAATGAATCTTATGGCTATATGTGGTGGCTAAATAAGGGTAATAGAAAATGGGAAGGTCTGTCTGAAAACATCTATTATGGAGCAGGTTTTGGAGGAAATTATGTAGTCATAATCCCTGATGAACAAATTGTGATAGTTACCAGATGGATGAGTTCGTCCAAAATTGGAGAGTTTGTAAAAAAAGTAATTAATGCTAAATATTAAATTCACCATAACTTAGATAAAACAATATGAGATTAATTTTTATTTCAATTTTTGTTTGTTTTTCATACACAGTTAAATCTCAAACTTTGGATTATGTTTTTAAAAGTGGTGAAGATGGTTACAAATGTTTTAGAATTCCAACAATTTTAAAATCTCAAAATGGAACTCTCTTAGCCTTTGCTGAAGGAAGAAAAAATAGTTGTAGCGACACGGGTGACATAGACCTAGTATTAAAAAAATCATTAGATAATGGGAACACTTGGTCAGCTT
>JAYNUL010000325.1:0-1570 GCA_038281125.1 Fidelibacterota bacterium | reverse complement strand
CAGCCTATTGCTGTTCCATCTCAAGATATGGTTCTGGGGTGTTATTATTTAACGAGACCAAAAGAAGGTGATCTTGGTGAGGGGAAGATATTTGGCTCCATCCAAGAGGGGTTATTAGCTTATGAAAACAAAGCTGTGGGTCTGCATGCGATAGTTGATGTTAGAGCCAAGGGCAAGTGGGTGAAAAAAACTACAGTTGGTAGAATTATTTTTAATTCAATATTGCCAGATGACGTTGACTTTGTTAATGACATTATTGGTAAAAAAATGTTAACAAAAATTGTTAACAACGCTTACTTGGTATCGGGTAATTATCAAACTGTCTTGTTTCTTGATAGGTTAAAGGATTTAGGGTTTGGAATGGCAACCATAAGCGGTGCTTCAATTGCAATCAGTGATGTCATAATCCCTGATGAGAAAGATGAGATTTTAAACCTAGCCCAAAATGAAGTCGATGACATAAAAAATAAATTTGATAGACATATTCTCACTGAAGGAGAGCGTTATAATAAAGTTATCGATGTATGGACGCATACAGCTAACCAAATGGCTATGACTATGATGAATGCTCTCAAGAAGGATCGTCAAGGTTTTAATCCAGTATTTATGATGGCTGATTCTGGAGCAAGAGGATCGCAAGATCAGATAAAGCAGTTAGCTGGCATGAGGGGGTTAATGGCAAAGCCTCAAAAGTCAATGAAGGGGGGAGTTGGAGAAATTATTGAATCGCCGATAACATCAAACTTCAAGGAAGGGTTGTCTGTCTTTGAATATTTTATATCTACACATGGTGCAAGGAAAGGACTAGCAGATACGGCATTGAAAACTGCAGATGCAGGATACTTAACTAGGAGATTGGTTGATGTCGCTCAAGATGTTGTAGTTTATGAACCTGATTGCGGTACAATAAATGGTATTGTAATTGCAGATCTTAAAGAAGGTGAGAAAATTGTCGAACCCTTATCAGATAGAATTTTAGGCAGGACAGTTCTTGACGATTTTATTATTAAAGGTGAAGTCGTTGTTAAAGCTGGTTCTGTGATTTCAGAAAGTGAAGCTGAATTGATTGGGGATAGCGGAGTGGAAAATGTTAGAATTAGGTCGATTCTCACATGCGAAGCGAAAAGAGGCGTATGTGCAAAATGTTATGGTTGGGATCTTTCCACTCATAAAATTGTAGATAATGGCACTGCTGTAGGTATTCGTGCTGCGCAAAGTATTGGAGAACCTGGTACTCAATTAACGCTTAGGACATTTCATATAGGGGGTACTGCTACAAGAATCATTGAGCAATCAGAGATGGTTTCAAAACGGCCTGGTGTGGTCAAGTTTTCTGATAACTATGATTCTGCTGATACTATTGATGAGACTGGAACAAAGGTAACTCGTTGTATGGTTCGACACGCTAAATTATTTATTCTTAATAGTGATGGTACTGAAAATGCGACGTTTAATGTGCCTTATGGTTCGACAATTTTTGTAAAAGATGGTGAAAAAATTAAAGAAAAAACTATCTTAATTAAATGGGATCCATATACTGATATTATTCTTGCCAGAGAAACTGGAGTTG
>JAYNUL010000324.1:0-1589 GCA_038281125.1 Fidelibacterota bacterium | reverse complement strand
AGATATCTGGCATAGGTTTTTGCAAAGCTTTCATCATCTAAATATCCTTTAGCTACTAATTCTTCTAAAACCTTATCGATATCATCCTGATGATATCCCTTTTTCAAAAGGGATATATTTACTTCCTTTTTACTTCTAGGGCGATAAGATAAAAAGTTCAGTGCTTTGAATTTTATAGCCTGTAGTCTTTCATCGTTGTCAATTTTTGATAACAAGCTTGATGAAATTTTCTGGCCGACAGAAATCTTATAAGAAATTAAATTGGTTTCAGATAAGCCAATAATCTTTCCAGATTTAAACTTAATAGTGTATCTAGATTTATTTTTCTTTTGGGGTGATATGGAAACTATTTCATTTTCCAGATTCTTCAATTTCTTGCTCTAATCCCATGAAGGACATCACCTTTTTTGTAATTAAATCCAATACTTCACTATTTTCTTTAAGATAGGTTTTAGAGTTTTCTCTACCTTGCCCAATCTTTGTATCCTCAAACGAATACCATGCTCCTGTTTTTTCAACTATATCTCCAGACACAGCAAGATCTAATACATCACCTTCATAAGATATTCCTTGACCATACATTATATCAAATTCTGTTTGTTTGAATGGCGGGGCAACCTTGTTTTTTACAACTTTGACCCTGACTCTACTTCCAACCATTTCACCCCCATCTTTTAAACTTGTAATGCGTCTTATTTCCATTCTTATTGAAGAATAAAATTTTAAAGCTCTTCCTCCTGGGGTAGTTTCAGGATTACCAAACATAACACCAATTTTTTCTCTAATTTGATTGATAAAAATTACGGTTGTATTTGAACGACTAACTGTACCTGTTAATTTCCTAAGTGCTTGAGACATTAATCTAGCCTGTAGCCCGACATGAGTATCTCCCATGTCTCCCTCTAATTCTGCTCTAGGAACTAGTGCAGCTACTGAATCAATTACTATAACATCAACAGCACCACTACGAACTAATGTCTCGCAAATCTCTAGAGCCTGTTCTCCTGTATCAGGCTGTGATATAAGCAGTTCTTCTGTATCTACACCTAGGTTTTTGGAATATTCAGGGTCAACAGCGTGCTCGGCATCAATATAGGCTGCATAGCCTCCTGCTTTCTGAGCTTCTGCAACAATATGTAACGCCAAGGTTGTTTTTCCAGAAGACTCTGGACCATAGACCTCAATTATTCTTCCTCTTGGTACTCCTCCAACACCTAGCGCGACATCCAATGAAAGACATCCAGTCGAAACTGAATTTTCTATAGTTGGGACATGATCTTCTCCTAATTTCATTATAGATCCTTTACCAAATTGACGGTCGATCTGAGAAATAGCTAATTCTAATGCTTTTGTTTTTTTTGTTTCTGATGACATTGAGTCTCCTTAAAGTGATTCCCCCAAGGGAAATGAACCTAATAATGTGTAAAAAGTACCTGAAGGTAATAATTCACTAGATAAAAATTGCACACGATCAGCGGTGAAATCAATTGGATCGTATGAGGATTTCAAAAACATTGATATATCGGGAGTATGTTTTTGAGGATATTTCACCCTAGCAAGGGTTATGTGTGGAAAAAATTCTTTATCTA
>JAYNUL010000323.1:0-1598 GCA_038281125.1 Fidelibacterota bacterium | reverse complement strand
TTTTCAGAGGATAAAGGATTTGCTTTACAGCCATGGACGAATGTTAGATTCGAGAATGCTTCTGTAATCTTGAATGAAGATTCTGCAATAGCTATGGGTAATTATTTCTTTACCGAAACAAATGGAAATGAAGTAAAAGTAGAGTATACCTTTGGATATTTTTTAGATAACAATGACAATTTAAAAATTAATCTGCACCATTCTTCTTTACCCTTTAGCGGATAAAAATCTTTTAGCGTTCTTTTTTTTCACGCAAGGTTCTTTTATTAACAAAATTGTTAATAACAGATAAGCTTAAGTATATTTTTGTATGCCATAGTAATTTAAATTTATGTTAGATGACAAAATCAGAAGCCCATAGATTAAAAGTTAGGATACTTTTTTCCCTTTTAATGCTTTTTTCATCCATCTATTTACTGTCTCAAAGCACAGTGGTACCCTCAGGTGGAGATTTCAAGTCTGAGAAAAGCTCATTTAGTTACAGCATTGGGCAAATCATGACCTCTCAAGAACTTTTAAAGCCAAGCTCATTGTTTGGAGATCCAATTGTTTTAAGTCATGGAGTTCAACAGGATTTTATCCAAACTAGTGATCAAAGCAATAAATTAGAGAGTATAGCACCACCCAATCCTACAAGTGGACCTGTAACAATTAATTTAATAAACTGGGATGAAAATGCCATCCAGCTAAATGTTTTTGATGTTTTAGGAAAAAACGTACACTCTTCAACAATTTATGATGATAAAACAACCCTTAACTTTAGCTACCTAAGCTCAGGAATGTATATTTTTTCTCTTGGCTATCACTGTGGATCTATAAGTTCGTTTAAACTTTTAATTAATAAATGATGAAATTAAAGGCAATAGTTTTATTTCTGTTTTTCTCAATTCTAACCTTTGGGCAATCTCCGGAGAAATTTACTTATCAATCAATTATAAAAAATTCTTCAGGCTATCTATTAAAGAACCAAGAGGTTGGCTTGAGAATTAGTATTTTATTTAATTCAAGCAATGGAGCCGAAGTATATTCAGAGGAACACTTTCCAACTTCAAATAGCAATGGACTAGTAACCGTTATAATTGGTGAGGGTTTAACAGGAGATAATATTTCTGATATAGACTGGGGAAATGGTGAATATTTTATAAAAGTTGAAGTCGATCCAGAGGGAGGAATAAACTATACAATGAATCAAACCTCTCAACTTTTAAGTGTGCCATATGCTTTATATGCTGAAAACTCAGGTTCAGGAATAAATCTTTTAGGACAAGACTTTATAACTCTTTCAAACCAAACTTTAACAGTAAACAAAGTTGATTTGGTGGATGATGTTGATGGAGTTTTACCAATTACTAATGGAGGTACAGGTTCGGATACAGCTCCTATGGTTGGTCTGATTACATCTGCTGATGTGGCATCTGCAAGAGCAATACTAGGTTTAGGCACTGCAGCGACCACAGCTTTAACGGATTATGCCACTGCTGCACAAGGTGCTTTGGCTGACACTGCCTTACAAGATGCTACTGCTTTTGCTACTGCTGCACAAGGTGCTTTAGCGGATACTGCCTTACAAGATGCTACTGCTTTTGCTACTGCTGCAC
>JAYNUL010000322.1:0-1604 GCA_038281125.1 Fidelibacterota bacterium | reverse complement strand
GGATTATGTATTAAGGCAACATCAACATCCTCTAAAAATAATCGGCTAAGGTTTGGTTGAATCCTTGTATCTATCTTTAAAAACTTATTTTCTGGATCAATAGATTTTAATATTGTTTCTACCATAGATATTTCTTTTGAATCCGCACCGATTATTGCACACCTAATCTCATCAATAATGGGGAAAGATAAGTACCACTTGTTATCAAATTCATAATCGTCCTTTGGAAGCGTTATTTCACCTTCAAGGATTCCTGGCTCTGGCGGATATGCTTGAAATAAGAATTCCTTTTCTTTTTGAGGATCAAATTGAGTTACAACCTGACCGACTCGCTGATTATTAAAAATCAATTCTAATGGTGTGTTAGGCTTTATTTCAATTCCTGTATTTTTAACTCTAGTATCTAATTTTATTAATTGTCCTAACGTTTTAGTTCGATGAGCAAGTGAAGCGTCAAGCACTCCAACATTGCTTTTAACAGAATTAGGTTCGATAAAATAGAATTTCCATTCTTTTAAATTATCAATCGCATTATGAAATAATGAATCAGGAGCGTGCATCATATCACTCAAAACCACACATTCTTTAATTGGCTCAGCCATGGTCCCATCTGCCAATCCTTTTAATATACTATTCCATAAATTATCATATGATGCAGTGGGTCTAATCGATTTCAAAGCATTCCTAAGGCCAGAACTATTTTGGAGACCAGAGTAGATAAGTTTTGGTGGACAAGTCTGAAAAATATTTATGTTGGTTTCAGGATTATATTGAGGAATCAGGGTCATTGCCATGCTCTTTGATTGATCTAAAAGAGATTTTTCGCCATTCTTCACAGACATGCTCGCAGAATTATCGATTACAAAAACTAATCTAGCATCTTGCTCAGCAGAAATCCAACCTGGCATAAATCCTTTTGTCACAGGCTTAGCCATCATCATAACTAAGCATACGATTATGAGAATTCTGAGTAATAGTAATAATAATTTTTGATTTCTTATATTACGTATTGAGCTTGTCTTTAATTCCTTTATAAATCGAATTGAACTAAACTCAACTTTATTTACCCTCATCAAACTTAATATATGAATTGCAATAGGAATGCCTATTGCACCTATTAGCCATAATACAGATGGAGCTAAAAAGGTCATAAAGCAGTCTCTAAATACATCATAATTAATCCAGAAAAGATAGGCATTGTTAGGTTATCATTTAATTTGGATGGAATTAGTTCTACAACCATTGCAACTACAGATCCTGATAAAATTACAATTGGTATTAAAGACTGATTGATGAGCATTACAATTAAAAAAGAAGCAATAAAACCGGAAAAGGTTCCAGAAAGTGTTTTATCTCCAATCTTAATGATTGGATATAATTTACCTACTATAGCAGCAAAGGAATCGCCTATAGATAGAAATAATAAGGCAGCTACTGCAATCGGCATCTTAAACAACATAACAGTAATTGTCCATCCAATTAACAACCAAGTTGCTCCAGTATGTTCGCCTTTTGACTCATTATCGCGAAGCATAAAATGGAAAATACCATGGAACCATTTTGAAAAATGACCACCATTATTCCTCAAAAATTCGATTAATAGG
>JAYNUL010000321.1:0-1615 GCA_038281125.1 Fidelibacterota bacterium | reverse complement strand
TCCTGATATCGCTCAAGGTGTTAATGAAGGTGAAGGAGAAGATTTAAATCAAGGTGCAGGAGACCAGGGATTGATGTTTGGTTATGCTTGTAATGAAACTGAGAACTTAATGCCAGCGCCAATAGATTTATCACATAAGCTAGTAAAAAAACAATCTGAAGTTAGAAAGGCAGGTTTACTTGAATGGCTTAGACCAGATGCTAAAAGCCAAGTGAGTGTAGTTTATGATAAAGATAGAAAAAAAATTAAAAGATTATCTGCAATAGTACTTTCTACACAACATGACGAAGATATATCATATCAAGATCTAAAGGATGGAGTGTATAATCAAATTATTTTGCCAGTAATTCCTGAAAGATGGATTACTGATGAAACAAAAATACTAATTAACCCAACCGGGAAATTTGTAATAGGTGGACCAGTTGGTGACTGTGGATTGACTGGAAGAAAAATTATTGTTGACACATATGGAGGTATGGCGAGACACGGTGGAGGTGCTTTTTCAGGTAAAGATCCATCTAAAGTTGATAGATCAGCGGCATATGCTGCTAGATACGTTGCTAAAAATATCATTGCTTCGAAATTAGCTGATTATTGTGAAATTCAAGTATCTTATGCAATTGGAGTAGCAGAACCAACTTCAATAACTGTGGATACTTTTGGAACAAATAAATTACCTGAAAAAGATATAGCTTCTTTAATCTCAAATAAATTTGATTTTAGGCCTAAAGGATTAATTAATTATTTGGAATTAAAAAAACCAATTTATCAAGATACAGCATCTTATGGTCATTTTGGAAGAGATATTTTTAATTGGGACAAAATAGATTTATCATTATAATCAGTATCAATTTAAAGGAAAAAATATGAGAACAGCAGTATTAAAAACTAAAAAAACTGGAAGACAGTTGAAATCAACTAATAAGATTTCTAAGAATAACGTAGTTGAAATTTTACCATTTTTGGTGAAAGATATTAAGCTAGCTAAGCTTGGAAGAGATAAAATTGACATTTCTGAAAGAGAAATGCCAGGTTTAATGTCTTTACGAAATAAATATGCTAAAACTAAACCACTAAAAGGTTTTAAACTTACCGGATCTCTTCATATGACTATTGAGACAGCAATTTTAATTGAAACATTAAAAGATTTAGGTGCTGATGTTCGCTGGGCTAGTTGTAATATTTTTTCTACACAAGATGAAGCTGCAGCTGCTATAGCTCAAACGAAAACTCCTGTTTTTGCATGGAAAGGTGAAACCCTTGAAGAATACTGGGATTGTACTTTGCAAGCTTTAACCTTTAATGGAAATGAAGGTCCAAATTTAATTGTTGACGATGGTGGTGATGCAACCCTTCTAATTCACAAGGGATATCAGTTAGAAAATTATTATAATAAGCATAATAAACTTCCAAAAATAACTGCAACAATCGAAGAAGAAATTGTAATTGAAAAACTGCTTAGAAAAGTCCACAAATTAAATCCAAATCATTGGCATAATATTGTTCCTGACATTATTGGCGTATCAGAAGAAACGACCACTGGTGTTGCACGATTACAACAAATGGTGGATGATGCTTCGCTCCTATTCCCTGCATTTAATGTAAATGATGCAGC
>JAYNUL010000320.1:0-1621 GCA_038281125.1 Fidelibacterota bacterium | reverse complement strand
GACTTATCGACTATGGACATTAGTTTTTGATTTGGAATAGCAATAAGCGTGTCACAAGCCTTTTTCATTTCAGCCATTCCCTCAAGAGCTCTGTTCATTCTTTTTGGCCCCTCAAAGCTAAAGGGGAGAGTGACTATTCCTACGGTCAATACCCCCAGCTCTCTTGATATCTGGGAGATAACAGGAGCTGCACCTGTACCGGTTCCACCACCCATTCCTGCTGTGATAAATACCATGTCGGCACCTTCCAAGAGTGTTGTTATTGCCTCTCTATCTGCTTCAACAGCCTCTTTTCCAACATTTGAATTGGCTCCAGCGCCAAGACCTTTTGTCAGATTTTTTCCAACTTGTATCTTATGCTCAGATGGATTGTTATCGAGATCTTGTGCATCAGTGTTGATTGCTATGAAATCAACACCCTGCATTCCCGAGGTTATCATCCTTGTGACAGCGTTTCCGCCAGCGCCGCCAACTCCTACGACCTTTAACTTGGCCTTTTGTTCACTCAAACTATCAAACTCGAATAGCATGATTTTCTCCTTTTTTTACTGGTTTGGTCAAAACATATCTTCGATGGTATGTCGAATTTTTTCTATTATAACTTTGAGACTTCCGCTTTTTGGTTTTTGCATTCTGGTATGATCCATAGCATGGAATGGCCATAGTAGAAGTCCCATTACTGTGGCATAACGAGGCTCATCAGCAATATCTTGAGTACCTTCAATCTTTATGGGTTTTCCTATTCTTACTTTAACTCCCATTGAATTTTCTGCAAGGGAAATGATATTTCTTAATTCTGCGCCACCACCTGTTAAAACAATCCCATAGGTTAAAGGATCTTTGATATCTGCCCTGGATATTTCCTGAATAACCATTTGGAATATTTCCTGCATTCTCGCCTCAACATATTTGGATACTTCTTGTTCAGGAATTGATCTTTTTAATTGACCTTCTTTGGAGTCTAGAGGAATTTCTAGTTCTGAAGATGACATAGATGACTTTGCCGAGGCATATTTCATCTTTATCATCTCAGCCTCATTTATACTTACTTGGAGCATAACTGCGATATCATTAGTAATACTGGCTGAACCAATTGGAATAACTGCTGAATGCCGGATAGAACCAGCATGATAAACTGCAATATTAGTTGTACTTGAACCAATTTCAACCAGTGTAACACCTAATTCCATTTCATCATCTTCCAACGTAGATAACGCTGATGCTAAGGGTTGAAAAACTAATCCATCAACTGTTATACCCAATTCTTCCACGCAATTTATTAGGTTTGACATAGCGGTGGTTGCAGCAGTTACTAGGTGAACGCGACCCTCTAATCTTCGTCCTGTCATTCCCAATGGATTTTTTATCTCATCAAGCGTGTCAACTAAATATTCTTGTGGAAGAGTGTGAAGTATGTCCCGGTCAACTGGCAAAGATACCGCTTGAGCAAGATCTAGAACTTGAAAAATGTCTCCACTGTCTATCGCTCTGTCATGGTTAGTTGCAGATTGAACATTTGATCGATTCAGTGGAATAGCTGCCTGAGTATTTAATGAGCGAATATGGTCGCCGGTTATTGACAAAACAATATTTGTAATCTTTATATTTGCCATTAACTCTG
>JAYNUL010000319.1:0-1628 GCA_038281125.1 Fidelibacterota bacterium | reverse complement strand
AAGGTACTTGGAGAATAAATGACTCTTGGGCTCTTACACTAGGAGCTAGGTATGCTGAGGATGAGAAAGAAGCTTTAGAAGTTAGAGGTGGTTACGCAGAATTATTTGCAGGTCCTTTAGGTGGATTCCTGCCTGTTCTTAACTTACTAGGTGGAAACCCGTACATACCCATAGGAGCTGATGCAACAACTGAAGCGCAAACAAATGTTGCGATGGGAAATGCTAATTGGAATTACAATCCGACAACCTTAGCCCAAATGCAAGCACTGGCTGCCGCAGGAGTGATTCCTGCTACGTTTGTTTATCCAGCTTCCATTGATCCATCTCAGCCTATAACTCCAAAATGTGAAATTACAGCTTCAGCGACATGTGCTACGCCACTGAGGGTGGGACAAGGTATTCCTTATTCCTACACAAGCAGCATCGGCGGTAATGATGAGTGGAGTGATACTAACGTGAGAATAAATGTTGATTATGAACCAAATGAAAACCAACTTTGGTATTTATCTTATACAACAGGTTATAGAGCAGGTGGATATGCTTTAGGTGTATCTGGACAAAGAGATGATGCAAGAGATGAAAACGGAGTACCTAATGGTACTGGTAGTGTCTTAGTTTCTTATGATCAGGAAGAAGTTGCTGCAATAGAGCTAGGATACAAAGGTTTGCATTTAGATGATACTTTACAAATCTTTGCTTCAATTTATCACTATGAATACGATGGATATCAAGATGAACTAGAGCAATTTGATCCTATAAGAGGTGCTGGTGCTAATTTTGTTTCTAATGCTGACGGTATTACTAACGAAGGTTTTGAAATAGAAATTCAATACCAAGCAAATGATCGTCTTAACATAGCTGGTAACTATAGCTACACCAAAACAGAGTATGGAGAAGATTATTTTGTGTTAGCAATTGATGATCCAACAAATCCTGTACCTGTTTTCGGCCAATGTACGCAAGGTTATGTGACATGTGAAGACGACAATCCCGCTTTCGTAACAGATTATACGGTTAACCTCAAAGGAGGACCTCTAAAAGGTATTCCTGAAGATAAGTTTACATTGAATATAAGTTATGAAATGGATACTCGTTGGGGTCCTGTTTGGTTATTTGCTACTCATTCTTACACAGGTGATTTCTCAGCATCTGGAGTTCAAAGAGAGCTTGATAGAATTGAATCCAGAGAAGTAACAAATCTAAGTGCTTCGTGGTACAGCGAGGATGGAGCTTTAAATGTAAGAGCATATATAGATAACGTTATGGATAACGATAGATATTATGCTCTAAGCACTTCTGATCATGTTCAGAACTACAGAAAAACAGTCAGCGCTTTGGATCCAAGAGTTATGGGAGTAGATATTAGATATAAATTCTAATCATTGCCCATAATAAAGAAACAGGCCTTCGGGCCTGTTTTTTTTTGATTAGCTTTTTTAATTTTCTTAAGTAGAATGGCGACCCTTAAATTATGATCAAAAGAACAAAAATAATATGCACCATCGGTCCAGCTACCGCAGATTATCAAAGTATTAAGAAGCTTTACATGGCGGGCATGAATGTTGCCCGTCTGAACATGTCTCATTCTGACCATAAGAATGCTAAAAAAATTATTGAAAGGATTAAAA
>JAYNUL010000318.1:0-1638 GCA_038281125.1 Fidelibacterota bacterium | reverse complement strand
TCTAAGGTTGTGTCTGTGGATGTGGAGCAAGCAATGGAGATGGCACAATCTTGAACCCAATATATTGGTACATAATCTATTTTTTTCTTGGCACTTCAATAATTGGCGGTCTCACTTATATGTTTAGGAGAAGAATATTTAGCTCTAATAAAATCATTTTTTCTAAAGATTTAGATGATAGTCCTATCAATATACCTAATGAAAAAACTCCTATTGAAGCAAAGAATGAGATTAGGACTCCAACTCAAGCTGAATTTGATCTTGAGGACCCAAATGAAGATAAATTCTTGAGCGTTCATCTTCTTGCAAAAAAAGAAAAAAGACCAGATTTTAATTTACTGCATACCAAATTAATTGCCAACGGCCTTACATTTGACGAAAGAAAAAAAGTATTTACAAAAATGAGCACTAATCACATCACTTATTTTTATTTACTTAATGGTGAGGCTGAAAAAGATTTATCTGCAGAGACTCCTATAGCTATGTTGACTTTTTTACTGCCATTAAAAGGACAAAATAATATCCTTAAAGTTTTTGAGAGTATGATTGCATTGGCACGGAATTTAGCCACATCATTTGAAATGAAATTATTGGATGATGACTTTAATCCTGTGTCAGACCAGACCGTTGCAAACTATAAAGAAAGAGCAGCTGAACTTGATATAAATCTTGGGAACAATGTCGCGAGAAGAAGAATTAAGTAAGTTAAGAGCTGAGGTTGAAAGACATAATAAGCTATATCATCAGGATGATAGCCCTGAGATCTCCGATGCTGAATACGATGCTTTGTATTCCAGATTAAAAGAACTAGAGGGATCAATTGGGTTGCCAGATAAAACCTCACCAACATTAAATGTTGGATCGAAACCCAAGAGGGGGTTTGAGAAGCATTCTCATTTAAAACCTATGCTATCGCTTAGCAATGTTTTTAATATTGATGAATTTAATAAGTTTGAAGAAAGAATCACAAAATGGACTGGCCAAAAAAATATTGAATATTCTATTGAACCAAAATTTGATGGTATTGGTATATCAATAACTTATGAGAAGGGTAAGCTTACCAAAGCAGTAACAAGAGGAGACGGCGCTGTTGGGGAATTGGTAACTGAAAATGTCAAACAAATAAAAAATATTCCAGATCAAATTCAGTTTAATGTGCCAGATGTAATCGAGCTAAGAGGGGAAATATTTTTTCGTCTTAATGATTTTGATCAATTAAATAAGAATCTTGAAAAAGACAACGGAAAAAAATTTATAAGTCCTAGGAATGCAGCTGCAGGTACATTAAGAAATTTAGATAGTGAAATTGTAAAGTCTCGACCACTGGATATCTTTTTTTATGCATTGGGTGGGTGCTCTGACGATATAAGATTTTCATCTCAACAGGATTTTTGCGACTTCTTAAAGAAAAATAATTTCCCCACCAATGAGCTCACCACTTACGGTGATATCAGTCATGTGATAAGTGGTGTAAAAGCTATTTTAAGTTCAAGAGATGATCTTGAATATGAAATTGATGGTGCTGTAGTCAAGGTTAATAATTTTCAATTGCAAGAAAAGTTAGGTTTTGTATCTAAGGCACCAAGATGGGCTGTTGCTTGGAAGTTTCCAGCTTCAGAAAAATTTACCAAAGTGAAT
>JAYNUL010000317.1:0-1640 GCA_038281125.1 Fidelibacterota bacterium | reverse complement strand
TGGGTTATGTCAGTCATTAAATAACCTAAAAATGTTATCACAACATATCCCAAAATAGCAACCAGTACAGCATTTTTTGTGCCTACTTTCTTTGCAAACCAGTTATAACCCAATGCAGCTGGGAACCCAATAAACTGAACCATGAGTATTGCAGTAATTATATCACTGGCAGCGAATCCTAACGACGATGCAATTTTTGCAGCCATTCTAACAATTGTTGCAACACCATCCTCATACATCCAAAATGCTATAAGAAATGTACCAATGATTTTCATTTCACGAATATTATCGAAAGTTTCTTTTAATTGTTTAAAGCCACCATTAACTGCATCATAAAAAGATACATTCTCTCTAATTTTAGGTTCAGGCATGAAAATAATTATTGGTACTGTAAAGATTGCCCACCATATGGCAACAGACACAAATGATATCCTTATTGCCGTTGATGAATCAGGAATTCCAAACCATTGAGGGTAAAGATACATTAATACATTTATAAGGAATAATAATCCTCCACCTAAATAGCCTAAGGAGTATCCAAGCGCTGAGACATAGTCAACCTTTTCTCTTCCTGCAACAGATGGCAAGAGCGAATCATAAAAGATATTACCTGCCATAAATCCAATAGTTGCAATGATGTAAAAAAATACTGCTAACTGCCAATCGCCTTTTTCAACTAGCCAAAGAGCAGCTGTCATTAATGATCCAAGAAAAGCAAAAATCATCAATAATTTCTTCTTTGCTGATCCTCGATCTGCAATTGCCCCAAGGAGAGGAGACACAAGCGCAATAAATATTGAAGAGATTGAGTTTGCAAGGCCAAGTTGGTAAGTGCTTTGAATTACATCATTTGGATTAGAGTAAAACTTCTCAAAGAATATTGGAAAAAATCCTGCCATTACCGTTGTCGAATAAGCTGAATTTGCCCAATCATAGAAGGCCCAAGAATAAATTTTCTTTCTGTCTTCTTCCATAAATGCTACCAGGCTTGATGATAGGTTGTAATTCCAGCAAAGATTTCCCAACCAGAATAAATATTTTTAGCAGCTAGTGTGGTTTTAAATCCTGAACAGATATCAAAAGAAAATGGTCCGAATCTATTTTCTGACATTGAGTTTAAAAGCCAGAGTTCAATCCTTAAATCTACTTTATTATAGGTTGGCGAATTGCCGCTATATTGTTCCATCCAGCGGTCCCAACTACGATTTTTAGAAAGATATCGGTCTCTGCCTTTTATCGATGTAGCAATATCTCCTTTAATGCGTAATCTATTTTTTAATCGCTCAAATTCAGCACCAATGTTAAAACCAAAACCTGTACCCATATCATATTTGTAAGTATTGCCTATTAAAGATAAAACAGAATCAGGATGACTATGACCTCCAGAAAATAATTCAATAGGGGTGTTTAATGTTGTCGTATTACTAAAATCTAATTGAGCTTGAAAATAGATCCTTCTTAGATCCTTCGAATCAATCATCTTACTTCCATACATACCGACTGACCATCTTGTTGCTCCCGAACCTAATTTAGCCTCATCAAATTGTTTTCTTCTTATGTCCAGGAATTGTGTTAAAGTCTTTCCATACGGAATCGTTACAAATAATTGGCCATATAGTGCATCGCCCATACCATTTAGG
>JAYNUL010000316.1:0-1648 GCA_038281125.1 Fidelibacterota bacterium | reverse complement strand
GATATGTTAGACCAACACCTTGAGTATAACCCAACTTATCACCAATGTACCTAAACTCGTTTTCTCTATTAAATACTTTAGCTTTAAGTGAACCGTCTACATTTAAAATGAAATCAATTTGAACATCTCCAATTATTAAAGTTTCTTCAATTCCACCTATTGGGACACCAATTTTACCGTTAAAAAGTATCTTTTCACTAATTTCTGTAGATAGAGTTACTCCAAATCTATCCTCTGTTTTAATATCAAGTATATCACTTTTATCTCCCTGAAGGTAGTTTATACCAACCTTAAGTGGTCCCTCAGAGCCACCTAATAGATCACTAAAAATATCAGATACTTTTTCATATATATTATTTGTTATTCCCTCAATAGAAACACTAACTTCATTAATAAATATACCCTGAGTTAAAAGAGAGATAGCTTGAAGTTGTCTTACTTCAGGATCATTTAATTTATAATTAATTTCTGAGGTTACAGAGCTACTTGTATTCGGAAAGTAAATCTCAAAATCTGGACTGTTTGGTTTTGTTAGATTCCCAGTAAGCTTAATTTCAACATCTGTTGGAATTTTTTTATTAAAATTTGGATTATCCAGAAGCAAGGCAGGGTTTGCCCCACCAGGAACTTCGTAGGTTGCAAGTATATCCATTTGTGCTCCAAGAGGTTCACCATCCCAAACTATTGTACCACCATCTTTTAATTTAAATTTTTTATCAATTAAAGCAAGGTCTTTAAAATTATATTCACCTTCAGTAGTTGTATAGTCTCCGAAAATATTGAATTTTCCATCCGAATCAATTTCCATAAATAGATTTCCATTTCCAATTCCACTAATATAGCTTCCAGTTTCCTGATCTATTGTAATATCTACTTGAGCATTATTATCAATTTCAAGATCAATATTAAGATCAAGAGTTTTATTATTTAACTGTTTGACATCATCTAACAAATTATTCTCAATAAATAAATCTGAATTATTTAAGTCAGTAAATTCTATAAAAGAAAAGTCTTCAATTGAATAGGTGTTTGTTCTAGGTATGGTAATGTATGTTCCTGACTTTGTTATAGCATCAATGTTAATGGCTACCTGATCAGTTGGACCTGAAATTGAAATTTGACCATCGATGTATGCCTTACCATAAAAATTTTCATCTTCATTAAAATCTTTATTCAAAATAAATAATCTATCAGATTCAAAGACTAAACCTAAATTCCAATCCTTATAATTTGTGTGATTGATTTTTCCATTTAAAGAAGAGGAAGAATTTGACTCAGTATGACTTATTGATATATTATTAAGTTCAATATTTTGATTATAAAGGGTGAGCTCTGAATTATCATTTATTAAATATTCAATATTTAGATATGGAATTAAAAATTTTGATTTATTTAAAAATAAATTTCCGTTATGTTGAAGATTATCATATGAACCCCATAGATTAACTTGTCCTGAAATTGAACTAGAAATATCTTTTAAAGTATTTGAACCAATTTTTTCGATAAATGATATATCAAAGTCATTAAAATTTAAATCTAAGTCTAAATTTGGTTTTTCATTAATTGCAATAACTGTTCCTTCAGATTTTAGAGAAATATTTTCTTTATTTAATAATTTTAAATCAACTGAGTATGAGTCAAAATCTGT
>JAYNUL010000315.1:0-1649 GCA_038281125.1 Fidelibacterota bacterium | reverse complement strand
CTGTTGGTGCTGGTGTGGTAACAGAGATTGCTGCCTAGGTCTTAACTTTATGGCTAATCAAACCATAAGAATAAGTTTAAGGGCATATGATCATATCCTTCTAGATAAGTCTACTGAAAAAATTGTAAAAACGGCTAAGTCTACTGGGGCAATAATTTCTGGTCCTATACCTTTACCATCAAAAAGATCCATATACACCATTTTAAGATCACCTCACGTTAATAAGAAATCACGTGAACAGTTTCAGACAAAAATACATAAAAGGTTAATAGATATATTGAATTCAACCCCTAAAACAGTAGAATCTTTGATGAAGCTAGATTTACCTGCTGGGGTTGATATCGAGATCAAGGTCTAAATAATGAGAGGTTTATTAGGTAAGAAAATTGGGATGACCCGAATTTTTGACGAATTTGGTAATGTAGTGCCCGTGACAGTTTTGGAAGCTGGGCCTTGCGTAGTAACACAAATGAAAACTTTTATTGTAGATGGTTATGATGCTATTCAAGTCGGATACTTAGATAAAAAACCCAAGCACCTATCAAAAGCATTGAAAGGTCACTTTGAAAATTCTGGTGTTTCTCCAAGAAAATTCTTAGCTGAATTCGAACAGGTTCCAGGGTTTGATTATAAATTAGGCCAATCATTTCATGTTGGCATTTTTAGTGAAGGTGATCTTGTAAGAGTATCTGGTATCTCCAAAGGTAGGGGATTTACTGGAGTTATAAAAAGACATAACTTTTCTAGGCAAAAGAAAACCCACGGTACTGGCCACACGGAGAGAGCGCCAGGTTCTATTGGGCAGGCCTCAGACCCATCTCGCGTATTTCCAGGTATGAGAATGGCAGGTCGGCATGGAAATTCAAAAGTTACAGTGGAAAATCTTAAAGTTGTTAAAGTTGAAAGAGAAAATAACCAAATCTTCCTTAAAGGTGCTGTTCCAGGTGCAAAGGATGGAGTTGTGGTAATTAGTAAGTAAAAAATGAAGCTTAATATTAAAGATATAAATGGCAAAAGTGTTGGTGATGTTTCTGTTAGTAAAGACGTTTTTGGAATAGTGCCAAATTTGCCAGTAGTTCGTCAAGCAATATTATCTGAATTAAATAACATGCGTCAAGGGACTCACTCTTCTAAGAACAGATCTATGGTCAGTGGCGGTGGAAAAAAACCTTGGAAGCAAAAAGGACGCGGGGTCGCAAGAGCTGGTACTATTCGTTCCCCTTTATGGAAAGGTGGTGGTACTGTATTTGGGCCTGAGCCTCACTCTTACAATCATAAGCTATCAAAAAAATTAAGTAAGCTAGCGCGTAAATCGGTTTTATCAAGTAAATTGTCAGATGGTGACCTTTTAGTTATTGAAAATTTTGAACTTGAAGATCATAAAACATCTGGATTTCATTCGATATTGAAGAATCTCAAATTGGAAGATAAGAAGCTGACCATTTTAACTGGTGGTAATGATAATAGAAACCTAGATATGTCTACTCGAAATCTAAGGAATGTTCACTTGGTAAATTCAAAAAATGCTAGTACATATGATTTAATAGATTGTGAAGTGCTTATCATAGATCAGGATAGTGTCAACATGCTTTCTAATAGTTTAAAGGATTGATTTAATGTATTCGAATATTATAATAAAACCATTGTTA
>JAYNUL010000314.1:0-1650 GCA_038281125.1 Fidelibacterota bacterium | reverse complement strand
CACTAGCATCATCGTATTCCCAGGTAGCAGCATTGGACCCATCATGAGGAGCAACTGGTGCTGCGCACAATTCATCTTGCCAATCGAGTACACCGTCTCCATTCTGGTCTCCACCTTGCCAGCCTTCTATCCATGTCTGATCACCTAAAATATTTTGAAATGATCCGTCCGCATTGAAAACATACTGATCATCAAATAAACAAGCTCTGGTTGTTACATCCTCCAATGAATTGGACCACCAATCACCACTCCCTGCGGTAGGACCAACCTGTAACGCACCTGCCTCTGGAGCCAATTTCCAAACTCCAGAAATAGGAGAGTCTACAATAGATTCTCCAACTAGATGATAAAGTTTTGAATATCCACCCCAAGCTTCAACGTTGTGAACACCATAATTTATTTGAAGAGCACCCGATCCTTCGATTGCATCTGTAGTATAGCTATGATTTATATATCCAACTGGATCTTCAGGTGGATTCACCTCATGAACGTTAGATAAATCAGACAACTCGATTTGCCAATAATCATCACCTGGATCAGAGTCCATATTATTTACCACTTGTCCAAAAAGTACTATAGGCGACAAGACAAGTAGCATAGATGTTATCCATTTATTCATTTTAAACACTCCTTATGTTATTTAAATTTTTTTATTTTGATGCCATTGTTAAAAGTAGATATATCCCAAATGTTGATGCCATAATTCCATAAGATACAGTCTTAGCATGCTCCCACGGTGTCATATCAACTGGAGCGGGATCTCTCTCATCACTCGCATCCATTTCAGCATCTGTTTTGGGATTTAGGTGGCCAATTACAAGCATCACACCCACTGATAAAATAAAGCTGATGAAATAGCCATGTAACCAATGAAGATCACCATCACCATTAGCAAAAAAAGTAGGGACATCGCTTATGTTGACAAATGTAAAAAATGCATAGGACGCCATCCCAACTACCATCCCAATTTTCGCAGCAATTGCTGGTACATGTCGAGTAGCTACACCAAGCATAAAAATTCCAATGATGGGTACGCTATAAAGACCATTCACCTTTTGCAGATATGTAAAGATTGATTCCATCTGAGCAAGAAGAGGCGCAATAATAATAGATGCAACAGCAAGAATAATCCCAAAATTCTTACCAGTTTTAACTATCTCATCATCTGATGCTGAGGTATTTATATAGCCCTTATAAAATTGTAGACTAAATAAGGTAGAGGCACTATTTAATGCACTGTTAAATGAACTAAGTATTGATCCAAGCAATACAGCAGCAAACAACCCTATGGACCAGTCTGGAAGTACATGCCTAACTACCGCACCATAAACCTGATCCTGTTTTGTTATGTTCAAAACATCTGACATGTGTAAAGCTATTATTCCAGGGAGGCATAACATAATGGGCCCAATTAACTTCATACCTGAAGCAAATAGGACACCTTTCTGCCCTTCTGCCAAACTTTTAGCAGCCATTGCTCTCTGAACAATAACTTGGTTGGTAGACCAGTAAAACACTTGAATGAACATCATACCAGTTAATAGAGTTGGCCAAGGAACAGAGACTACTTTATTATCAACATTAGTTTTCGTCAATACTGCAAGATATTCAGGTTTTGAATTAAATAGTATGGAAATACCATCAGAAAAT
>JAYNUL010000313.1:0-1654 GCA_038281125.1 Fidelibacterota bacterium | reverse complement strand
AGCCTGCAAACCGGAACTAAATTTAACTCTCTGGATTCATATATGTTTAATTCTGATTCATCTTCTGAAATTATCGTTTTAAGATTATATTTTTCTTCAAATGAATTTGAATCAAAAATTTCAACGTTGGTAAAGAATTTTTTAAACCTATCAAAATAATCTAATCCTGGTTCATGCATCATTCTATTGATGGCGTTTCTTATGACTAAATCTTTTGTTTTTTCATGAAGTATGGGAACAGGTAGGACTGCGATTCCATCATTTTTTAATACTCTTCTTATTTCACTTATTGCTAAAACATCATCTTCAGGATATTCGAGTACATGTGAAGCGAAAACTAAATCAAATGTTTCATTTTCAAAGGGAATATTTTGTATATCAAATTGATAATCAACGTCTTTACGATACAAATCTGCAGATGTATAACTACCAAACATCATTTTAAACTTTTTTCTTAGAGCATTTTCAGGTGAAATATGAAGCATTTTCATTTTTGATGTATCTATCTCGTTATAGATACTATTTAAAACCAAAACAGAAAGCCTCATTCTTTCAACTTCTCCACATCTGGGACATTTAGTATGCAAACGATTTTTTTTATCCATAAACGGGCCATGGTAGTTGCAGACTGGGCACTGAAATGCAGGTTTTGATTTATATTTTAATAGCTTAAATAATGGCCATCTTAGGCCTTTTAGAAAATATTCAAGTTCCTTGTATTTACCATCATTGTATTTTGGTTCTATTTTTTTCATTAAGAAAGTAGCCTACCTTACTTGAAAATTTATTTTAATAATCAATAACATATGTAAACTTTACATAAATATGAAGAGAATATAATGAAAAATGATAAGAAAAATTTTAAAAATTCAGGAGCTATGATTGGCGTTGGTACTGCAATAGGAGCTGCAGTTTTTGCTGCAACAGGTGAAGCAACATGGATAGCTGTAGGAGTTGCCATCGGTGCTGCACTTAGCTGGAAAAAGCCATAAAAATAACTATTGTCTTTTTTTCTCACTACCTTCCTCTTTTATGAGGAAGGTATGAGTTGAATAGATTAATCTCTTACAGAAACTCCATCAAAGTCTACTCCAGCTATTCCATCTGCTCCACAAGTTGCCATCTCGGCAGCTCTTTCTGGAAGATCTGTAGAATTCCAAATTTCTGAATCACTTTCTTTTGTTTCGTTACTTGACCACATATCCAGCCAAACAAAATCAGATGGCATCTCTGATTCAAACATTGGATCAAGAAGTGTATACCAATGATTATCAGAAAAGTCCGAAATAGCATTTAGGTCGGCCCTATAGTCATGAAGAGTGTTTTCATCTGACCCCTCATTGAAGTTACAGAAGTAGTATGTATGAGTAAAAGTATCTGAGTCACTCCAGGCTTTAGGGAATCTTCCTATTTCTTGACTAAATAAAAAGGCTCCGTTTTCAATATCATTTGACATAATACCGGCTATATCTTCTTGCCAAGCTTCTTCATGATCTGATAACCACTCTTCATAACAAGCATCTCTTGCTCCTGCTGATGGCCAAACCAACATCCATATAAAATCAAAATTATCATTCTCTGCTTTTGGAGTAAGGACACTAGCATTATTTATAGAGCATGAAGTTTGATCAACGCGCTCGTTCCACTTTTCAAC
>JAYNUL010000312.1:0-1660 GCA_038281125.1 Fidelibacterota bacterium | reverse complement strand
CACTGAAAAGAATATGCCCTTATCAAAAGAACCTTCACCAAATTCTTTAGCTGAAAGATTGGTTCTTGTAAAAAAACCTCCAACTGTAAAACCATTTCTAAATTTTCGAGCAACCTCAAATGTATAGCCAACATCCTTTGCAAGATATTTGCCATATGAAAGCTTAAATTGAAGGTCTAAATTATCCTCATAAAAGTATGTATTTAGATTATATAAATTTGAGTTATATCTTTGATATTTAAAAAAGCTTTTTTCAAAGCTTCTTTGCTGCACATGAGAAATATCTGCTCCAATGGCGAAGGGAGAATTGGTTTTTCTGTATAGGTACTCAAAATGAGCCCCCCCTAACATTAATTCCATATTGCCAAGTAACCCTAAGAAATAATGGTCTCCAATGCTATCTTGATAGCTTATTTGCAGAATTTCAGGGCCTTCAGTTCCTTGTTTTAAGTAATCTTGAATATTAACTCTTATTGGATAAAGATTATCTGAAGGGTCAGCAAAGTATCCAAGTTCATTATAATTATTATATAAAGGGAAAATATAAGCTAAATCAACTTCAATCTTATTGCTATATACAAATGTTGTTCTTGCAGTTGCATTTAATTCTCCAAATAAAAAACCTGATGGGCTTCCAAGGTGAAGCTTATAGCCTGGAGCAAGAGACCACTCCAAGAACGGATAAACTACTCTTGGATTAAATTCAGTTTCATAATATTCAGAAGATATATTATTAAAACCACTCACATCATAACTGACCGACGCAAAATTATAGGGGCCTATTTTAGGAATAAAAATTGTCTCACGTATTTCTTTATATGATCCTCTGATATAAAGATCCATTTCTTCAATTACATCTATCTCCTCATTTTTTTTACCTTGAGTATATTTAACAACTAGGGTGTTCGTTGCCTCATCATAATCCAAGTTCTGTATTAAAATTCCCCTAGAATTAAAGTAATTTAATAAATCTAAATAAAGTTTCTGCTTATCTGTAATTGGTTTACGCTGATCAATATCTTTGGATAAACCCAAGCTTCTTGAATTTCTTGACATATCGCCATAGAACGAAAAATTCCAAGAAACTTCATTTCCTCGAGTAAATGCAATTGTAGTTTGAAAGTTTTTATTAGGCTTCCATCTCAAACCATAATTATATCTGGATGATTCTAGAAACCTGTTGGATGGTTTAAATCTATCGCCATATTGTGGATCAAGCTTTGGTGAGTAAGTTATTTCTTTATCGAAATCAAAAGAATTGTATTCTAGGAGTGCTGAAATTTTATACTTTTGAGAAACAAGATATTCTACACCTCCAAAGATAGATGCAGGGCCTGCAAACCAAGAATCGTAATTTAAACTGCCTCCCCTGCCTTTTATGCCAACATACCTATAACTAAAGCTATCATTGATATAAGCTAACGGATTTGGAATGATGTCTCTGAGGCCTAATTTTCCGAAACCTATTCCTGCTGTTATGTCAAAATTATTGTAAGAATAGGAGCCAACTACATATTCAGATGACCATAGGCCCGTTCCAGCAAAATCTTCCAAACCCACAGCCAAAGCCGGGAAATATCCTTGATCTTTTAATTTTAGCTTAAAAGAGAAGCCTTTATCTTTATATGATTGATTCCTTTGCGGCTGCAAGCCATACCTT
>JAYNUL010000311.1:0-1660 GCA_038281125.1 Fidelibacterota bacterium | reverse complement strand
AATGTGCGCGTCTGCTATTTGCGCCACTCAAGGTTAATATTCTTAATTTTCTTTAAAATGAAAAGGTCAGACAAATCGAACTTGTCAATTTTTTTTAAACCTTATTATGTAGCAAATCACTTGATGAGCAACATTTTTCCAGTATCTCTAAAGTCGTTACTTTTAAGTTCATAAAAATATAAGCCTGCTGGCATTGGTCTACCATCCTGAGAGGTACCATTCCAACGAACATTGTGAAGGCCTGCAGGTATACTTTCATTAAGCAAGGTTGCAACTTTCTCGCCTGTAATATTAAATATTGATAATTGGACAGGACTATTTTTTGAGATTCTAAATGGAATCACAGTTGATGGATTAAACGGATTTGGATAGTTTTGGGATAGTTCATAACTAGATGGAATTTGAAGTGTTCCTTTTTCATCAATATTAAGGGTGAGGCCAAAAGCAATTGGAACATTTATGGTTTCAAACGCAGCAGTAAGTTCAAGGAAAGTATCATCGTATGATTGTGGATTATTTGGCACACTAACACTTACTGACATCGGTGATCCTGCCTCAATCCAACCAGCATATGGATTAATTGCCATCCTATCATCTACATCCCCTACATGAACAGCAAAATTATCTATACCAGCACCATAAGACCAATTTCCATTACAATCTGTGTAATAAAATGCTCCAATGAAAGATTCCTGTCCATTTAAATGATCAGTAATATCATACATTCTAGATACCCAATTTGCCCCGGTACTCATAGATGAATCGATTATAGTCCAAGTTCCTCCAAAATCAAACGAGATCATGAAAAATAAATCTTCACCCCAGCCTTCACCATTTATCCCCGCACCAGGATCACTACAAGAACCAGAAAATTGTGGAAAATATAAATCAAAAGTTGTAAAAGTTCTATGATTTGGATCTATATTTATTTGATCTGTGATTAAATATGCACTCTGTGCGCCACCAGCAGCACCAATTGCATCATCATTGATCCATGCAAAATTGGACGTATCAAGAGTTGTATCAAATTGAAACCAGTCACTAGATGCATCATCTTGATCACCAATTTGCCATAGCCCACCAAAAATACCACTAGGGTCGTACATATTGGTAAAATTATCAGCATTAAAACTGGCATAAAAGTCACTATTGGAATAATCAATATCGATTCGATCTGGTGAATCAATGTAAAATGGAGTTGTAAACCCAAAGCTTTGGTCTACATTGAAGGAGAATTCCTGGGACAATAATTGAGAATTGATTGAGGTATCTAACTCAACATTTATGGGATCATAAAGGACATTTCCCCATATCACACTATATATATTTGAAATAGAGGAATAACCATTATTGTATTTGGCTGCAACACCAAACTCATAACCATTTCCTGTTGATAAATTGTCAATTATATAACTTGAGTTGTGTGTAAAACCAATCGAATCATTGTCTTGGTAAATAACAAAGCCCTTGTTTTGAAAACAATCCCTATAGGTACAGCTATTATCATCAATATTTGCTTCACTATTAAAGTTTAGAGCCAATGGATCAGTACAGCCTGAAATTCCAGCTGAACTAAATAAAGCTGAATCAATGGATCCTGAATTCAATGTAAATGATAATAAAACATTTCCAGAAGTATCACTAGCAGTTAATACTGCAC
>JAYNUL010000310.1:0-1661 GCA_038281125.1 Fidelibacterota bacterium | reverse complement strand
AGTTCACCATGAAACTTTCCGTAGCCAGGTGCGGCTGTAATTTCTGAAACGGTTTCTATTTCTCCGCCCCAATCCACATCGACTGTATACGCAACTACATATTTTACCTGCATGTCTTTTGCTATTATAAAGGAGATAAGCAGAAGTAGTATCAGATATCTCATAGATCAAATGATTTTAAATGATAATCTCGCTAAATTAGAAATTGAAGCTTCAATATTATCTCCAGGATGTATCATACCAACACCCGATGGTGTGCCTGTAAAAATTAAATCACCCTGAGATAAAGGGATGTCTGCTGACATCTCGCACAGTATCTCCTTTGGAGACCAGATCATTTCTGAACAATTTCCAGACTGTTTAAGTTCTCCATTCACATTCAGTGTTAGTTTTAGATTGGATAGATCCTCTGACTTATTAATTGGTACTATATCAGAAATAGGTGCACTACCGAGGAAGTTTTTTCCACTAAACCAAGGCTTACCCTGTTCCTTAGCTAAACCTTGAATATCTCTTCGAGTTAGATCAACTCCAACAGCAAAACCAAAAATTGATAAGCTCTCACCAATAGCAATGACAAGCTCAACCTCATGTTGTAAGTCATTAGTCCCATCAGGATATTTCACATCACTTGTTGTCAGTGTCCAGGTTGGTTTTGTAAAGATAAAGGGTGGCTTCCTTTCATCTGCCCCCATTTCCTTAGCATGTGCAGCGTAGTTCCTGCCTACGCAATACACATGATTAACAGGATATTTTTCCTCAGACCCCTTAATATTTAACATGACTTGTTCTGTTGGTTTAAATGGAAAGTGTTTCATACGGTGAACAATATGAATCGCATTATATTATCGTAGTCAGATGTTTCATACTGAACTGTCTTTGCATCAATTAGTTTGGCACCTTCATAATGCGACGCCCTGTATGCCACTTGTTGTTTTATGAATCGAATACGTAATTGAAATGATTTTGGGTGCTTCCAGGTACAGTTCTGCAAATTTCCTTTTAATGCCTCAGCTACTTTTCTTCTAATTATAACTCTGGACTCCTCAGGCTGGATACTTATGGTAGAATCACCCACCCCTACCATGGTCGCATGTGTAGTCGTATTGGGAGAGACACTCAATACCTCCTCACAGAGACCAGCATCTCCAGAGACAAACGCTAGAGGTACACCAAGCTTTGCTGCAATATTTCCATGCAGAAGAAACTCAGAAGCTTGTTGATCATTAATGTAAATACTATCTATCTTTGCTGAAGACATAGTGTGCGCTAATGGATTCCCCCCATACCCTGCCATGGAATGATATCCAACCATCAATAATGCATCAAAACTTTCATCCAGTTCTTGGACCATCGAATAAGGATGGCCGCTCCATCCTCGAATCAGTCTTACGTTAGCAGGTAACTTTTCTGCTAGAATATTTCGTCCGGAATAGTGCGCATCCTTGACCCAAATTTCTTTGGCACCCACATCAATAGCACCATTACATGCTGCAAGGACCTCTTCGGTCATTCTCTCTTGAAATTGATTGTAGGCTGATGGTTTATCGTGCTCAACCTCATCCCAGTGTGTAACACCGGTAATGCCTTCCATATCTGCACTTATATATACTTTCATTTAATCCCTGTTATCTTCTCTTGAAGATAACTATGTATAAATG
>JAYNUL010000309.1:0-1665 GCA_038281125.1 Fidelibacterota bacterium | reverse complement strand
TGATTCCGATTTGGAAGTAGAACTTCCAAAATACACCATCAATATGGTATCGGAGAATCATTGATGCTCTGGACGGATGTCAATGATATAGCCATTGAGCTTTATGAAAAATTTCCTGATGTAGACCCCACTTATATACTTTTTACCGACTTAAGGGCAATGGTTATGAGCTTAGAAGGTTTTTCTGATGATGCTGACAAGACGAATGAGAAAATTTTGGAAGCAATTCAGATGTTATGGATAGAAGAGAGAGAATAGATATTATCTTTTGAGTGCGTATAATGCGGGTTTTTTTTAACATTTAGGGGATTAAAATGGCTTTAGAGCAAACACTTTCAATAATAAAACCAGATGCGGTATCCAAGGGTCATGTAGAAGAAATTTGCCAAAGACTCGAAAACTCTGGTTTATCTATAATAAAAAAACAAAGCCTTCATTTAGATAGAGAGAAGGCTGAAGGTTTTTATATAGAACATAAAGGAAAGCCATTCTTTGAAGATCTGATTGACTTCATGACTTCTGGACCAATACAAGTTCAGATATTGGAGGGGGATGACGCAATTACGCATTACAGAGAAGTTATGGGTAGTACTAACCCGAAAGAAGCAGCACCTGGAACTCTAAGGGCAGACTTTGCAGATTCTATTGATGCAAATGCCGTACATGGTTCCGATTCTCCTGAATCTGCTACTCGAGAAATCGAATACTTCTTTGGCTAAACTTGAGTTTGTATGATAACTGAGTCTGATGATAGTTCTGTTGGAAAGATACTATCAGATGCTAGAAAGAAAAAGAGGCTCAGATATAAAAAACTTTCCGCTGAGCTAAAAATAGACGAGGAGCTACTGATTGCTCTAGAAAAGGAGGATTTCGAGAAGATACCTGGTGGCGAGGCCTATATAAAAGGTTTTCTCAGAGCTTATGCTAAAAAATTAGATGTAAATCCTGACGAAATCATTGATCGATATACTTTATTTACGGAAAGAAAGTCTCAAGGAAAATTAAAAGAAGTCATAAATTACAAATCTAACGATAAAGAGATTAAATTTCTGACACCAAAGTTGATAGGATCTATTTCTTCAATAGCTTTGATATTTATTTGTTATCTTTTGTTTAAACCATCTGATGGTCTTGAAAAGCAGTCAATTAGCATAAACTCCAATCAAAATACAAAAGAGTCTGATTCCTATTTATCTGAGAGCAATTCAGGATTTAAAAAAATTTCTGAAGAAGAAAATTCCCTAGAGAACACTCTTAATGAGAAAGAGAAAGTTAACGATAAACCTGATCTACAAAATACAAGAGCGGAAACAAATAACTGGGTTGAATCAAGCGGGAGCGAAGTTGTTCCAGTTATTAATAAATCGTTAGATAGGATCAGAATCCAGGTTTTTGATGATTGTTGGCTTGAGGTTTATTCGCCAGATAAACGACTTCTTTATAAGCTTGCAAAAAAAGGGGAAGATTATTACTTTGAAGTGCCTTTAGTTAAAGTAATAGCAGGGAACTCTAAAAATATTGAACTGTCTTATAATGGAGAACGAGTGATGCTAGATAAACTCACTAATAAAAACTTAGTTAGTTGTGTAGTCTTGCCCGCAGGAGAATGCAGTGAATTCAGAACACCAAATAATTAGACGAAAAACAAGAAAGGTTTTTGTTGGT
>JAYNUL010000308.1:0-1671 GCA_038281125.1 Fidelibacterota bacterium | reverse complement strand
CCAGCTCCACCACCTACAATAACGACATCAAATTCGGATGAATCATTACATGAAACAAATGAAAAGAAAAGAATTATAATTACTTTATATAATTTCATAATTACTTGTTCAGGAATTTTTTACCTGATGAAAAATCTTTTGTGATAATAGCTGAATCATATTTATCTCCAAGTACAGTATATGCATCGTAAAATAATTTATTGCCCTCAATAGAAATCACTTGATAAAATTGAGTTTGTTCACCAGTCTTTTGATTTATATATCCATCACTTATATAGTTATTTAAGGCCTGGTTATCTACTGTGTATTGTTTAGGGCCACTAACTGAAGTAACATACAAGGTTTTAAAATTTCCTAATTCATCAGTATTTGGTGATTTTACAGGCACATGTCCTCTTGCATATGTATGATCGTGTCCGTTAAGAACTAAATCCACACCATACTTATCAAACAATGGCTTCCATACTCTTCTGGCATACTCAAAATCTCTACCCTTAGCTGGTGAAAAAACAGAATGATGATTTGTAACTATCTTCCATTTTGCATCAGTATTACTTAATTTTTCTTTAATATATTCGGTTTGTTCTTCAAGAAGCCCAGTAGAATTTAAAACTAAAATTAGAACATCTTGATATTCGACTGTATATACTGTTTCATGAAGTTTTTCATCTAAATTTTCTTCAACAGGCAAGGAAAATTGAGGCCTCCATTGTATGGACAATCTTCTTGATGTTGAATCATTAACTCTCTGAAATTCGTGATTACCCACTACTGGGATAGCTGTCCATTGACTGTGGATAAATCCTCCGGCCTTAAACCATTGTGCCCATTCATAATCTCTATGAGCAGTATCCACTAAATCTCCAGCGTGAATAACAAAAGATGCATTTGGAGCAGTTTGATAGGCCATTCTAATAACTCTTGACCAATGACTTAAAATATCATTTTGTGCATCTCCAAAATATATAAATTGAGTTTGACTATATTTATCATTAGCTGTTTTAAACTGAATCCATTCAGACCAATTTTCATCATCACCTACTCTGTATGCATATAATGTATTAGGTTTTAAGTTTTCAAATATTACGCTGTGGTAATTTACTATTAAAGAATTATTTGATTTATAAAGGCCTAAATCAAATTCTTGAGTTGTTGCAATATATTCAATAGCCTGTCGAGCAAATTTAGAATTTACTCCCGCAATCGCTATTTGAGCTTTCGCTTTTTCCACAGTACTATCTGTTCTCCATGTTACTGCTCTTTTAGTAGACGGATCGCCATTAAAAGTTAAAATAATTCGATCAGGATCTTTACTTGGGATTTCCCAATGGTGTAAACCATCATGTTTATGTCTATGAGAATGTGAATGATCTTGAGAGAATATTGTCAGCGTAAACAACAATGAAAAGAGGTATAATTTACTAATATTGAACATTAATTTTTATTTAAAAATTTGGAGCCTATCATTATTATTAGCAACAATCGTAAGATCTTGATCTCCTAACTTCAATGAAATTGCTTTTTTTGAATCTCCAGGCGTGAAAAATCCTGATTCTGAAATGGAAATATCTTTAAAATTACCATCACCTAACCCTTTTAGGAGTAACCCATTCCCTGCGTCGTTTCTGGTAGTTTCAATTTCTGCATGATACATATTACCAACAATTAATA
>JAYNUL010000307.1:0-1678 GCA_038281125.1 Fidelibacterota bacterium | reverse complement strand
AGCAAAATTTGATTATCTAGTTCAAGGGAATCTACCATGACTCGGACCCGATCGATTTTGGCATTTAGACGTTTCAACTCCCTTTTAGGATCATTGCTCTGACCCAATAAAACAGTAAATAAGACCATTAATGAAAGGATTAATTTGGTATAAAATTTGAATCGGTTTGACATTTATTCAGTCCTTTTAATTCAATAAATAACTTAAGAATTTACCGTGTCCTCCCCTTCCTTCAAATAAGTTTATCAGTCAGAGTAATTAACGCTCAAATTAATTACAAGACCGACCATGATATAACTTGATATCAGAAATGAGCCGCCAGCAGAAATAAATGGAAAAGGAAGTCCTTTAACCGGAATAAGACCAACAGTCATCGCAGTATTGACAAAAGAGTGTGCTAGCATAATTGATGCAATCCCAATCAAAGAGAGACTAGAAAATTTGTCTTTTGACATATAAGCTCTTTTAAGTATTTGAACAGTAAAATAACCCATAACTGATAAAACTGCTGAAATTAAAACAAACCCCATTTCTTCTCCTATTACAGACAGAATAAAATCAGACTCTTGTACTGGGAGAAATTTTAAATGGGTTTGAGTACCTTCCCCCCAACCTTTTCCAAAGATTCCACCAGAGCCAATAGCAGTTTTACTTTGAATAACCTGATATGCTACACCAAGAGGATCTTTTTCTGGGTTTAAAAACGATAATATTCTCCCTTGCTGGTAAGAAGTCAGAGAATTCCAGGCAAGTGGGGAAATTAAACCTAAGAACAAATTCCCAAAAAATAACAAAATAGACATAATAACTGTCTGTCTAGCAATAATAATAATTGTACCCAAGATCACTGCCCATATTGTGAATGATATTGTTTGAAAAGCAGTAAGCATACTGAAAATTGGTGCAATAATTAGGAAGAGATAAAACGGTCTAGCGCCAGACCAATAAAGCATGGGAAGCACAGGAACCAACATGACAATTGCAGTACCTAGATCTGGTTGTTTCATAACTATTAGGGAAGGTATCAGTACAAATCCGATAGGAATAATTATTGAATAGAATTTTTTTATCTGAATTGTATGATCAGATAGATATCTTGCTAGTGCAATTGTTGTAAAAACCTTGGCAAATTCACTTGGTTGGATGTTAAAAGGAAGACCTATATCTAACCACCTGTAGGTATTTGCATGTGAAGTACCAGCAAATGGTAATAAAACAATTATAATGCCAAAAAGGTATAATGGGTATGAATATTTATGGATAGTATATCGAGGTAGAATTACAATGAGGAGTGAGGAAATTATAGCAGGAATTAAAAGTAAAATCTGTTTATTAAAAGGGTTATTTAGTAATCCACCACCTTGATGTAGTGAAATGCTTTTTAACATTACAAGACCAATTAATGTCAAAAAAGCAACAGCACTTATAATGCTTATTGGCAATTCTTTATACTGTTTAGATCTTACATTGATCATTTCAATGAAATTTGCTTTGAATTATTAATATCCAAAATAATTTTATCAAAAACATTTTTTGCTACCGGAGCCGCTACTACTCCCCCCGATCCTGAATTTTCTAATAAAACCACAATTGAAAATTTTCGCTCCTCATATTGTACCCAGCCAATAAACCATGCATGATCTTCACCATGAGGATTTTCTGCTGTGCCAGTTTTTCC
>JAYNUL010000306.1:0-1685 GCA_038281125.1 Fidelibacterota bacterium | reverse complement strand
TAGCACTAGTGTGCTGATGATTACGAATAAAATATTTTTAAATTTCTGCATTATTACTCCTGGTTAACCTTTCTTTTGCTTATAAATGTTTGTGTAGTGACAATAGACTCTTGTTTGGCCTCAGGGTCGTCTTCGGTGACACGAAATAATGTACCTTGAAGTGATGAAACTAAATCAAGATGTCCTTCTCCATCAAGATCCACTAATCCAGAACGATGAATTAATGGAGGGCCAACATCAACTCCAGAATTATTGTACCTATCAAAATCATCCCACATCATTCTTAGTGGAAAATAATCTAATGGTACTTCTTCAAAAACTCCCTCACCATTGTTGAAAGCTAAGGTTACTCTGGGGTAGATGGCAAAATCTTCACCTCCGTAGATTGCTTGAGTATCTACAATATCCAAATCGCCATCGCCATCCACATCTCTTAGTGCAATTACTCCTTCTCCAATTCCTGTGCCCTGAAGGGACTCATCTAAACCTGCCCTTGGTTGATCGGCTAAGCGTGTACTAGTTTCATCCTCAAACGTACCATCTCCATTGCTTATTAGAATTTGCACATGTCTTCCAGCATAATAAGGAGCTCCTCTTGTAGAACCAATGACTATATCTTCGTCGCCATCACCATCAATATCACCACTATCGGCATGATTGTAAAAGCCATTTTCAGGTCCATAATATGCATCTGGAAGTGTCTTCCATTTTTCATTGTCTAGCATTATAGGATCGTCTTTATAAACTGGTCCCAAAAGAATATTGTTGTGAGTTCTTGGACCAAAAACATCTCCAGGCTCACGGTATGCCTCTGGTATGCCGGACCAAAGTATTACTAAGTCATCAATACCATCAGCATTGTAGTCACCCATTGTTGATGCGTGAGCATGAGTTTTATCAATTTTTTCTTTTTGTATGCCACAGCATGGGTAATACTCTTCCTTGACATTTAATCCAACAATTTCAAAGTTTCCTTCACCATCATTAAAGTAGAGCACGGCATTCATAAAAACATCAATATCACCATCGCCATCCACATCACCAGAGCTGGCATCATGAGCAAACTCATTAGAAGTATTAGGATTTTCTTGAAGCTCAGCTTCATTTTGCAACATCCAAATATTTTTATGAATTCCATCTCCTGATTTAAGGTATAAATGGGGCCACGCCACATTATAATTTGTATTATCTTCGTTCATTCTTGGTGCTCCAAAACTACCTACGAATGCATCATCAATACCATCATTATTAAAATCCTCTACTACTATGTGATAAGGAAAAGGAATCCTTGGTGGTTCTCCGTCTTCATATTTTGAAAAATCCTCAATTAAGCGGCCGGTGCCATCATTAAAAAGCAAGTGGACTGAGCTCCAATAGGATTTATCAGCTTCCTCAGCAGTGACTCCTTCTGGGTACCCTAAGGCTTTAAACCTTCTATCTCCCAGGTCTGCAGAGTAAATTACATCTTGATCACCATCGCCATCAAAGTCTCCCTCGACTATATCAGCAGGAATAAAGCCTGGTGGCCACTCTCCAGGCTGATACGAGCAAATATCTGGGGTAGGATAACAGTATGTGCCTGCAGGTAATTTTTTTCTTTCTCCGCGCAACATAGGCATAATATCCCACACAGCATAATTATCATTTTGAAGTTTGGCTTCAGTTTCAGCATTTGGGTTAAAAGC
>JAYNUL010000305.1:0-1718 GCA_038281125.1 Fidelibacterota bacterium | reverse complement strand
ATGGTGGGCCCGGGAGGACTCGAACCTCCGACCAATGGATTATGAGTCCACTGCTCTAACCAACTGAGCTACAGGCCCTTTAATTGATCATACAAAGTGCGAGTCATTATATAAGAATAAAAAATTTAAGGAAGTCAGATTTTTGTTTTTAATTTGGTCTTCTGATGGAATCTAAACTATTAAAATAACCAAGCCAATATCTTTGCTCTTTTTTATTAAGCTTGTAATTAAAAACTTTATTTGCCATATACAGAAGAAAGTTTTTTGAAAAAATTGAAAACTTACTGTTATCTCTTTTAATCTTCCATATAGAAGAAATAAGTTTGGCATTAATGCCTTCTAAAGATTCAGACGATAATTCTATATCATCATTTTTTGTTAAATTAAAATACGTCATAAAACGATCATGATGTTGTTGGTCCGTATTGTCTGAAAGATTAGAACCAGATTCGTCTCTTAGATAATAAATAATTGAATTTAAGTATACTAATGAATCAGTATATGCAGAAAGTCTTAAGGGTAATGACATATCTTGAATAAAAACTTTTTCATCAACCCCTCCAGAAATTTCCCACAATTTTTTTGATGCTAAAAACCCCATATGAACAATTGATTTTTTTATACAGAAATCTAATGGATTTGTATGAATTTCTTCACTACTTATATATGTGACTTTGTTGGGTATATCTTTTGTTCTTTTAGACAAACCAAAAACAAGTTCTACGTTATGTTTTTTGGCAGATTCTAACAGGTATTGGGTTGCATCTTTTGGAAAAAAATCATCGCCATCAATTGGTATTAAGTATTTACCCTTTGCAATTTTTGCAGCTATATTAAGTGACTTAGATGGCCCCAAATTAATTTGATTTTTTATTATTTGAATCCTTTTATCTTCATTTTGAAGGTTTTCTATAATATTAACTGAGTTATCGCTTGAAAAATCGTCAATGCAAATGATCTCAATATTTATTGATGATTTTAAAGTCTGATTTTGTAGACAGGCAATAGTCTCTTTAATTTCATTTTCTTTATTAAAGACGGTTATTAAATAACTAACGTCCATAAATTCAAGTTTTAATCGTCTAGAAAGCTTTTTAAATGACTTGACCTGCTAGGATGTCTAAGTTTTCTTAAGGCTTTTGCTTCAATTTGTCTAATTCTTTCTCTTGTGACATCAAATTGTTTGCCAACCTCTTCAAGTGTATGATCAGTATTCATACCAATACCAAACCTCATTCTAAGAACTTTTGCTTCTCTAGCGGTTAATGAAGCTAATACATCATCAGTTGCAAAGTGAAGACTATCTTCTGTAGCATTTTCTAGTGGAGACTCTATTACAGTATCTTCAATAAAATCACCTAAGCTTGAATCTTCATCATCTCCGATTGGTGTTTCAGTTGAAATTGGTTCCTTAGCAATTTTCAGAACTTTTCTAACTTTATCTTCAGGCATATCAAGCTCTTTACTTAATTCTTCTGGTGTTGGTTCTCTACCCATATCCTGCATCATCTGTCTTGAAACTCTATTAAGTTTGTTGATAGTCTCAATCATATGTACTGGGATTCTAATTGTTCTTGCCTGATCAGCAATAGATCTAGTAATAGCCTGCCTAATCCACCAAGTAGCATAAGTAGAAAACTTATAACCCCTTCTATATTCAAACTTGTCGACAGCCTTCATAAGACCAATATTTCCTTCTTGAATTAGATCAAGGAACT
>JAYNUL010000304.1:0-1729 GCA_038281125.1 Fidelibacterota bacterium | reverse complement strand
TTTATCGACCTTGAATTTATTCTTCTTCAGAATAAACCGATGCTCAAGTCTCCTTTAGGAGTTCTTCATTACAATTTTTATGAAAATGTAACTAAGGTAGACAGCTACATACAAGAACATAGAGCGCATATACAATGTGTTGTCTCCTCTGAAAGTACTTCATTCAATGAGGTGAATTTTGGTCAAACACAGCAACCTAAATTATGGGATTTTGCAGACCAAATTGATACCTTGCAATTCTTATTGTCATAACCAATGATCAAATCACACAATTTCGGTGCAGGTCCTTGTATTTTGCCAAATACAGTCTTTGAAGAGGCTGCAGAAGCCGTAAAAAATTTTAATGGATCAGGGCTTTCAATTTTAGAAATAAGCCATCGATCTAAGGCTTTTGTTGATGTCATAGAAGAGGCTCGAAATCTCCTATTAAAATTAATGGGTCTTTCAGGCAAAACCCATACAGCTCTATTTATGCATGGTGGGGCATCTCTTCAATTTGCAATGGCTCCCTATAATTTTTTGAGTCGAAGTGCAGGCTATATAAATACCGGAGTATGGAGTAAAAAGGCGATTGCTGAAGCAAAAAAAATCGGAGGAGTGTCCCTACTTTTCGATGGCGAAACCGTCGACTATAAATCAGTACCTAACAAAAATGAATTAGAAACTCTATTTACAAAGGGGTACGACTACATTCATCTCACAAGTAACAATACGATTTACGGAACACAGTTCAAGGAATTTGGCACCTTAGACAGTCCATCCATCATCGATATGAGTTCTGATATATTCTCAACGATTAGAGATTATAGCCGTTTTGATTTAATCTATGCCGGGGCTCAAAAAAATATTGGACCAGCCGGCACAACAATCGTAGTAATCAAAAATCAATTTCTCGAGCAGATTGTACACAGAAACCAATTGTCAATGCTAGATTATAGAAAGCATGTAGATGCCGATTCTATGTTCAACACTCCTACGGTATTTTCGATTTACACGAGCCTTTTAAATCTTAAATGGCTTGAAGAAAAAACCATCTCAGTAATTTCAGAGAATAATGCAAGAAAGGCAGCACTACTTTATAACACTCTTGACAAGAGTGCCCATTTCAAAGGTTTTGCTGATAGAGATAGTCGATCAGAAATGAATGTCACTTTCACTATAGAGAATTCGGCAATAGCAGAAGCTTTTGATCTAAAATGTAAGGAAGAAAATATCGTTGGAATTAAAGGTCATCGACTTGTTGGCGGATATAGAGCATCCATGTATAATGCCCTTTCCTTGGAAAGTGTCAAGGTATTAACCGATATCATAGAATATACGGATAATGCATAAAAAAACTTCTTTCATGAATCGACTCAAAGAAAAGTGGCAAATAACCTCCAACTTGCAATTGGCAATCATTTTTATTGTATTCGCCATTACTGGTAGTACAGCTTCCAAAATAGCTGCACCTGTAGTTCATTTTTTTGGAATATACTCAGAAACCTATCCGATCCTTTACTGGCCACTAAGAATCATTTTAATTTTTCCTTTATATCAAGTCCTACTTGTTTTATTCGGATGGATCTTCGGTCAATTCAAGTTCTTCTGGGCTTTTGAAAAGAAAATGCTCAAACGTTTGAGAATTTTGAAGGATTAGCTCAACTTGTCCGAAAAGTACTTCTCTAATTTTTCAATTTTTGGATGGATAACCCACTGACAATAAGGTTGTTCTTTGTGTGTACTGTAG
>JAYNUL010000303.1:0-1735 GCA_038281125.1 Fidelibacterota bacterium | reverse complement strand
TGGGCTGAACTTGATTGCCCAGCTGATTCTGCAGTCCATGTTGATACGAGAACTATGTTGCCAGATGGGAGCCCAAATCAGACATATGGTCAAGAAATTAACACAGGTCTTTGTGGATGCCTTGGTTTTGTTGATGGTGCTTCTGTTAATGGTAATGAGGTTACTTTTACCATAAGGCTATTAGATAATGAACCTATTCGAGGAATTGAGCTTGATATATACCATAATAGCTCAGTTTTAGAGTATAGTGGAGTTGATAAAGGTGATAAGCTTGATAATGTTACTGATGAAGAGGGCAATCCGCGTACGATGACCTTATTAGGTAACTACCTTGAAGATCATTTAAAAGTGCTTGCCTACAGTACATCTAGAGCAAGAACTGCAGGGGATGGAACTGAGGGGGACCTAATACATATTACCTATGAACTTTTGGATGGTGAAACTTTACCAGATCAAGTAGAATTTTATTTTAATTTGGCAAATTTACCAGGTACTTCAATGGATCCAGAGTTGTTAAATGTAGTATGCGGATACCCCGATGAGGCAAATCCGTTAGCTGTTTCTACAGCAACAGTTGCTGTAGATGAGGGTGGTACAATCCCAGATCAATTTGCACTGCATCAAAACTACCCGAATCCATTTAATCCAACCACTCAAATCTCATTTGATGTACCTCTGAGCGATGAATCTATAATGCTAAACGTTTACAATATACTAGGACAGAATGTATCTACTCTAGTAAACGGAGCAATGAATCCAGGTAGGTATACAATGGAATGGAACGCGACAGACCAAATGGGTAATCCAGTTTCATCAGGAATTTATTTCTATGAACTAAGGAGTTCTTCCTTTACTTCAAGAAAGAAAATGCTATTAATTCGCTAAGACTATTTACAAATCATAACTTTTGATTAAATTCCCCTATCTCTGGTTAGGGGAATTTTTTTATGCGGAATATTAGAAGGCAAATTATTTTTGCTTTTCTGTTCAGTATTGTACATTGTCAAAATAATATTTACAGGTCTGTTGATGAGGTGCAAGATGAGTGGACTAGCTACACTTCTTTTCAAAAAGAGGAGATGGTGTCCTTTTGCGACTTTCTCTTTAATGAAGGGTATTATGAGAGATGCCTCCTTTCATCCTTTCAACTGCTCTACAAATTTCCAAATGATCCTTTTATCCCAACAGTAAACTATTATATAGCAAGGTGTTATGAAGAAATGGAGAATTTTGAACTTGCTCAAAGGTATTATCAAAGGATAATCAAGGATAATGACGAAACATCTGTGGTATTTAAAGCAGCAAAATATCGAAATCAATATACGAATCTTCTTTCAGGCAACACTGATGACTTATTATCAAGCACTCAAGGCACAAAAGATCCCTATTTTTTAACTTTTAGAGGATATGCCTATATGGAAAAAATGAATTGGGAAGCAGCCAGAACTTCATTTATTTCAGCGCAGAATAATTTTGACCATCCTCACTACGATGAACTAATGAATCCTCTTTATCAAACAATTGAGAATGTAAGTAAAGTTCCAAAGCATAATAAATATATTGTTTTCTTATCAAGTGCTATTTTCCCAGGAGGTGGACAATTTTTGTTAGAAGAATGGAGCAATGGGCAAGGTATTTTAACTAGTGTAAGTCTTATGGCTATAATTAGTAATTGGGCCAAGGTAGAAGAGCTGGTTGGTAACAATAGATTAATTGAAAATGAATCCTCTTCAAT
>JAYNUL010000302.1:0-1736 GCA_038281125.1 Fidelibacterota bacterium | reverse complement strand
GTTGAAATATCTTCGAAGGTAAGCATGATAAGTGCAATACCAGATATAAGAAGTAAAATGGTTGATTTTCAGAGAAGCATTGCAGGAAAAAGTAATTGTGTCTTGGAAGGTCGGGATATTGGGACAGTTGTTTTCCCCAACGCCGATTACAAGTTTTATATGATTGCTGACATTAATATCCGTGCACAAAGAAGATTGATAGAATTGAAACAGATAAATGAATCAATTACAATAGAGGAAATTATATCGAATATCAAGAATAGGGATGAGCTAGACTCAAAAAGAAGTCATTCGCCACTCAAAAAAGCTATTGATGCAATAGAAATTGATACAAGCTCACTATCTATAAATCAGCAAATTGAAAAAATAGTAGAATTAGTAAAACAAAATAAAAAGGAAACATAAATAAAATGTTTGATGAAAAAAATCAAGAACAGGTAGTTGAAGAGACCTTAGAAACTTCTGAAATTCAGAATGTTGAAAAGGCCAGCGCTTACAATGCGTCTACTACCACGGCCGATAATGTTGCCGAAATAACAGATTACCTGAACCCTGAATTATTTAATGATGTAAAGACTTTGAGTGATTCAGATTTAGAGGAAAATTCAAACCCTACTCAAGTTTCAGATGAAATAGAGAAAAAATATTCAAGCACATTTGGTGACATATCAGAGCATTCCCTAATTGAAGGACGAGTAGTTGGGATGAATGATAGAGACGTGCTAATTGATATAGGTTTTAAGTCCGAAGGAATTATTGATAGATCTGAATTCAGGGCTGATGATTTACCATTAATTGGTGATCAGGTAGAGGTCTATCTAGAATTTATTGAAGATGCCAGTGGGAACACGATTCTCTCCAAAGAGAAAGCAGATTTTATGCGTCGTTGGAAAGAATTAAAAGATGCTTTTGAAAATGAAAAAATCATAAAAGGCAAAATTGTTAGACGAATAAAAGGTGGTCTGATTGTTGATTTAGGTGTGGTGCAAGCTTTTCTTCCAGGTTCGCAAGTTGATGTTCGACCCATACAAGATTTCGATATATATCTTGACAGAGAAATTGAGATTAGGATCGTAAAGTTTAATGAATCAAGAAAAAATATAGTAGTCTCTCACAAAGTAATACTTGAGGATAGTCTACAGGAACAAAGGGAAGCACTTTTTAAAGAACTTGAGGTTGGATCAATATTGGAAGGTAGAGTGAAAAATGTGACTGATTTTGGTGTTTTTGTAGATTTAGGTGGAATTGATGGTTTACTTCATATTACCGATCTTTCTTGGGGAAGAGTAAACCATCCTTCGGAAGTATTATCTATGAATGACTTAATCACGGTCAAAGTTATTGAATACGATGAAGATAGAAAAAGAGTCTCTTTAGGGCTTAAGCAACTTGCACCTCATCCATGGGAGGATGTAGAAATAAAATTTCCAATAGGTAATGTAGTTAAAGGTAAAGTTGTTAGTTTAACAAACTATGGTTGTTTTATCGAACTAGAACCTGGTGTTGAAGGCTTAGTCCACGTATCTGAAATATCATGGACTAAACATATCAAAAATCCCTCTGAAGTATATAATATGGGTGATGAGGTTGACGCTAAAGTATTATCTATTGATATTGAAGATAAGAAAATAAGTTTGGGAGTAAAACAGTTAACTCCAGACCCTTGGGATGAGATAGAGGAAAAGTATATGGTCGGCACTGTACATAAAGCTTCAGTTCAAAACTTAACCCAGTTT
>JAYNUL010000301.1:0-1743 GCA_038281125.1 Fidelibacterota bacterium | reverse complement strand
CAAATTCTGCAAGTGATTGCCCTTTTCTGCTTTTTAATCGTTTTAGTATTTTCATATTTTCCTCTTAGATCTTACAAATACGCTATGATTAAGCAATATCCATGCCAACAGCGTAAAAGGTTTTGATTATTGCCAAAGCTCTTGTTGATTCTTTTTATCATAAGCGCTTAACGTTTTAAGGTAAAGAATGGAATTATTTTAAAAAAGTAAGTAACAAATTGAGACAAGTAGAACTGTAATAATTTGTTACAAAGGTAAGTTTTGGGCTGGTTATGATGTAGACATCGCTTCATACATATCCCAAATTGGAAGGAATATGGATAAAGCTAATGTGAGGATCATTACTCCCATAAAAACAGAAATAAGAGGTTCAATCGTAGCAGTTAGTTTTAGAACATGATCTTTGATTTCCGCATCCGTCATATCACCTATTTCAACGAGCATATCATCTAACGCGCCAGCATTTTCACCTACCTGTACCATTTTAAGCATCTGACTTGGAAAAATACTCGAGGTAAATTTTGTTAGTGATATAGCTAATTTTTTACCCATTTGAACATCTTTTGTTACTTTTTCTATTTTGGATTCAATAAAATCGTTTCCAGTAGTTCTTCCTGAAATATTGATTGCATCAAGGATGGGTACTCCTGTTCGATCTAAAGTTTCTAATACATGCACAAAACGTGAAATAGACATTTTAAGAGAAATTGGACCCAAGATTGGAAGTTTAATCTTATTCTTATGCCATAGATATCTACCTTTTGAGTTGCGGAGAATGCCTATAATCCCAAGAACGATTGCAGCTACACCAGCAATAATAAAATACCACTGCTCTTGAATAAATGTATCCATCCCAAGTAAAATTCTAGTTGGAAGTGGAAGCTCTATATCGGTTGATGCAAACAATGTAGAAAACCTTGGCAAAATATAGGTTACAGCAAAAATCCCTACTAAGATTGTAATCCCCACTACAATAGCAGGGTATCGAATGGCTTGTTTGATTCCCATTTTAAGTTTCAGATCACTGGCAATAAAATCTGCTAACTGAAAAAGAACTTTATCCAAGACACCAGCACTTTCTCCAGCTCGAACAATATTTACGTACATGGAGTCAAACATTTTTGGATGTCTTTTAAGCGACCTAGATAAAGAATGTCCGCTGGAAACATCTTCTACTACTTGATCAATAATTTTATTGACCATTGGACCCGCACTTTCACTATGAAGGGAATCCAGGGCATCTACCAAAGGGACTCCTGCTTTGAGCATAACAGAAAGCTGCCTAGTAAAATTATAAATTTGGGTTGGTGTAACCTTTTCAAAAAAAGAAATATCTGCCTGTAATATACTTTTTGGTGCAGGTTTTAAAGATAGTAACTCAAACCCCATCTGCTCAATCTGAGCTGTTGCATTTCGCTCGTTAGCCGCACTGATTTCTCCTCGCTCCATGGCACCATTTTCCACGTCCATTGCAACGTATTTATATATCTTCGATCTACTGCTCATCACTATTAAGTCCGTATGAGTCAATTTTTCTATAAAGCGTCATTCTACTAATACCCAATATTTTTGAGGCTTTACTCATATTATTATCTGTATGCTTAAGTGTTTTTTGAATTGCCTCAATTTCTAATTCTTTTAATGATTTTAATACCGTTTCTTCTTTCTCAATGGGCTCTGCTATATCATGTAAGTCTGCTATATCTTTTGAGTAAGATTGATGATGACTAGCATCTGAGTTCT
>JAYNUL010000300.1:0-1748 GCA_038281125.1 Fidelibacterota bacterium | reverse complement strand
GTTCTTCCTTGTATTGCAGTAAGCAGTACATAGGTAGTTGAATTGATTTTATCAGCAATTAATTCAACAGATATTTCATCATTATCTTTTTTACCAAAAATCAACACCTCATCTCCTAGATTAGGCTCAATATCGCCAAAATCTACCATAAATTGATCCATACATACTCTTCCAGCAATATTGAAATAATTCCCTCTATAGCTCACGTACCCATTTTCATACCAAGGCCTAGGAAAGCCATCAGCAAAACCAGTCTGAATGACACCAATATTTGTATTTTTCTTTGTTGAATAAACCCCTCCATAACTTACTTGAGTATTCGCTTTTACTCTCCTAAGATTAACAATTGGACCACAGAAGCTCATCACAGGTTCAACATCAATATTCATTTCTACCTCATTAGATGGTGAGATACCGTATGCTAGCATACCTACTCTTACAGTGTTAAATAAGGATAATGGTAGATTTAGGAGTGCTCCGCTATTGGAACAATGAATATATTTAAATTTAAATCCTAGCTTTTTCCCATGTTCTAGTATTTCATTAAATAATTTCAATTGGATTTCTGCATAGGATAAATCCCCTTCATCAGCTGTCGCAAAGTGAGAATATATACCCTTAACTTTTAGATGAGAATGCTCGATAAGGTATTGGTAAATATTCTCGTAATTCTCGTAATCAAATCCTAATCGCGTCATTCCTGTATCAAATTTTAAATGAATGTCAGGGCATTTTCTTTTTTCAGTATAGAATGCATCAAGTATTCTTAAATCATCAATATGACAGGCATTAACCCATAAATTATATTTCACAGCAAGATTTATCCATTCTTTATGGATTCTAGAAAAGATTAGGATATGATTTTTGACACCATTCTCTCTTAGTTTTATAGCCTCTTCTATTGTGAATACACAAAAAATAATTGCAGAATTTTTAGAAAGAAAGTTTGCGATATTGATTGCACCATGACCGTAACCGTTTGCCTTTACGACTATCATCAAATTCCTTTCTCCAATATTCCTTTGAATATTGAAGATGTTTTGTTCTAATCGACTCAGATGGATATACGCTTTTGGACCAATCATTTCAAAAACAAATTACTGACGAAGTTTGTTTTTCAGGATATATCCATTAAGTAAAACCCAAAAATAGATTAAGATAATTAAAATAGATATAGATATATAATCAATCATTCCGGTAGAATGAAATTTTTGAAAAATCTGAAAGGGTATTGAAATAGGCGACAACTTGATTATCGAGTCCAATCCAAGAGGGAAAAAGGAAAATTCAATCAGGTAACCATTCCCAAAAATTATAACTAAAAATACCATAAAAGTTGAAAGCAACATTGTAGTTAACCTATCAACAATTAGAGATAAGGTAATGTATAGATTTCCCAATAAAAGGTTATATAAACTCAAACAAAAAAGTAGATATCCTAAGTCTATTATATTTATTGAAATACTTATGAAGGATGCGTAAAGAATTGTACTGAAAATAACTAGAGCAAATGCCTCAATTGATGAAACAACCAAGCTCGAAAAGATTATAGTATTTTTACTATGAGGTGTTAGAGAAAGATTAGTTAATACTTTTTTATGAATTCTAAGTTCAAAAAATTCTCGATATAATAGTGGGTACATAATAAACGAGCTTATTATAAATAGCATACCGGGCAAAACCCATAGATCATAAGGAATACCTCCAAGACTGAATCTTATGATATTTTTCAAAGGCAAACTAATCAT
>JAYNUL010000299.1:0-1777 GCA_038281125.1 Fidelibacterota bacterium | reverse complement strand
TTAGGTAATATTTATATTACTCCTCTTCTAAAATGAGTCAATACTTTTTTTGAAAAAAGTTGAGGTATTTTTTATTCGCTAATCTTTAAAATATTTATAAGATTTTTACTTGATAAAACATCTGCATATTTGGTGCTAATATCATTAAGATTTACAGCATGAGATTCTGGATTTCTGTCTCCGACACAGTCCTCCACAATCACAGTAAAGAAATTATTTTGCAGACTATCCACAGCTGTTGCTCTTACACAACCACTGGTAGTTACACCAGTAATAATTACAGTATCAATTTGTAAGTCATTTAATTGCATTAATAAATCAGTTCCAAAAAAAGCACTGGCATGTGTTTTTTCAATAACCAGCTCATTATCGTTGGGCCCTATTTGATTAGTAAAATCACTCCATCCACTTTCAGGATTTAAAATATTGAGGTCAGGTAGTTTTTCTCTAAATACCGATGCCACAAATAAATCTTTATATATAGTTGTGGTAAAAATAACTGGTATAGATTTTTCCCTGAATTCATCAATTAATATATTATTTTGCTTGATAAGCTCCTCACATGGGAATGCAAGAGGTGAATCTGGGTCTATAAACCCCTTAGCTAAATCAACTACAACTAACGCAAGGTTTTTTCCAATACCAGTTTTTTTTGAATTCAGCTTTGACAAATCAGCTTACTTTGAACATTGTTGATGCTGGCGCTTCGAGTTGTGTCTCTTCAAGACATCTAGATTTTATCGAATCTAAATCACCTCCAAAATCAAACATTTCAGGTTCACTTCTCTCAGATCTCATAGATTTTCTAAGGCTTTCCGTTTCTTTAACATCAACAGCGTTATCTTTTATTACCACTCCATAATTGAGTGCACCTTCAGTTGAAACCAATCTACGATTTACATCAATAAGCACCTGCTCTGGGTCTCTTTCAAGCGGATCACCCCACCCACCGCCGCCCCAAGTGTTGAAGTAAAGGAGGTCTCCTTTCTTTACCATAATGCCTTCACATTTTGCTGGAACAACTTGTGGATCTTCGCCATCACGATGCAAAATCTTAGTAGATCGCTGACCTGGCTTACCACCGTTTACACCCCATGGAAAAGTTAGCCATCTGTCATCATGAATCCCGATATGGCCATCAGCTAGAAATCTGTATGCCACACATAAACCATTACCACCGCGATGTAAACCAGGACCGCCAGAATCAATGATGGTTTCATACTTTTCTACTCGAAGAGGAAAATAAGCTTCAATGAACTCATTAGGAACGTTAGTAAAAGCTGGCCACAATGAATGACCATCTGGTCCATCCCCAACCGGTCGCCCAGGTACACCACCAAATCCTATTTGAAAGAGTTGAAACCACTCACCCTTATCATCATATCCGGAGTAGAAAAGATGTGGAGAGTCTGAAAACCCAGCAGCATTTAACATCTCATTTGGTGCACCCATTCCAAGTAATGCTCCCAAGACATCAAAAATTCTTCCAAGTGCATGCGTTCTTCCTGAAAGTGCAGCTGGATAGTTAGGTTTAAGTAATGTGCCTTGCGGTATTCGAACATCAACCAGGTCATAAAAACCATCATTGAAAAGTATTTGAGGATCGACAACGTTGATAGTGAAAGATCCAAAAAACATCTTAAACATCTCTTCATTTAAATAAAAATTGATAGAACTCTGTGCCTGAGGATCTGTACCATCAAAATCGAAAATTGCTTTATCACCCTCCCGCCACATCTTACATTTAATTTTATAAGGACCCATTCCCATACCATCA
>JAYNUL010000298.1:0-1778 GCA_038281125.1 Fidelibacterota bacterium | reverse complement strand
TTTTCTAATCTGATTGGCTCACGATTTAATTCAAATTGTGAAATTACAGGCTTAGAATCAATTGCCTCCTTAAATTTTCTCGCGAGGTCATAAAGAGTTACATCCTTAAAATAGATTTCTAAATCATCACCCTCATAAATAGATATTTCTTGCTCAAATTGTCTTGCAACTTTATAGCTCCTTTCAATAGACATCCTTCTAAGGATATCAGAAGCATCACGAAACCTTTTATAATCGATTAATTGTTGCATTAATTCTTCACGGGGGTCAATAATTTCACCATCTTCGTCCAGTTCAGGCCTGGGTAACATCATTTTTGCTTTTACCCTCATCAGAGTTGATGCCATAACAATGAATTCACCCGCAAGGACAAGGTTCGCTCTTTTCCATTGTTCAATCACCGCTATGAAATCTTTAGTAATTTTAGCAATCGGGATATCATAAATATCAAGTTCATCTCTTCTTATAAAATAAAGTAAGAGATCCAATGGACCTTCAAAGTTTTTTAGTTGTACCTTATAAATCATTTAATGTTATTCATACCTACGGATGATTTTACTCTGTCCAAAACCTCTTCAGCAATAATATTTGCCTTTTTTGCACCTAATCTCAGAATATCTCTGACTTCTTTTGGCCTAGAAATTAGACTTGCTCTTTTTTCTCTAAAAGGCTGAAAATGGTCCATCACCTTTTGAAATAGTTCTTTTTTCACATCACCATATCTTAGTCCTGCATCATCGTATCGAGCTGATAGCTTTGACTGCTCTTGTTTATCAAGAAATAAACTATAAAGCTGAAATAAGGGAGTGTCTTTATCTTTTGGCTCATTAATATCTGCAGCATCGGTAATTATAGTCATTATTCTTTTTCTTATATTTTCTTCAGAATCAAAGATTGGTATTGTATTATCATAGGATTTGCTCATTTTCTTACCATCCACACCTGGAATTAATTGGGTCTCTTTTTCAATATCAGGCTCAGGAATGATTAATGTCTGGCCAAAAGAGTTATTAAATCTTGTTGCAATATCTCTAGTCATTTCCAGATGTTGTTTTTGGTCCTTACCAACAGGAACTAATTCAGCATCAAAAAGTAAAATATCCGCTGCCATTAATATTGGATAGGAATAGAGACCTGCATTTGGTTTTATTCCTTGAGCAATTTTATCTTTGTAGGATGTTGCTCTATCAAGGCTGCCAACACTTGTTAAGGAAGAAAGAATCCACATTAACTCTGTAACTTGTGGAACATCCGACTGAACCCAAAAGGTTGAGATTTCAGGATCTATACCCAAAGCTAAAAAATCACAAGTAGCATTGAACGTGTTTTCAGATAAGGTCTGTGCAGTTGGTATAGTTGTTTGCGCATGATAATTAGCAATAAAACAAAATAAATCATTTTCCGACTGATACCTTACCATCCTGCTCATCATTCCAAAATAATTTCCCAAATGTAAAGCTCCAGATGGCTGGATACCGCTAAGAACGCGCATTTTTTTTACACTTTCCACTTAGCCAATTATATGTTTCTAAATGGTTCCATAAATAGGTATGGACGCCATTCCTGTTGTTGTTCTTTTACAAATCTTTGGAAAAAATATAATCGGTTAGGACGTTTTGGTTTTCTCTTTAACACCATTCCTACCTCTTTAGGTAATCTGTCTCCCTTCTTCTGATTACAAGGTTTGCAAGCAGCAACTAAGTTTTCCCAAGAATCTCCTCCACCCTTGCCTTTTGGAGTAATATGGTCAATGGTTAATGGTGTTTTTGAGACACCAC
>JAYNUL010000297.1:1118-1809 GCA_038281125.1 Fidelibacterota bacterium | reverse complement strand
GATGCATCCAGTGAGTTGAAGGTGTAGATATAGTTCTTTCAAGAACCCACATAATTGGGCTCATCCATTTTATTTCATAAAGCTTTTTGTCCCATCTTAGATCGGTATGTGCTCCAAAGATCACTGCTTGTTTTATGACGATATAATAGGCATAAACCCATCCTGATCCTAAGTAAAAAAGTATGCCTGCAAACCAAAGACCTGGCATTAATAAATAATATAAAAGAGCATTTCTAAAAACTACTCTTATTGATAGATACTCAGAGTCATGATGAGATCTATGAAGGTTATACAAAATTGGAACATTATGACAAGTTCTATGCCACCAGTATTGAGTCAAATCATCAAAGATTAAAAGCAAACCAAATATTGCAAAGAAGCCCCAATCAGAAATTAGTCCTTTGCTCGATGGAAAAAATGTTTCAGCCAGCCCGTAACCAAAACCAAAAACTAATGGAAGAGCAAAAAAATTTAATTGAAAAAAACCAAATAGCTCAACCACTCCATCTTTTGGGCGTTGATTATGTTTATTAAAAAAATTAGTAAAAATTATCTCTAAAAAAACAAGACCCAAAAATAGCCCCAAAATAATTATTTGATACGTTTCCATAGAAGAATGTTAAAAAATTTTATGTTTGCCCTGAAGAATTTCTAGATACATCTTATGATCGCCAATAAAGCTCCACAAAGG
>JAYNUL010000297.1:0-1108 GCA_038281125.1 Fidelibacterota bacterium | reverse complement strand
TCTTTCCATATTTATACCTCAATGAACTTAAAAGATTACTTTAATTTATCATAGAAACAATATTACAGCCTCTTTAAAAATGCTAATAAGTTTTTCAATTCTCAACAAGCGCTGCCTCTAGACAGCGCTTCCTTTTTATTTAGGTGCCGATTCAGGTTGATAATCATAATATCCATCTAATGGGATCATTAAATGAACAAATGGAGTATCTTTCATCATTACATAAGGTGCACCAGAAGTGAAATCTGTTGTAACACCATCAAGAGACTTTGGATCTTTTGGCATCAACATTAAATGTGATCCAGAGTATATCCAATCTTCCGGTTTTGTATTTGCCTTATCTCCTTCAGAATAGGGTCTAAAATTGTCAACACCAGTATCACCATGTTTCATCCAAATCCATCCATCATTTTCAATCTCAGGTTTCTCTTGAGCAATATAAGCATTTGCCCAGGCCACTGCATTTGCATCAGCACATGCTGGAGCTGCTTCATTAGCGCTTTTAAAACCCATTTTTGGCATTGGAATAAAAGGAAGACATGTCCATCCGTTTGTTCCTTCTCTTAGAACTTTTCCACTAGCACCAACTACAGTAGCAAAATCTCCTATAAAATCTGGGGCTGCTGAAGTATATGTTGCAATTTCCCATTCTACTGTATTACCCATATGCCCTTTTTCATGATGGCCTGCTTGAATAGTTACTGTCGATAATAAAAATATTGCTGATAAAAAGGTTTTCATAATTTTCTCCTAAATATTTATAATCTCCTCTGTATTTATATCATCATACTCAAAGTAATGAAAATTTATTTGTGTTATTGGTTGATAAATTCTTTTATTATTCTGCTTTCAAATAAATGCTTTGATGCGCACTCTCTATATGGCTCTGCTCCGTATGCAGGTGTGCCGACTAAAATCATTTTTGATTCGTTGGTTTTAAATTTCCATTGCGTTCCAGTTTCAATGGATGTAAATACATAATAAGAAATTAACTTTAATCTTGAATTGGATTTATCTATAGATTTAATCTCGATGGTCGTTTTTATTTTAAGCGATGAATCAAAAATTCTATTTATGTAATTAACATAAACCTCATTATTCATATTTC
>JAYNUL010000296.1:0-1814 GCA_038281125.1 Fidelibacterota bacterium | reverse complement strand
ATTTTCTTGAGCCTGTTGTTCAGGAAGAATTTTATAAGTCCAGAATACCCCTGTTCCTGCCTCAATGACAACAGTCATCATGTTTTCTTCTAGGGTTACAGTGTAAGTAACAGATTCAGGTACATCTACATTTGGAAGCTCGCCTGCATTAACAGCCTTTGGTAATCCCAAATAAGCTCCAAGCCCTGTCAATGTGAGCTCGCCACTTGCATCGTTGTACTCCCATGTAGCAGCATTGGAACCATCATGCGGAGCAACAGGAGTTCCACATTGGTCTGATTCTACACCTTGGAAAGCAGCTTCAAGCCAGGTCTCGCCATCCATTACATTTTGGAAAGATCCATCCGCATTAAATACATAATGATCATCAAAATAGCATGCTCTTGTGGTAACATCTTCTTCTGAACTGGACCACCAGTCACCACTTCCAGCAGAAGGACCGACCATTAATGCTCCTGCCTCTGGTGCTAGAATCCACGTCCCTTCAACAGGCGAACCTGCATCATCTCCAAATGGATTTGAATAATGAAATATTTTCGTATATCCGCCCCATGCTTCGCTATTGTGGACGCTATAATCAATTTGCATAGCGCCAACACCTTCAACCGCGTCTGAAGTTGTAGTAAGGGTAGTATTACTTAGAGCAGGATCAGCGTTATCTGAGTTTTCTACACCCCAGTATCCTGGCTCTGCATCTTGATCAAAGTTATTAATACTTTGACTTACCATAAGAATTGGTAATAACACAAAAGTAATCTTCTGTATTAAGTAGTTCCTTTTCTTCATGTTATTTGCTCCTTGTTATTTAAGTTTTCTAGTTTGATGCCATTGTTAGTAGCAGATATATCCCAACTGTTGATGCCATTATTCCATAAGATACGGTTTTAGCATGCTCCCAAGGTGTCATATCAACTGGAGCAGGATCTTTCTCATCACTCGCATCCATTTCAGCATCTGTTTTGGGATTTAGGTGGCCAATTACAAGCATCACACCCACTGATAAAATAAAGCTGATGAAATAGCCATGTAACCAATGAAGATCACCATCACCATTAGCAAAAAAAGTAGGGACATCGCTTATGTTGACAAATGTAAAAAATGCATAGGACGCCATCCCAACTACCATCCCAATTTTCGCAGCAATTGCTGGTACATGTCGAGTAGCTACACCAAGCATAAAAATTCCAATGATGGGTACGCTATAAAGACCATTCACCTTTTGCAGATATGTAAAGATTGATTCCATCTGAGCAAGAAGAGGCGCAATAATAATAGATGCAACAGCAAGAATAATCCCAAAATTCTTACCAGTTTTAACTATCTCATCATCTGATGCTGAGGTATTTATATAGCCCTTATAAAATTGTAGACTAAATAAGGTAGAGGCACTATTTAATGCACTGTTAAATGAACTAAGTATCGATCCCAATAATACAGCAGCAAACAACCCTATGGACCAGTCTGGGAGTACATGCCTTACTACCGCACCATAAACCTGATCCTGTTTTGTTATGCTTAACACATCTGACATATGTAACGCTATTATTCCAGGAAGACATAACATAATAGGTCCAATTAATTTCATGCCTGAAGCAAATAGGACACCTTTCTGTCCTTCTGCCAAACTTTTAGCAGCCATAGCTCTTTGAACAATTACTTGGTTGGTAGACCAATAAAATACCTGAATGAACATCATACCGGTTAAGAGAGTTGGCCAGGGAACAGAAACTACTTTGTTGTCAACATTTGTCTTTGTCAGTACTGCAAGATATTCAGGTTTTGAATTAAATAGTATGGAAATACCATCAGAAAAT
>JAYNUL010000295.1:0-1828 GCA_038281125.1 Fidelibacterota bacterium | reverse complement strand
GTCTAGAACCGTATAGGGAATTAAATCCTCGTTTTGGCGGTAGAATACTTTACCAACATTAAAACCAGCCTTCTCTAAGTCTTGAATTGCTTTTTTTCTACTCAAACCAAATAGATTAGGAACTTGAAAAAAGTTAGGAGGAACCCCAAGGCTAATTGTCAGATGTAGTCCCATTCCTTTGTTAAGCATATCTCCATCCTTAGGATATTGCCATGTCACATTTCCGGATGGCACGTCTGAATTATATTCTTCATAAACCGTATCAATCGCCAGCCCTATCTGATTTAGAGCCAGTTCTGCGCTCCGCAATGATCTACCTATTAGATCAGGTATTGAAACCATTTTCTCAGGTTGTGCAATCTTAAGTCGAACTGTTCTTCCTTCTTTTACTCTAGTATTTGGAGCAGGATATTGGTCCACAACAGTTCCAGATTCATAAGCAGTTGTAAATAGAGTGTCTGAAACTAAACTCCTGTATCCTTCTGACTCTAAAACTTTCTCAGCATAATCGATCTTTTTGTCTACAACGTTTACCATATATCTCCCAGAATTCATTCTTACATAGGAGGGCATTAAAAAACTGTCAAATACAAAAATAACAAATAAGGATAATCCAACAAACGTAATTGAATATGCAGCTAAATTTTTCATTTTTCTTTTATTATCCTTGCAGCAAACATACCATCTACTCTATCGATGTGAGGTAAAGTGTTTAATGCACCTCTATCATCAATCCAAGATTTAGGAACCATAGAATGGATATAATCCAGTTTAAAATTTGGATTAAAATTAAGAAATCGATCAACTACGTTCCAATTCTCTTCTGGCTCGATAGAGCAAGTAGCATACACTATAACTCCATTGGCTTTTACAAATTTTGAACAATGACTTAAAATATCAAATTGCTTTTTAGCCATTTCCAGAATATCCCTATTTTTTCGACGCCATTTTATATCAGGTTTTCTTCCTAATACTCCAGTGCCTGTACATGGTGCATCAATAAGAATGTAATCTGTCATCGGATAACTATCTTTAGTTGCGTCCTTTACTTCCCACTGAATATTTAGTTTTCCATGTCTCTCAACATCCCTCTTTCCCATTTCAACTCTTTCTGTTCTAACATCAGATGCGAGTATCTTTCCAGAATTACCAACGAGGCTTGATAGATAAAGAGATTTGGTACCTGGTGCTGCACACACATCGATAACAAAATCTCCCTTTTTTACATTCAAACAATCCACCACCGCAGCAGATGCTGGATTTTGTATCGAAATCTCTCCGTTTTTAAACATTTTGTTTTGAAGTACCTTGCCAAATCCTCCTTTAACGATTAGAAAAGATTCTGAAAATATTTTTGTATCAATATTATCATTTGATAAATCTTCAATTATTTGTTCTACATTCTTTCTTTTTTGATCAATACGAATGAAGCTAGGTGGATTTTCATTCACACTTTCAATCATCTTAATAAAACCTTCCGAGCCCAAATTTTTCTTCCATCTCCTCTGAATCCAGTCTGGCAATGAATTCCATTCTGAGTTATTGGATAAAGAATTAATCCAACCTAGATTATTATTATTTTTCCGAACAAGTTTTCTGAGTACAGCATTTATAAAACCTGCTGATTTTCGGTTTGATAAAGATTTTGCAAGGTTAACTAATGAGTCAACTGTTGCATAATTAGGAGTATTATCATCAATCAAAATCTCATAAAATCCAATTCTTAAAATAGATTGCATTGGTCTAGAAATCTGCCTTTGATTTTTACCAGATACAATTTTAATTATTAAGTCGATTCTACCAAGCAAACGAATCACGTCATATACAA
>JAYNUL010000294.1:0-1847 GCA_038281125.1 Fidelibacterota bacterium | reverse complement strand
CATTAGGGCTAATAAAATATTTATTAAAGACAAGTTTGGACTCAGTGCCACAGATAAAATTGATATCGATATAAATGTGAGGCTTCCGGTTAAATCAAAGAAATGTTCAGTTTGATTTAAATAAGAAGGAATAAAGATTACATATTGAATTACAAAAATTATTAATGCACAAAATCCGAATAATGGTATCCCCGATATAGTAAGTGAATTTAAGCTGCATACCCACGCCACTAAGAGAGCAACCGCAAGAGTTACTGCAGTGCCAATGTTTGATTGAGTTCTGTTCATAACAAAATTCTACTATAAGACTTGATTTGGAGGCTTATTTAGATGATATTATTTTATGTAAGTGGAGAAAAGAATGAAAAATATAATAAATAAAATTTTATTTTTAGGTGCGTTGTTATTTTTAAGTTCAACTGCCTTTAGTTATTCAATTTCTGGTGATTCTTTTAAGGCAAACCTAGAAATTGATACCATAAACTTCGGTCAAGAATATGCAGTAATTTCTGCTTCTGGAAGAGCCGGGGAATACGGAGCAGTTTATGCTGACTACAAATTAATGCCATCAAACGATCAAAGAAATTCTGGAACCATATCTGGATTGGCAAGAGCCATTAACGATGATGGTGTATTCACGGGTGCAAATCTAACCGGTGTATACAAGAGAAACGGCGGAATTATCAGTATCTATATGCTTGATGAATTAACCAATGGGGTGATTCATTATGTCGAAGGCACAATAAATGTTGTCACTAAAAAAATTGAAATCGAGGTTTATCCTAAATAATTGGAGATTATTATGATGAATTCAAAAATTTGTGAATTGTTAGATATAGAGTTTCCATTAGTTGCTTTTACGCATTGTCGAGACGTTGTAGTTGCTGTCTCAAAAGCTGGCGGATGCGGAGTTCTGGGTGCAGTAGGTATGTCGCCTGAGCAATTGGAAAAAGAATTAAAATGGATCGATGATCATATTGATGGCAAACCTTATGGCGTTGACGTTCTTATTCCAAACAAAATGGTTGATCAAAGTGAAAAGTTCGATGCAGAAAAATTAAAGAGCATGATTCCACAAGAATATGCTGACTACAGAGCTGATATCCTGGAAAATCATGATATCGAAGCCTCTGAACTAAGAACCATCGATACAGCTGGGTCTAGTTTTGCTCAGAATACCAAAGCAGATGGTGCCAAAGCTCTATTAGATGTTGCTTTTAGTCATCCCATAAAACTTATAGCTAACGCCTTAGGTGTTCCACCTGACTGGATGTTAGAGATGGGAAAAGAAAATGACGTGAAGGTTGCAGCTTTACTAGGAACTGCTCAACATGCAATTAATCAAGTTAAAGCAGGAGTGGATATTTTAGTTGTTTCAGGTACTGAAGCAGGTGGACATTGTGGAAGTGTTTCGACAATGGTGTTGATACCCGAAGTGCATAAAGCAATCCAACCATATGGAGATGTTCCAATCTTAGCTGCCGGGGGCATTGTTACAGGTCAACAAATGGCTGCTGCAATGGCAATGGGAGCATCCGGAGCATGGTGTGGTTCGGTTTGGTTAACTACTGTCGAATCAGAAGTGCCTCCAGTTATAAAAGAAAAAATGGTTGCTGCAAATTCTAGTCAAACTGTGAGATCAAGAAGCAGAACAGGAAAACATTCTAGACAGTTGGTTTCTCCTTGGACGGAAGCATGGGAATCTGACAAGGCTCCTGATCCATTGCCTATGCCTTTGCAACCAATGGTTGCTGAACCAGCTCTTCAAAAAGTTAATAAATTGGCAGAAGGCGGTCATGCAGGAGCTAGAGATCTCTCCACTTATTGGGTTGGTCAGGGAGTAGGAT
>JAYNUL010000293.1:0-1848 GCA_038281125.1 Fidelibacterota bacterium | reverse complement strand
GTGATGGCCTATGGAAGGGGCAAACTTTATATGAATTATATAAAGATGCACATATGCCCTGGGATTGGCATAAACCTCTATTTGAGCATGCTCGTAAAGTTGATATTACTATTTTTAGCTCACCATTTGATGAAAGTGCTGTTGATTTATTAGAAGATCTCAACGCTCCTGCATATAAAATTGCTTCTTTCGAAACAGTTGATTTGAAATTAATAGATTATGTAGCTCGTACTGGTAAACCAATGATTATCTCAACAGGTATGGCAAGTGAAGATGAGATTAGAGAGGCAGTTGATACAGCAAGAGCTGGAGGTTGTTCAGAGCTCGCTTTGCTTACATGTGTAAGCAGCTATCCTGCATTGGCCTCGGATTATAACCTATCTCGTATTGTTGATATGAGAGAACGTTTCCAAACTGTCGTTGGTCTTTCTGATCATACTCTTGATAATACCTGTGCAATAGCGAGCATCATACTAGGTGGATGTATTATAGAGAAACATTTTACACTTGATCGCAAAGGTGGCGGTGCTGATGATAGTTTTTCTCTTGAGCCAATTGATATGAGAAATTTATGCGAATCATCCCTTGCGGCATGGCAATCAATTGGTTTGCCAAAATATGGAACTAAGACAAGCGAAAAGAATAATGCCCAATATAGACGATCACTGTATTTTGTAAAATCATTAAAAGAGGGAGATGTAATTAAAATCGATGATATTCGAAGCGTTCGTCCAGGTTTTGGGCTTCCAACAAAAATGTTTGATTCTGTAGTAGGAAGCCAAGTAAATTGTAATGTAAGTTATGGAGATCCTGTTAAATTAGCTGACATTATCATGAAATCAGATATAGATTAAATCAATTTTAATATGGGATAGTGGCTAATTGTAAATATTCTAATGAATGTTTTTTAAGTTTCCCTTTTTCTTTTAATAATCATAAAATTCTCGTCGTCAAAAAATTACTAGGGTATAAATATGCTAAATAAAAGTGAAGTAATGATGCTAATTAAAGAAGCTGGACTTGATGGCCAATTTAGAGAAAATTCAAAAAATCATTGGAGTGACGGAGTTAAAAAAATATCTGAAGTACCAACATACTATCTAGAGCATTTAGTAGATTATCAATTAACCGTTTTTAAATACCTATCAGAAAGCTTAATTGATATTTCTTTAGTGCTTTATAATGATAATAAAACTTGTGGAGTTTGGCCTCTATATTTAGATTTTGGAAAAGAAGATCCAATAAAATCAATCAATGATAATTATGGTGGAGTCATAGTTCCTCCATTATTCATTGAAGATTTTCCTAAAAAGTCACAAAGAAAGATCATAAAAGCATGTATTAAGTTTTTAAATAGTCTTGTAATCAAATCCGAAGGTCAGATTTGGCGCTCTTCTGAGTTGTCGGCAAAAGTTAATGTAAGTCAATGGCATCAACTATGTTTAGAAAATGGAGCAGTTTTAGATAAGGTGAATTACGAACTTTATGTTGATTTATCTTTATCTGTAAATCAAATAAGATCTTTTATCAGAAAGAGCTATAGACCTTTGGTTAGCTCAGGATTAAAAAAATGGACTGTTAGTGTAATGGATGAATATTGTGAAAATACTTGGAGTGATTTCAGGAATTTGCATAAACATGTTGCAGGCCGTGTCACTCGACCTATAGAATCTTGGGATATCCAAAAAGATGCCATTAAAGCTGGAAATGCTTTTTTGGTTTATGTTTCAAATTCTGAAGGAAAGATGGTTGGAGGCGGGTATTTTGATATGAGTGTTAATGAAGGAAATTATAGTGTTGCTACCTATAATAAGAGTTTGATGGACGAACCGCTTGGACATATGGTGC
>JAYNUL010000292.1:0-1856 GCA_038281125.1 Fidelibacterota bacterium | reverse complement strand
CCTGATACAATTGTTTGATTCCATGCAATAAACTCAAGAGAGATTGTAATTAAAATTGAAGTTGCAAGAGCAGTAATCTCGCTCCATGCATTCACACGCCACCAAAACCATCTGAGAATTAGAACTAATCCGATACCTGCTCCCATTGAAAAAATAAATTCCCAAGCCTTTTCAATGCTCTGCATTTTTAATGCAGTAAATGCAGCAAGTATCATTAATACCACGGTAATAATTTTTCCAATAATCACATAATGTTTCTCAGAAGCATCAGGTTTGTAAAATCTTTTGTATACATCATTGATTAAATAGGATGCGCCCCAGTTAAGATGAGTGTCAATTGTCGACATAAACGCGGCCAAGAATGAAACTATTAGTATCCCTTTTAGTCCTGGTCCCAGCAAGGTGTTCATGACAAGGGGATATCCTGCCTTAACTCCAAGCTCTGAATAGGAGGGAGGTATTACAGGAAACATTACAATAGAAACAGCTGCAACAATAATCCATGGCCACACTCTGAGCGCATAGTGTGCCAGATTGAACCATAGTGTAGCAAGCATTGCGTGTCTCTCATTTTTTGCTGAGGACATTCTCTGTATGATGTATCCTCCACCGTCCGTTCCATGATGACTCCACCACATAACAGAAATGAAAATTATAAATTTTGAGAAAGGAGACTCCCAGAATGTTGAAGAGGAAAGTTCAGCATCTGGAACTGGAGGGATGAACTTTAATGTGTTTTCATGAATTACCCCGGTCCCTATCAAGTTAGAAAGCTTTTCAAGCAACTGTTCCATTCCCCCAATGTGACCAAGTGCAATTATTGCCAGAGAAATTGAACCAAACATTGCAATACAAAATTGTACAAGGTCAGTAATTACTACTCCCCAAAATCCAGAGAGGATTGCATAAACCAGCGCTATAACAACGCAAAGCCAAACAGCACTCCACTTGTCAATGTCAAGCATCACAGAAACAACCGAGGCCATTGCATTTATAACCCATCCCATAACAATAAAGTTATAAAGTATAGAAAAATAACCAGCCTTGAACGCACGTAGAAAGGCAGCGGGCTTGCCACTATATCTAATCTCTAATAATTCATTGTCAGTAAGGACCTCAGCCCTACGCCATAGTCGAGAAAATAGAAAAACACTTAATAATGAACCCATAAGCAGATTCCACCAAAACCAATTTTTCCAAATGCCCTGTCCTCTTACAAACTCAGTAATTGCAAGTGGTGTATCTGCCGCAAATGTTGTTGCAACCATGGATGTGCCTACTATCCACCAAGGTAGGGTTCGTCCGGATAGAAAATATTCTTCAGTGCTAGAAGCTGCTCTTTTTGAAAAATAAATGCCTACGCCTAGGGAGAAACAGATGTAGGCAACAATGATTGTCCAATCGATCCAATGAAGTGATATTGATTCAGTCATACATCTTTTTTATTTCTGTTGATGAAAAATAATGTTTCAAGATTTTTTCCGAAGAATTACCAATGATAGCCATTCTAAGTGCTCCAATCTGGCATAGCCCCGCACCATGTCCCCAGCCTGCTCCAGATAAGGTTATTTTTTCTGCGCAACTTTCCGAGTCAGAATTTGCATTAATGACAAAGGCCGAACTATATAAAAATTCAGGATGTAAAGCGTTTCTTATATTATACTCAGAGTCCACCAAGATTTTTTGCTCCTTTTGGTTCTTTTTTCCAGATATTGTTAGGATCATAATTCTTCCTGATACACCTCTTTTCATAGGAATCAGAGATTCAATAGAATCAAAAGATTCATTCAACTTTTTATTTATTATTTTTGTTAGCTGTTCATTTGAATAGGTTATTTCCCACCTAAAGTAATCTC
>JAYNUL010000291.1:0-1857 GCA_038281125.1 Fidelibacterota bacterium | reverse complement strand
CCCATGACCAACGCCATTTTAGCCATCATCGTTGTAGCGCTGTCCATTGCTGGCATGGGGATAGGTCTAATCCTAAAAAACAAACCCTTAAGTCCCAGCTGTGGTGGGGTTTATCTTTCAAAAGGCCAAACCTGCCAAGTCTGCGGCAAAGTTAAAGACTAATTAATTGTGTGTTGTGGGTTTGAATTGTACGATTCAACAACTACTGCACTAGTTGACTTAGCATTTGGCAATAATCCAGCTTCTTTACCCACAGCAATATAGTGCTCAAGTCCATTTTCATACTCTCCTGACATTACTGCTTCACGGGCTGATTCATTATGCAAAAGATAATAAAATTCGTTGTACCCTGGCTCCCCGACTATGGCAGGATTAATGCCGTTTGGACCGGTGCTTAAGGTCCCTTCTAAACTAACTGTGAAGATTTCAGCTTCCCCATCAGGTGTATAACCATTTCTCCAATCCTTGCCATCAAGATATACCCAAAATAAGTTTTTGTTTTCATGCATTCCAAAGATTGCTCTTACGATTCCTACCTTGTGCTCTTCTACCTCACCTTGCGTGCTTGTAATTTGGTAAATTTGTGATGGCCCTATTATTTCTACAAAATGACCATCACCATCATTAATAGCTACTCTGCGCTCGCAACCAAGATAAGCTGGAACATCAAGAACGTTTCCATCTATGTCGGTAAAAAAGCGGTCGCATCCATCTGATGTTGAAATATCAAGATAACCATCATTATTCACATCAACAAAATTCCACCTGTGAAAGTTTCCTACTTTAATGTTCCAGTTAAATAATCTTTCGTCAGTTTCATCTACATATTCGCCATCATGATTAATGAGAATTTGAGGAAAAGCATTTTTTTCACGCCAATAACTTTGATTTGAGACGATGATATCCATATCTCCATCGTAATCAAGATCAATAACAGTCGATCTAGGGTCATGAGAAAGACCCCATCTGCCTTCAGCGCCAGGGCCGTAGAACTCTAAATCTGTAAAATTCACCTCATTATATGGTTGTGGCAGCTCAACAACATCAATAACCTCAAAAGTGTTTGGATTTCTTGTGACAATAATATTTCGCTCTAAATTTATATCCCATTCATTGTCTTGAAGATCCTTTATATCAAAATCTGTATACACAACGTTTAAATTGCTATCTTCATCATAAAATGCTGAAGCTGACTGCGTACCAATACACGCACCTGATTGTGGCTGACCTGGCAGATATATCTCTACAGGCTTGAATATTTCGTTTCCATCATTTCTTAGGATTAATTCGGGCGGACAACCACTTACAAAACCATCAGTTACAGATGTGCCATAATCATTGGTAATGATATCTTGATCGCCGTCTTGCTCATAATCGAACACACTGGGACCATGCGCACCTAATCTCAGGTTCATGTCTATAAAACTATTGTCCTCTGGTTTAAAAATGTAGGATGGGCTTGTTGGTTCCTCATCAACTCTACCAAGTTTTCCTTCATCAACACCTAGGAAGACCGATGTGTAGGTCCCGTCACTATTTTTTAGATTAAATGGATGTGTGCAACCCTCAACCTCTTTGTAGATAAAATCTTCCACATTGCCGTTATCGAGAATAAATACTTTTAAACCACCTTCACTCGCCAAGGATGAGTTCCAGTTACAGCTAAAAAAATAAAGTTTATCATTAAAATTAAGCCAAGTATCATAACCAACAGTTCCCCTGAAGTTCTCATCCTCGATAAAGTAATCTTCCCTTTTGGTGCTAAACTTTTTATTTGGGATGCTTAAAGTGTTAAACCAAATTTTCTCTAAATTAAATCCTACTGGGTTTTTGAAATGTTCTTGAAGTGTGTTTAAG
>JAYNUL010000290.1:574-1860 GCA_038281125.1 Fidelibacterota bacterium | reverse complement strand
TTTATGATGAAAGTGATAATACATTTTCTATTTCAGGAACTGCAACTGATATTACCTAACCTAATGGCGGTGAAATTTTAAGAACAGGTTTAGCTTATACCATTACATGGAATGGAGGGTTTAGTAATACTGGTATTGAGTTATATAAAGGAGAAACAAAAGTATTAGATATTAACGGAGATGTTGGATCATCAAATTCATTTGAATGGTCTATTCCTGAAGGCTTATCAATTGGAGATAATTATAAAATTAGAGTTTATGATGCTGGCTCTGGAGAAAATTTTGATGAAAGTGATTCTTATTTCTCAATTTTTGAACAATCAAATTTTTCAGGCAGCAATAGTAATTCCTTGTCATTGAGTGATAATTCTTACATTAGTTTACAAGAAATTGATTCAAACCTCGGAAAAGCAAACAGCTCTATAACCATCAGTTCATGGTTTAAAAGTGATAAAAATCCAAATAGGGATGTGATAATTCATGCTTCTACATCCAACGAACAATACGGCAGAATGGGTTTTACTGACAGTGGTGCAAATGGTAAAATATATTTGGGTAGTGATGATGTTAGTGGTAGTACAGATTTTACAGATAATCGTTTATGGAATCACATGGTTTATGTCGCTGATGCTCAAAATAATGAGCTTAAGATTTATGTGAACGGTGTTTTAGAAAATACCAAATCTATTAATTTAGGTGCTGATTATTATGATGCAAATCGTACGTGGCAAATAGGACATTTATCTGAAGAAGGTTCTCAACATGATTATACAGGTTTATTAGACGAAGTTGCAGTTTGGAATACTGCATTGACTATAAATGATATTGTTTCATTATATAATAATGGAAATCCTACCTTAGCCTATAATATAAAGCTATCAAACCTTAGAGCTTATTATGATTTTGAAGATAATTCATTAAACGATAAAACTGGTAGAGAAATCCATCCTACATTTAGTATTAATTCTGGATTCTCCAATATTGTTCCACCAAATAGTAGTGGTATTGTATCCTTTCCTGCTGGAGGAGAAAAATTAATTTGTGGAAGGGCATATCCAATTCGATGGGAAAATGGATTTGCGAATAATGGTATACAGTTATATAATGGTTCAGAGAAAATTTCTGATATAAGCGGAGATGCTGGAAGTGGAAACAAATTTTCATGGACGATTGATTGTGCAACATCAGGAGAGGGGTATTCCATTAGAATATATGATGCAGGCTCAGGAGAGGGATATTTCCAGGGTGGTACATTTGAAATTGATACAGATCCTAAGAATAAATAC
>JAYNUL010000290.1:0-564 GCA_038281125.1 Fidelibacterota bacterium | reverse complement strand
GTTATAATTCATCTACCCCAGTTACAACCAGTACTACATTTCAATCTAACAAAAATTATTATATGGAAGCCTCTGGAACAGTTTATTACTCAAATCAAAACTTAATGGATGCTGCCTATAGGTTAAGAGGTTTAAATCAAGATATTGACCCGCCAGTTCCATATGACGATAATCAGAATTGGCCTCATGATAGTGGTACTTCATGGACATGGAATGGGCAAATACCTCCTAGACCAATTGAAGATCATTATAATGATTCACATGTTTATGATTACTATTTTACTGGTACTAATGAGCCAATATCGGTTGTTTTCAATGATTCGGGATATGGTGATAATGGTGGTACCCTCACATTTAAATTTTACGAAATTGAAAGCAACAGACCCCCAACCACCGATGATGTTAATGCCTCTATCGATGAAAATAGAAATAGCTTTAGATTGGCAAATATTTCTTTAGTAGGAAATGACCCGGATGGTGACAACTTAACATATAGCTTAGTGACAACCCCTCAAAACGGCTCCTACAGTATTGATGGAAATATCTTAACATACGAGCCAAACA
>JAYNUL010000289.1:0-1866 GCA_038281125.1 Fidelibacterota bacterium | reverse complement strand
ATTATTTTTGTTAGCTGTTCATTTGAATAGGTTATTTCCCACCTAAAGTAATCTCCGTCCTCATCAACAGAGCCAAGGAATCTTTTTAGCTCACTTTTACTTATGTATTCATTGTTGCAATAACAATCCGGAGGTTCAAAAATCCATTTATTAAGCTGCTCCTCATCAGAAAAATCAGGAATGTTTCCACATCTACTATCAAAAATGGCGCGTAAGTATTCTTTCGGACTATCACCCCAAACATTTTCATTATTTTCAGATATTCCTCCGCATGATTTTGAATACCTAGTATCACAAATTTTATTGTTATGAATAACAAATTTTCCTCGAGTATTTAAAGCTGCTGATTTAGCTCTTGCAGATATGTTTTTTATGCCTTGATATCTCTGGCAGCAATCGTCATTGCATGCGTCTATGCCTAAATCCTTATGCTTTTGCTCCTCCGATGCCATAAGCCACGATCTTGCTGCTATGGTTTGTGCTTCAAGTAGTGCTTCTGGGCACTCGCCACTCATCTCAGAGGTAGCTACAGACATAAGATAATCTTCCATTCCAACTTCATTCACCAAAAACAAACAACCATCAATATTCTTAATTTTAATGGATCCTTTAATCGATATAGCTATTTGTTTCTGCCAATGAAAACCCCTTCCGGCAGTCACTGGTTTAATACTATAACCAGACTCTCCTGTTAGCTCTTGTAGGTTAAACTTGCTTGACTTTTCTCCGTTGACAAGCAATTGATTCTCAAGAGCCTTTATTTCATAATCCGGGTTATTTTTGGAGGTAATCTTTACGTACTCCTGTTTATCGATAGGTAAAATAAGTCCTATGGAAACTAGTGGTTCTTTTGTTGGGGTTGATCCTCTTATGAGCATGCAAATGAAATTGCAGCCCCTAGCGCTGCAGTCCTTCTATCACTTGAAACCTTTATTGGGATTTTTGTACTGCTTTGAAACTTTTCTAAATATTTCTCACCAAGATCACTAAAAAACTTTCCAAGTCTCTGACCAATAACTATCTCCTGAACTTCTTCATTTTGGCTTTTAAAAAATCGTTCTCTTACCTTTACTAGCTTTAGAAATGCTCTAAGCGCATCATCCATGATTTTGTTGAACTCTTTTTTGTGTATTAGGTCAGCCAGAACCTTTACCTTTTCATTATTTTGGTCATTATACTTTCTAATCATTCCAGCGGGAGATAGAAGAGTCTCTACTGTTTCATTTGAACTTACATTTATTTCCCAGGACCGAGGTACACCCACAGTATTTATTAAGTTTAAAATCTCGCCATTTAAAATAATACCATCAGCGATTCCTGTGCCTCCTCCAATGTATATGCCATTTCTTGTGTCTTGCATCATGCCGATTGTGGATTTTAATTCACCAATTACGCAACAATCTGAATCATTTAAGATGTTTTTTACAGGATTAATTTGATGAGTAAGATTTGGTATTCGAGGGCCGTTTGCCATCACGACTATACCTTTATGATTTTTTAATCCTGGGTAGCACAATCCAATTTTATGATCTTCAACAATTTTTATTGATGAGACAATAGTATCAATAATGGCATTACTCTGATTAATTTCCTCATAGGATAAGGAAATATTATCTGATTGATATTCACTCTTTTGAGTGTCCAAGGGAACGGGCATAAACTTTGAATCCCAATCTGGGTGATCTGAATAGTAAAATTCTTGATTAATAGGCCCTGGTGAAATTTTATTTGTTTTTGAAGAATAAACGCCTGACTGTACCATAACCTTTGTTGCGCCACAATCAATCCCTGCAAGGAGATCATCGCTCATTGATGTTGTACTTCCTCTTAAGAATATTCACTCTTTCAATTGATTCTGAAATTCTG
>JAYNUL010000288.1:0-1896 GCA_038281125.1 Fidelibacterota bacterium | reverse complement strand
ATTTCAACTACAGAAATTATAATGTTATAGAGAGTCATATTGACTTTTGGGCTGAGATGGAATTTGAAAATGCAATGATGATTGGAAGAAGTGTCATTGATCATTTTGCAAGTGGATCTGTTGATGAGATCCATGTAGTCTATAATTACTTTACGAATATTGCACAGCAGGAGGTCAAATCTGAGACGCTTCTACCATTATCATATGATGAAGGCGAGTATACTGTTTCTGACCGCTTATATGAGCCTTCAAAAGAGGATCTAGTTGAGGCTTTGATTCCAAGACACCTTAATATTCAGATGTGGAAATATTTATTAGAATCATATGCAAGTGAGCAAGCTGCACGCATGCTTTCCATGGAAAATGCTACTTCAAATGCTCAGGATATGATCAAAGATTTAACGTTACAATTCAATAAGGCAAGGCAGGCTGCGATAACAACAGAAATGTTAGAAATCGTTGGTGGAGCTGAGGCCTTAGGATAACAAAAAAGGATATCCATATTATGTCAAAAAATGGAAAAATTTCACAGGTAATGGGCGCAGTTGTTGATGTTGTTTTTGAAGATGGTCATTTACCAGATATTTATAATGCTTTAAAAGTTGACAGAGGAGAAGAGGGAACCCTTGTTTTAGAGGTGGCACAGCATCTTGGTGATTCTGTTGTTCGAACCGTTGCAATGGATACTACGGATGGATTAGTTCGTGGGCATGTTGTAGAAGATTCTGGCGAACCCATTTCTGTTCCTGTAGGAGAAAAAACCCTTGGACGCTTGTTTGATGTTTTAGGAAATACGATTGATCAAAAAGGCGACTGCGAAACTGAAAAAAGAAACCCTATTCACCGTCCTGCACCAAAGCATGAAGATTTAGCTACCTCAACTGAAGCCCTAGTGACTGGTATTAAAGTCGTTGATCTTATGGAGCCGTACACCAGAGGTGGGAAGACAGGTTTGTTTGGTGGTGCTGGAGTGGGGAAAACAGTTTTGATTCAAGAGTTAATCAGAAATATTGCTACGGAGCATGGTGGATATTCAGTATTTGCAGGAGTTGGAGAAAGAACTCGTGAGGGGAATGATCTATATGCTGAAATGACTGAATCAGGAGTTATAGATAAAACTACAATGGTTTTTGGCCAAATGAATGAACCTCCAGGAGCGCGTTTAAGAGTTGCTCTTAGTGGTTTAGCAATGGCAGAATTTTTTAGAGACGATGAAGGCAGGGACGTTTTACTTTTTATTGACAATATATTCCGTTTTACTCAAGCAGGTTCAGAAGTGTCTGCATTACTGGGTAGGATGCCATCTGCTGTAGGGTATCAGCCTACCCTGTCTACTGAAATGGGAGACTTACAGGAAAGAATCACTTCAACTAAAAAAGGATCCATTACTTCCGTTCAAGCTGTTTATGTTCCTGCAGATGACCTTACGGATCCAGCTCCAGCAACTGCATTTGCACACTTGGATGCAACAAGTGTATTAGAGAGGAAAATCGCGGAGCTAGGTATATATCCTGCGGTTGATCCACTAGCATCGACATCAAGAATCTTAGACCCAAGGGTTATTGGTGAAAAACATTATAATGTTGCAAGAGATGTTCAATCAGTTCTTCAGCAATACAAAGACCTTCAAGATATTATAGCTATTCTTGGAATGGATGAATTATCTGATAACGATAAGCTTACCGTTGCAAGAGCTAGGAAGATACAAAAGTTCATGTCTCAACCGTTTTTTGTTGCTGAACAATTTACTGGTACACCAGGAAGATATGTGAGCCTAGAGGATACAGTATCTGGGTTTGATGCCATCCTCAAAGGTGAGGTCGATGAGTTGCCAGAAAATGCATTTGCTTATGTAGGCACAATAGATGAAGCAATTGAAAAGCATAAAAAGTCAGC
>JAYNUL010000287.1:0-1899 GCA_038281125.1 Fidelibacterota bacterium | reverse complement strand
TTATTCTTTTTCATAAGAAACTCAATGCCTTTACTCAGACGTTGAGAAATATCACGACTACGTTTTATATTTTTTTTAAAATCAACGGATATCTTCTGAACATTAATTCCATATTTTTCAGATTCTTTGATCAGACTATAAACCTCAGCATTTTTGATAAGTGCTTTCGTAGGTATGCATCCCCAGTTTAGACAAACACCTCCAAGCTTTTCCCTTTCAATAATACAAACCTTTAGACCTAGTTGTGCTGCTCGGATTGCCCCAACATATCCTCCTGGACCTCCTCCAATTACTGCAAGGTCAAACCGAGTCATTAGTCAGTTCGTCTACTGATGATTGATAAGAACTCTGAACGGGTTTCTGCCGATGTCCTAAATTTCCCGTGCATGGCACTGGTTGATGTGTAGCTGTTTTGTTTTTGAACTCCACGCATTTGCATACACATATGCTGACCTTCCATGACAACGGCAACGCCTTTGGGATCTAGAACATTATTCACGGCATCTGCTATCTGGCTAGTTAAACGCTCTTGAACCTGAAGTCTTCTTGAGAACATATCTATAATCCTTGGTATCTTAGATAACCCAATTACCTTTCCATTAGGAATATATCCAACATGTGCTTTGCCAAAAAAGGGTATTAGGTGATGCTCGCACAAAGAAAAGAATTCAATGTCCCTAACGATGACCATGTCCTTTGCGTCTTCTTTGAATATTGCTTGATTGATTATGTCGTCTAGTTTTTGGTTATACCCTAGAGAAAAAAATTCCCATGCTTTTGCCACCCTTGAGGGAGTTTTTAACAAGCCCTCTCTTTCAGGATTCTCACCAAGTTCCTCTAAAAGTTGTTTTGTAATCTTTTCAATATTATTGTCTCTCATATCAATCCTCCTCATAGTGTGCTATTTCAACCTTACCCCGTAAACTATAGATCACGGCATAAATGATTGGAGTATCAACTAAAGCTACTAGCACCTTAAATAAAAAGCCGTTTTCTAAAAGTGGAATAAAGCGGTCCCATTCTATTGCACCTGTTGCACATAATAATATCAATACAGTCGCAGTATCTACAAACTGACTTACAATTGTTGACCCATTATTTCTAAGCCATAAATGTTTTCCTTTGGTTAATTTTTTCCAAAAGTGGAATACTCTTACATCAATGAACTGAGCAGAAAGATAGGCAATCATGGATGCAAAAACAGCTAGCCCTTGGAGTCCAAAAACCTTTTGGAAAATATCATCATTTACAGGTGACCATGAAGTGCTTGGAACAGCATTTGCGATCAATACAACTATCATAATAAACACACTGGCTATTAAGCCGGATATGACAACCTGATCAGCTTTTTTTCGCCCGTAAAGTTCAGATATTAGATCAGTTGCTAAAAAGGTTATCGGATAAGGTAAAATACCAACAGATATTTCAAATGTGTAAATACCAAAAGGACTCCATGTGAAGAACTTTTGAAAAATCAAATTGCAGCTAACCAATGATGCAATGAAAATTCCTGCTAGTATTAGATACAGTCTGTCTTTGAAATCCATTATTGACCTGGCCCATAATAGTCAGTGTGAATTGTAAAGGTTTCAACAAGCCTTATTCTGTGAAGTTTTGCTTCTTTAAAATCTTTTATGATTTGGTTCCATATCCACACAACAAGCACCTCAGAGGAAGGCTGTTTATCTTTAAACCAATCAATATCCTTTTCTATCTGAGAGTGATCTAACACATCGACAACATTTGATTTAACAACCTTATTAAGTCTCGGAAGATCTACCAGCCAACCAGTGTCAGGATTTATGGGCCCAGTGACTGATACTTCAAGAATATAATTATGTCCATGATTATTAAAATCTTTGCCGAAGACTTCTAAATTTTTTTCATCACTCCAGTGAT
>JAYNUL010000286.1:0-1904 GCA_038281125.1 Fidelibacterota bacterium | reverse complement strand
GAGGATTTTTTTTTGTCTTACCATGTTAATGCAAGAGTTCTGTAGAGACCGTGGAAACTAAACTCCCCAAGCACTGAGTAATTCTTTCTAGCTCGATGTGACTCAAATGAGCCGTAGGTAGCGCCATATCTGGTAAAGCTAGAGCGTTTTTTTACTTTCGTATACATCCAAAATTGCTTCGTTAAAGTCTGACAATCATCTTTATCTACAAAATTATTTTGACTACTAATTCCCATCGTAATTCTAGCTCTTTTCCATTTTCCATTCTTTCTTTCTTTAAATGAATTAAGTCTAGCGCCGGACACCGCTTTCCAGGGATATTTGTGAAAATGAACGTGTTCTTGTACCATCCATTTACCATTAACGGGGTCTTTTATAAATCTATCACTCCCTTTCCACATGGTACACATACTCGTAGTTTTATACACATCTGTTACTTCAGGGACCAGACCACCGTTAAGATAAGTTAGATATGCCTCCCAATTTAGATCTGGAAATGCTATAAGGCCGTTCTCTGTCAATAGCATAATGTCTGTGCCAATTACCACAGCACCATCTTCGTTAAAAAGAGTTAATTCAACAGTACTCAGCCCGAAGTATTTTTGAGTCAATCTGATATTGGTATCTAACTCGTAATTGTCCAACCATTGACTTAAATCTGTATTGTACAGGTTTCTAAGTGATGAAAATTGATAATGAGTGTCAAAACTATCAAGTGGCTCTTCAAATTGATAGAGAGAAAATTCTTCTAGGCTATCGAGTTGTTCGTCAGACAATGAAGCATTTGAATTTAGCCATAGTGAGTCCCTTAACTCAATTTCCATTGATAGTTGTGATAACTTAAGGTCAAAATCACTTTCGTTCTCGAATTTTAAAATCTTTGCGGCTCCTGCTGTAGTGGAGTAAGTATAGAACTCGCCATTGTCAATTACCGGGTCTTTTTTCTGTTTTTCACAGCTCGAGGAAAATATTATCGCAACGCTTAATAGGGTTAGTAGGTAGATTGTTTTTTTCATGTCTTAAATTATTAATTAATCGAAACCTACGTTGCTCTAGCTATTTATGAAATGGTAAATATTCACCATTGTATATGTATGTTGGATTTTGTAGTGGGGTTGACTGAAAATTCTCTAGCGTCATGTGGGCGACGTTTGCGTCGAAGTGAAGCAATAAGAACTCTTTTCAAAGAGGACATAATACCCACCACCGCAACCGCCTATACTATAGGGCGGTTGCGGTGGTGGAGTTGAATCTTAAAGGAATTGAATGTGATTGAAGTGTAACTGCCTTAAATAGAGGTGATTGTGGTGATTTTAGTTTGGTGTTCATTTCAAACAGAGAAAAAATGATTAACTTGCAGATACCTGCGAAGGCCTGCATAATGGGTATGTTCTCGTCCCTTGGAAAATGTGGTGTCCAAACTGGTGACCACGACTGCAAAGAGTGGTTAAACACCTGATAATCAGTACGGTAAAATATATAGTTCGAGCCCTGCTGGGCCCCTCAGCACTACGCCAAAGTCCTTGACTCGAAGATCAGCAAAGACATGGAGATCCTTAAGTCGCACTACTTGAGGATTGCGTGAGAACGGTTCTCAAAACTGAATGCAAAATGAAGTTATTCCTCCTACATGTCCAACCAATTGAGTCTTTTTAATCAATTCCTACGTCAACAACAAGAATAACTTGAACTGTTGTTCAACCATTTAAAGAAACTCAATCATGCCAGGGAACACGAGCTATGTCTATCGCCCTATGCAGGTCGATGACAGCGGAAACATCTCGTTTGGTGCTCCTAGAAAAATCGTCGGAGAAAAACTGTACAAAAGCACCTCCCGGGCAATTCTCTATTTATAAAGAGCCCCGTTGCCCTGAATAGAGATATGATTTGAATATGGGCAAAAT
>JAYNUL010000285.1:0-1920 GCA_038281125.1 Fidelibacterota bacterium | reverse complement strand
TTTTCAACATCCATCGGAACATATTGATTTTGTTTTAGTATCTCTACCATCCTCTCTCCCCTGGTCAGCTGGGAAAGTGTCGCCTTATCTAAATCAGAACCAAATTTTGCAAATGCCTCTAGCTCTCTGTACTGAGCTAAGTCTAAACGCAAAGTTCCAGCAACAGATTTCATTGCCTTAATTTGGGCATTCCCACCTACTCTGGAGACAGATAGACCAACATCGATTGCAGGTCTTATTCCTGAGTTAAAAAGGTTGGTCTCAAGATATATTTGCCCATCAGTAATTGAAATTACATTTGTTGGAATGTAAGCTGAAACATCACCTTCCTGGGTTTCAATAATTGGCAGCGCAGTAAGAGAACCACCACCAAGTTCCTCGGAAAGTTTTGATGCACGCTCTAACAATCGACTATGTAGGTAAAAAACATCACCAGGAAATGCTTCTCTTCCTGGGGGACGGCGCAAAACTAGAGACATTTGACGATATGCGACAGCCTGCTTTGACAAATCATCATAGACGATTAATCCATGCTTTCCATTATCCCTAAAAAACTCTCCCATAGCCGCACCAGCGTATGGAGCAATATACTGCATGGGTGCAGGATCTGAAGCATTAGCTGCAACTACAGTAGTATATTCCATTGCACCATTACTTTCTAGTTCTTTAACAAGAGCAGCCACCGTGGAGGCCTTTTGCCCAATTGCTACATAAATACAATAAACCGGGTTATCAGTATTGTGGGTGTACTTTTGATTAATAATAGCATCAATCGCTACCGCTGTTTTTCCTGTTTGTCGGTCACCAATAATTAATTCTCTTTGACCTCTGCCAATGGGTATCATACTATCTACGGCTTTGATTCCAGTTTGAAGCGGTTCATTAACCGGAGACCTGGCCATCACTCCTAGCGCTTTTCTCTCAATGGGTAGAGAGTGCTCTGTATTTATTGGGCCCTTGCCATCAATTGGCTGCCCAAGGGGATTTACTACCCTACCAAGCATCGCTTCTCCAACTGGAACCTCAACAACTCGGCCAGTTCTTTTTGCAAGGTCGCCCTCTTTTACAAGTCGAGATTCTCCAAATAATACAAGGCCGACGTTATCTTCTTCAAGATTTAGTGCCATGCCAAACACACCATTTGGTAGCTCAACAAGTTCGGAGCTCATTACATTTTCAAGGCCTGAAACACGGGCAACTCCGTCTCCTACTTCAAGCACTTCTCCTACTTCTGAGATATCAACCGAGCCATCGTGTTTTTCTATCTGCTCTCGAAGTAATTGTGTTAATTGATCAGTTTTTATTTCCATGGTTTCCTAAAATTATTAAGTCTGCAGTAGTTCAGTACGAAGTGTCTGCAATTGGTTATGAATAGATGCATCCAAAAAGGTGTTATCAATACGCAGTTTGATCCCTCCAATTAGACTGGGGTCTACCTCGATAGATAGTTTAGTTTTTTTGCCTAGAATTTCATCAAGCGATGCTTTGAAGGATTCTATTTGCTGGTCGCTCATTTTTCTGGCAACAGTTCCTTTAACTTCAACAGTATTGCTTTTCTTTCCATACATTGATTCAAAGAAAGTAGATATTTCCTTTAATTCATTGGCTGCACTACTACCTTTGAGGTATGATACTACCTCACTTACTAGAGGATGAGATAATTTTCCAAGAACTGAGTTGAGAATTTCTACTTTTGATTTACCTTTTATCTTTTTTGATTGAACTAAAGCACGAAACTGACCACTGTCTAGTACGATATGATTAAGCGTCTTTAAAGCAACCCTAACATTATCTAGATCATTATTTTGATCTGCAACATTGAATAATCCTGTTGCAATAACTTTGGAATTAAGATTACGCTTCATGCTTCTTTAAATCCAATATAGATTTTTCAATCAACTGCTGATTATCTTCAACCGA
>JAYNUL010000284.1:0-1970 GCA_038281125.1 Fidelibacterota bacterium | reverse complement strand
TGGTATCAGCACCATTAGCTAAAATTTTGTCATCAAAAAGTTACAATGCTAATGTTTCAATCATTCACAGTAGGACTACAAATCAAAAATTGTTTATTAAAGAAGCAGATATTTTTATTTCTGCAATAGGTTCAGCAAAAATGTACGACAGTACTTATTTCAAAAATGGAGCAACAATAATTGATATTGGAATATCTTCAGTTGATGGTAAAACATATGGAGATATTGACATAGATAAAATAGGTGAGGTCATTAGCTCAAGAGCACCATTTCCAGGCGGGGTTGGGCCAATTACAGTATCTGCTTTATTTTTTAATCTATCGAGATTAATTAAAATTAACTAGCAGCCCACTCTTCTTCAGTAATCCTTACATTCTCTGGGTCTATTCTCCATAACAACACAAAACCTATTATGAATGCTATGGAGATAACTTGTAGAGAATTTCTACCAGACCCTGTGGATTGACTTACAGCTGCATAAATGATTGGACCCCACATAGCAGCAAATTTCGATATTACAGAAAAGAAACCCATGAATTCAGACTGAGCGTTTTCAGGTATCATCATTGCATACATACTTCTACTGAGTGCTTGAATTCCTCCCATTCCAAGACCAATAACGCATCCAAGACCAATTACAGGCAACAACTGACCTTCGGGTAGGAAAGCACCACCATTTCCAGCTAGAAAAAATATTACTATACAAATTAGTATCGTATTTTTAGGACCAATACGTTTTGCTAAAGAACCAGCTATCACTGCTCCTAGAAATGCAACTGCCTGAACAATAACATAAACAATAGTTACATCTAATACTCCCAAACCAAGAACTGTTGTGACATACACTGAAGCCATGTTGATTACAGTTTGTGAACCATCCCAATAAAATATATATGCAACTAGAAAAGTAAGAAGGGTGGGGTGCTTTCTTACTTTTCTTAAAGTTTGTTTCACATTTGAATATCCAATAGATAAATAACTTTTTTCTTCTGGAATTTCTTGTGTTGCTTCTGTTACGTTAATTCTTTTAATACTGAAGTAAGAGAACCCAGCCCACCAAATACCAGCGGTGGCTATCCCTATTCTTTGAGCTAAGATCTCATTCAACCAACTTGGTGGATCAAATGGAAGAATTCCTCCTGTACCATAGACAACTATTACAAGAGCTAAAACAAGTTGAAGACCACCCCCAATGTAGCCTAATGCGTAACCTTTTGTAGATACTTGATCTATTGTGTCTTCCGTAGTTATATCTCTGAGTAAACCATCATAAAAAACTAAAGAACCAACAAATCCAAATTGTGCAAGAAAATAAAAAATTAGTGTAAGAATTACGTCTCCAGATGTTAAAAAATACATTGCTGTTGCAAACAGTGATCCTCCGTATGCGAAAATTCTGAGATATTCTCTTTTTTTCCCAGACATATCTGCAACTGCACCTAAAACCGGGAATATTAAAAAGAATATAAATATTACAAATCCTGTGGCATATCCCCATATTTCATCTGCCTGTAAATTAACACCAAAAATATCAAATCCACCCTCAGCCACAACAACTGTTCCAAAATACGCTGGCATAAGTGCCCCAACTGTTGTTGTAGAATAAGCTGAATTTGCCCAGTCGTACATCGACCAACCAAATATTGTTTTTTTGTTATTCTTTTCGTTCATGTTCCCCCTCATTTAAAACTTTAATCAAAATAATCTTTCAATGAGGTGTAGAAATGTAAATTTAAATGATTTCAACACTATATTTAATATGTCTTCAGATAGTAAGGATTTTTATGGGATTTAAATGCGGAATTGTTGGTTTGCCAAATGTAGGAAAATCTACATTATTTAATGCTTTAACACAGGCTGGTATTGAGTCTGCAAATTACCCTTTTTGTACAATTGAACCAAATATTGGCGTTGTACCTGTAAATGACATTCGGTTAGGTCAATTAGCCAAAATTGTAAATCCAAAAGAA
>JAYNUL010000283.1:0-1972 GCA_038281125.1 Fidelibacterota bacterium | reverse complement strand
ATATACTGATATTATTCTTGCCAGAGAAACTGGAGTTGTGTCTCTCAATGATTTTGTTGAAGGTGAAACATACGCAGTAGAAGCAGTTGAAGGTGGAAAAAAACAAATGGTTGTGGTCGAAGCAAGGGATAGGAAATTAAGTCCTCATATAGAAATTACTGATGAAAATGGCAAAATCTTAGCAGGCGGCACTATACTTCCAGTCAAAGCTACATTAGTTGTGAATGATAAACAGAGTGTTCAAAGAGGGCAGACCTTGGTAAAAATACCTAAAGACATTGGTAAATCAAGAGATATAACCGGTGGGCTTCCTAGAGTAGCAGAGCTTTTTGAAGCTCGCAAACCTTCTAATCCTGCGGTAATGACAGAAATAAACGGCACTGTACGCTTTGGTGAAACTAGGCGAGGTGTTAGGAAAATACATGTCATGGGTGTAGATGGAGAAGAGAGAACCTATTCAATCCCTTACGGTAAACATGTTATTGTTCATGAAGGTGATTTTATAAATGCGGGAACAAATTTATGTGAAGGTGCAATTTCCCCCGCTGACATTTTACATGTTCTTGGTCCAGCAGCAGTTAGGGATTACCTTGTCAACGAAATACAAGAAGTTTACCGTCTTCAAGGTGTAAAAATAAACGATAAGCATATTGAAGTAATTGTTAGTCAAATGATGCAAAAAGTAAGTGTTAAGGATCCGGGTGACACAAGGTTTCTCGAGGAAGATAGAGTTGCTAAAAAAGAGTTTTTTCTTGAAAACGAAAGAATTTCACAGATGGTGATAGTAAATAATCCTGGTGATTCAGATTTGGAACCTGATATAATGATTGATCGGAATGAATTTTTAGAAATAAATAAAGAGCTAAAATCTGATGGCAATAAAGTTGCTACTTATAAGAAGCCAAAACCTGCGACCTTTGAACCGATTCTTATGGGTATTACAAGAGCATCCTTGAATACTGAAAGTTTTATTTCAGCGGCATCCTTTCAAGAGACAACTAGAGTATTAACAGATGCTTCAACCGCTGGTAAGACAGATTATTTACAGGGGCTAAAAGAAAATGTTGCAGTTGGGAGGTTAATACCTGCTGGAACAGGGACTCCTGAATATAACGACCTTATTGTAGGTGTGGATGAAGCTGAGGATGGCAATATCGAAGGAGAAGCGGTGGCGTGATTAATTTTAAATATTCTGAAATGATATATGTTTTTTTAATTAATTCTTTGTTAATTTAGTAGGCTTTGGAAGAAATGATATGCCGACAATAAACCAATTAGTAAGAAAAGGCCGGAAGCGGATTTTAAAGAAAACCAATACTCCTGCTCTAATGAGTAATCCTCAAAAAAGAGGCGTTTGTACTCGTGTATATACAACTACTCCCAAAAAGCCGAACTCTGCATTGAGGAAAGTTGCAAGAGTGAGATTGACTAATGGAATGGAGGTTGCTGCATATATTCCTGGTGAGGGTCATAATCTTCAGGAGCATAGCATCGTTTTAATTGAAGGAGGTCGTGTTAAAGATTTGCCAGGTGTTAGATATCACGTTGTTCGGGGATCGTTAGATACTGCTGGTGTAGCAGATAGGAAAACTAGTAGGTCTAGATACGGTGCAAAAAAACCAAAGTAACTATATTAATATTTTTATTAAAAAATGAGAAGAAGAAGACCAGAAAAAAGACAAGTTTTACCAGATCCAGTTTACAATGATATCCTCGTAACTAAATTTGTAAACTATGTAATGGAGTGTGGGAAAAAAGGTGTAGCTGAAAAGATATTTTATGGCGCTATGAAAACAATTAAACAAAAAACAAAAACTGATGGTGTTGTTATTTTCGAAAAAGCTATTGAAAACGCCTCTCCATCTGTTGAGGTGAAGTCTAGAAGAATTGGTGGTGCTACATACCAAGTTCCGATCGAAGTTCCAAAAAAAAGAAGATTTTACCTTGCTTCTCAGTGGATAATTAATGCAGC
>JAYNUL010000282.1:0-1988 GCA_038281125.1 Fidelibacterota bacterium | reverse complement strand
GCTAGTTTAGTGAAAAATATACCAAGCCTAATTTCTGAGTTGATTGATGATTAGGCTAAATTAATTGGTTATTTACTTTCCTCCTTTTTCCTCTTTTTTGATGCAGCCCAGTTGCATATTAAACAATTATCCAAGTTGTGCCCCCTAGCTGGGCAATGTTCTCTACCAAAAAAAATAATTTGAAGATGCCTCTTGTTCCACTCATTCTCAGGCCACAATTTCTTTAAATCACGCTCTGTCATTTTCACATTTTTTGCTCTTGACAATCCCCATCTTGCTGCTAGCCTATGAATATGGGTGTCAATAGGAAATGCAGGATACCCATACCACTGTGACATGACAACACTTGCTGTTTTATGACCGACACCAGCTAGGCTTTCTAGGAAATTCCAATCAGCTCGCATTCCTCCAGACTGGATTAACTGTTTCGCCATTCTTTTTAGATTTTTCGCTTTTGTCGGTGCCAGGCCAATCTCTTTGATAATATCTCTAATCTTTTCCAATTTTAACTTGTCCATTTTTTCAGGTGTATCTGCAAATTGGAATAATTTAGGTGTGACTTGGTTTACTTTCTTGTCTGTTGTTTGGGCAGAAAGCATTACAGCAACTAGTAATGTGTAGGCACTATAATGGTCTAAAGGGATAGGGGTTTCAGGATAGAGTTTATCTAGAATTAAACCTACTCTATGTGCTTTATCTTTTCTTTTCATCGGATATAACTCATTCAGGTACTTTTACACTTTTTCAGCTAATTATTCAATTAATGCCAATAAATTAAAGTTAATAAGGGTTTGGTTATATAGTTTATAAATTTAGGAGGTTCGTTTTAATTGCTAACAAACAATGCACTAAATTAGAATATTATATTAAACTCTATACAAACAAAATCATTACTGCATGTTTCCCTTAACTAAATAAACAAATTGTAAAAAAATGAGTAACCCTATCTTAACAAAAAAATATCACTTTTGTGCATCGCATAAATATGGAAACGATCACTGGAGTGATGAAAAAAATTTAGAAGTCTTCGGCAAAGATTTTAATAATCACGGACATAATTATATTCTCGAAGTATCAGTGACTGGGCCCGTAAACCCTGACACTGGTTGGCTGGTAGATCTTCCTCGTCTCAATAAGGTCGTAAAATCAAATGTTGTTGATGTGTTAGATCACTCTCAGATAGAAAAGGATATTGAATGGTTTAAGGATAAACAGCCTTCCTCTGAGGTGCTCGTTGTATGGATATGGGACCAAATCGTAAAAGATTTTAAAGAAGCAAAACTTCATAGAATAAGGCTTGTTGAAACCTTTACAATTCACACTGACTATTATGGGCCAAATCCCTAATGAAGTTTAAAGATCAGTTTTACATCATCCTTGCAGGAATATTTATTGCATCTCTGGTGACATGCAATCTGATTGCAAACAAGTTTGTAACCGTTGACTTAGGATTTAAAGTTTTCATTGTCTCGGCTGGGATTCTTCCTTACCCACTGACATTTTTGGTTACTGATTTAATTTCTGAATTATATGGGCAGAGGAAGGCAAACCTTGTTGTTTTTTCTGGATTTATAGCCTCCATGTTTGTTCTGCTATTTCTTTGGCTAGGATCCCAGTTTGAGGCAATTCCAGGTTCAATTGTAAATGATTCTACCTACAACTCGGTTTTTCAAAATGCATGGAGATTCATTGCAGCATCGATGGTAGCATATTTATTTGCTCAATTTGTAGATGTGAGAATTTTTCATTTTTGGAAGAAGCTTACAAATGGTAAGCATCTATGGCTAAGGAATAATGGTTCTACGGTTGCATCACAACTTGTTGACACAACTCTAGTCATTTGCATTTTGTTTGTTGGCGTCTGGGAGACTGATCAGATATTATCAGCAATCCGCGACGGTTGGCTCTTTAAAATGTTAATGGCTCTAATCGATACACCAATAATCTATGGAATAATACATTTGCTGAAAGGCAGAATTGATATTGCT
>JAYNUL010000281.1:0-1990 GCA_038281125.1 Fidelibacterota bacterium | reverse complement strand
TCACTATACTCTTCGGTTATGCCTGCGTTGTTTGCATTAATTACATCGTTCTCATAACCGAATTGATAGATCCATCCAGTTCCATAACCTTCTCCGAAATCAACTGGACACATAAAACCACCGAAGCCATTGTCGAGGCCATCACCAACCCAGCCTAAACCAGTACCTTCGTCGTAATCTTTCAATTCATTAACATGAAAAATATTAAGATCTTGATAGGTAAAATTCCCCTCGCCATCGTTTATAAAAATGGCTTCGCCATTTTTACCATATGGGTAGTCAACAAGACAATCGCAAACGTTGTCGTAGTATTCGCCTTGTCTTACATTTGCTTGGAAATCATAAATATCAAGATCACCATCATTATCAACATCTACCAGCCTTATCATGCCTTCTGCGTGTCCGGTGGCATCGTCTCTTTGGTCTTCGGGCATTCTTGCCGCAGTTTCATCAACTAAAGCAGTACCACCATCGTTAATTAGTAATTGGATTTTTCGATTCACGTAATAGGGTTCTGCTTTTCCATAGACCACAACAACGTCGGGATAGCCATCTCCATTGACGTCACCCACATCTATGTCATCGCCTTTGGTGTTATTGTCGAATGGTGTAGATGGAAAATGAACAGCGTTTCCCATATTTAAAACACCGTCTTCGTTTAAGATCACAAAACCATTGTGGCTATCATTTTCGAATGGGCCCCAAGGATAAAATTGTTCTCTATCTTTGTAAAACTGCTCATCCGGATTTCCGAAGCAATATCCAAAATAACACTGCAAAATTAGGTCTTCATCCCCGTCATTATCAAAGTCCACTACTTCCCCCGCACGTATTGTTCCATTAAACAATTCTGGACGATACCTATTGGCATCATCGTTCCATCGGTCCCAAGGAGTAAAGCTGTTGGCCTCCTGACTTAGGAAAATTTGGGGCATACCACCCTCATTTTGAGTGCTCATCATATTAAACAAATCTTTGTAGCCATCGCCGTTGAGATCAAATATGAGTAATGGGCCCCCATTGGCTCCTAAAACATTTTCTTGAACATAATCTCTTCTTTGGATATCTTCTCTACGATTGAACTGTATCTTGTCTGTTTCATCTTGCCATGTTCCATCTTCTTGACTCATCAGAATTAACATTCCATTACCTCTAATTAAGCCACCACTACCAATGGATTCAAGCACAAAATCATCTAACCCATCGTTATTTAGATCGCCTTTATGTCCTTCTTTGTATCCTGAAACTCGGTGGTAATCTGTCCCTGAAATAAGGTTATGATCATCTGTAAAAGTGCCATCGCCATTATTCAGTAAGAAATGTATTCTTCCTCTGATTTCAGGGTATTTGTTGTCATTTTCAGCGTTGTCTCCTCCTGAATACATGATATTTGTTACAGCAACTATGTCAGGATTTGAATCGTTATTTAGATCTGATGTTTCACATGATATTAAACCATCACCCCAGAAATTTGGCGGAAAAACAACACCTGTTCCATAGGTATAACCTTCATACTTTTCAGTTAAATATCGTGGTGTTAACGGCATTTGGAAAAGGTTTTCTGTGCTGGCATCAAGAAAAATATCTTTCCCATCTTCTTGTCTGTATCTGCCAGTCTGATTAATAGGATTGGCTGTGATTACCACCTCTGAAGTGGCCGATCGTGTGCCGGATGAGCAGGTGATGCTATAGGTTAGTTCGCCATCTTTGGTTACTGTGACACTTTCTTCGCCCGATGGGTCTTTATCGCCACTCCATTCACCGCCAGCACTGCATCCAGTGGCATTGGTTGATGACCAAGTGAGGGTGACGGACTCATTGACCCATAAGGTCGTTGGATTAGCTGAAATAGAGGCCGTAGGTGCTGGAGGAGGGGTTGGTACTGGTGCCGGTTCTGAGCCGCCACCGCCACCGCCACCGCAGTTGGCGAGCACTAGTGTGCTGATGATTACGAATAAAATATTTTTAAATTTCTGCATTATTGCTCCTC
>JAYNUL010000280.1:0-1994 GCA_038281125.1 Fidelibacterota bacterium | reverse complement strand
AAATCGTAACGGTATCTGAATTACACAATTATGTGATGAAGAATGTTGAAGATACGACCAAAACCTTATATAAGGATCTTCCTCAAAAACCATTACTTTATACTTCTAATCCAGATAGAGTATTATATAAACTCCCATAAAGTTCAGTTTCTCAGCCTCAATGCTAATTCTTAATCCATTTAAAAATATAATTTCCAGGTCAGTATTTATCGTTTTTTTCTCTTCAATCATATATTCACAAAATGTGATTGTTAAGGGTTTAATTCGTAATCCAGCTGATAAGCCAGTAAAAAAAGCTAATGTCACATTGCGTAATCTAAAAGATGAAATAATGTTTGAAGATTTCACCAATCGAAAAGGTGAATTTGAATTTGAAGATGTTGAGCCAAAATTTTATTATTTAGTTGTTGAGCATGAAGGTGATGGATCAAAACGCATAAAGGTAAATCCCAGGAAAAATAAGAATGAGAATCTAGATCTGATCATTTCGCTCCAAGGTATAGATAATAAGGTTGATTGTTACCTTTTTGGAGATGACCCACCAACATCCTTTGATCCAATCTTGAACATTAGAAATCTTAAGATTGATACACGTCCTGAGCACATTACCATTTCTTGGAAGGATATTGTACAAGCAAGATTATATACTCTTTATGAAAATGGCGAAAAAATCTATGTAGGAGAGGATACAAGATTTGAAAAAGATGTATATCCTGGTACTGTAAATTGTTATGCTATTCAAGTATCGGGTGACTATGGACTTCAAGGTGAATTATCTCAAGAATTTTGTGGGAATGCTCCTACTCAGAACCCTAGAAATATTATTATTGATCCATTAAAAAATTCATTAAAACTTTCATGGAATCCTGTAGAAGGAGCTGTTTCTTATAGGATACTTAGAGACAATGAGGAAATAAAAATAACCAATGCAACGACATTTTTAGATTCTAACTTGCAATTTGAAAATGAATATTATTATAAAATATCTGCAATTGATGGTATGAAAGAGGAAAGTGCATTTTCAGTAGAGGTAAAAGGTAAAACGCATGAATTTATCGATATACCTATTCTTTCTTCAATGAACAGCAAGACAAACATAGTTTTAATATGGAATGAGGTAAATGAAGCAATTACATACAATGTTTACAGGGATTCCGATTTCATCGCTTCCGTAGATGTGACTACCTTTACGGATCCAATGCCTCCGGGTAAAGAATATTGCTATTCTGTCACCTGTATTGATAAGTACGGTGTTGAGACAGAAAAATCTAATGAGCATTGCACTAAAGTAGTACTTTCACCACCTAAAGGCCTCCAAGCAGATGCTGATGTTTCTAGCATGCATCTGAACTGGGAGGAGGTTCCTGGGGCAGATTATTATATGGTTTATGAGTATTTTAAAAAGGATTCAGTTAATTTTATTGGCGAGGCTAGATCTACGCAATTCACGGTTAAACCATTAGATTTTTCAGCAGATGTCTGTTTTGTGGTTGCATCAATAGATCTTGATGGTCAAGAAAGCCAATTTTCTGAGTCTGCCTGCAACGTTGTTTATGACCCTCCCAGTTTCAATATACAGGGTGTCACCTTAAACGATCCGTCTGGTAATGGGCTGATTGATGCAAGAGAGAAAGGAAATATTCAAATTGCAATATTTAATGATGGACAAAGTCCAGCGCATAATATTATTGTTACAATTCTTCCAAAAAACCCAGAGGTAAATATGGTTGTTGGTGAACCATTTGCGATAGATACGTTAGATGCTGGAAGAATAAAGTATGCGAATATCAATGTTGAAGGAATGCTTCAACTAGAATCTGGGGAGCATGATTTTGAAGTTTTTCTTTCATCTAGAGAAAATGTTGAATTGAGTATTCCTTATGAATTCAAGATTGAATCAAAATCTATGGTTCCACCAAGAATGATTATCGCAGATTTTGCAATTTCCAACGACTTTGGCACCCAGTATATTCCAAAAGATGAAATAGTTAGAC
>JAYNUL010000279.1:0-2000 GCA_038281125.1 Fidelibacterota bacterium | reverse complement strand
AGGTAGCGATAGCGTAGAGATTAAAGAAAATAGCCATACTAGAAATAAAGGCCTGATTTTGAATTTATTTTCTAATTGGAATTCAAATTATAACTCCCACCTTAGCATATATCAGAATAAAGTTGACATTAATTACACATCCATGCTGAGGCCGAAAAGTTCTGGTGGTTTCTATTCAAATATAAATGAGGCTGAGGAGGATAATAAATTTTTAGATCGGTCAGTTCGATTTCATCAGGAATATAATGGATTGAATAAACATAAGATATCAGCAGGTTTTCAAGAAAATTTTTTCCAATTAAGAAGGAAAGTAGATTTTAAAGATGGCTCATCAAATAATTCATATATCACATCGGAAAATGCATATGCTCATTCATTTTATTTTGAAGATCAATGGATAATAAACAACCCATTAAGAATACAATGTGGATTCAGATTTACCTACTACGATCTAAGCAAAAAGAAGTTTTATCAAGAACCAAGAATTTCAATAAGGTATAGAATATTTGATTCCCTTTCTTTAGAAGCAGCAATTGGAAAACACCACCAGTATATACATCGACTTACAAATAAAATTACGATCCAAGATAGTTGGATTTTTTCTTCGAATGATCTACCTATTATTTCATCCCTAAATAAACATATTGGAGTGAATTGGAATAATCTCAACTATTCTATTTCATTAAGTGGTTACCACCGGTCATTAAGAAAAATTTACAGAACCAAAGACTCGTTTTTATTTTTTGACAATAAGGCAATTAGAGATATTATTTTAGGTGATGGGTTGAAAAAAGGGATAGAATTAATATTCAGAAAAAGAGTTGGATCGGTCAGAGGATGGATCTCATACCATTTAAATCAAACATCTCACAAATTTCCTGATTATAATAATAATCAATCATTTTTGGCAGATTTTGATAAACTAAATGAATTCAAAATCGTAGCAATTACAAGAATTTGGAATTATGACTTAACTGCAAATTGGGTTTTTTCATCAGGAGCAAACTATACAAATATAGAGGATATGTACGTTGAAGCAGGAACGGGGTATACAATAAATAGTATTGGAGGAATCAATGAGGAAAGGCTACCACATATCCATCATTTAGATGTTGCCATATCAAGGGAATGGATGTTCAGATCAGTTTTATTTAACTTAGGATTTTCTATATACAATGTTTATAACAAAAGTAATATTAGCCATAAACGGTATAATCCTTATACACCTCAATTATCTGAATCAAATGTATTTATGCTTGGTATCACCCCTAGTATAAATTTAAAAGTCAGCTTTTAAATTGTTGTGGAGGCGGGGAGAATCGAACTCCCGTCCAAAATAGAGTGATGCAGATCATCTACATGCATAGTCTTCCGATTAATTTCTTATTTGCACTTATATCAGAGACAAAAATAAATACAAACCAGCCTGCTTGAGTTTCATCTCGAATTCACAGACAAATTTGAGACTAGTCTATGTAAATGACGTTCCTAGATCAAACCACAGACAAATCTAACCTGGAACGAGCTGCTAGACTTAAGCTGCAGCCATGTAGCCGTTATCGGCATTTATAGGTATGACAGATGATTAAGGAGGTAACTATCATCCTCCGCATGCAATTCAACATATCTCATATTTCGTCGATACCGATCGCCCCCAAATTTTCAAAGATCAATTAAATTTAACTATAATGGTACAAAAACAAGAAAAGGCTCCTAGCGCCAACCCGAAGCCTTTTCGAAAAGTTGAATTAGTTTTATATCAACTTTAATTCATTTTTCATCCTCTTTCTTTAAAACTTCTTTTAAAAAAATTCATCAAAAAGAGGCTAACAAGTATAGAACATGTACAAAATTAATCGCAACTGATATTGTTGCTTTTTTTAATCTTTTTTTATTTTTGCTAAACCTTAAGCTAAATTTTAATCTTGCACCCGTAGCTCAATGGTAGAGCAGTGGCCTCTTAAGCCATTGGTTGAAGGTTCGAGTCCTTCCGGGTGTAC
>JAYNUL010000278.1:0-2013 GCA_038281125.1 Fidelibacterota bacterium | reverse complement strand
TTTTTTCCCGGAAGGTTACATGATGTATGACAGTTCAAAATGTGGTCCTTATGATCACTTTAGGCTAAATTTTGCTCCATTTTCATGGGTTGAAGCCAGTTTATTTTATAATGATATCAATACTCTCAGATATGGGTTGCAGCCTCAAAGGAATCAATCTTATAAAGATAAAGGCTTCTCTCTAAGGTTTAAAGTGAAGGATCAAGGTTACTTTCCAGCTTTAGCTGTTGGCCTTGAGGATTTTGCTGGCACAGGTCTTTGGTCCTCTGAATATTTTGTGGCCTCATATTCTTATGGTAACTTCGATTTAACTGCTGGATTGGGTTTTGGTAAGCTGGGTTTGAGGGATACGGTGCCAAACCCTTTGGCATATTTTAATGACTCATTCAGCTATAGATTTTTTGGCATAAAAGGTAGGGGAGGTAGTTTAAACTACGACTCTTGGTTTGCAGGCCCTGCTTCATTATTTGGGGGAGCAGAGTATCTCATTTCTCAGAAATATGGTATATCGGCAGTAGCAGAATATAGTTCATATGCATGGAATAATGAAAGAACTTATTCACTATATCTTGACCCAGAATTTGATGATAGATTCGAGCCGGATGCAAGGTTTTCAGAAAATTCTAGATACAACTATGGCTTCAGATGGAAACCCACTAGAAATTTTCAAACCACTATTGCGTTTACCAGAGGAAATGAAGTTTCCTGGAACTTTTCTTTTCATGGAGATATGTCACGTGTATCGCGGCCTTTAGGTTTATCAAAAGATATAGATCAAAGAAAACCTGTGAATGACAAACAAAAAATGTATTTGGAATTATTAAATTATTTCAATTCAAAAGGAATTTTAATTCAGAATCTTGACTATGATGAATCAAAAAATACTTTAGTTGTTAAGTATACTCAAGGTAAAAAGAATGAAGAGATTGATGTCATTGAGGAAATGGATTTATATATTCGAGGATCTTATGCAGAAATTCGTGAAATAGTTTTTATACCAAAGATTGGTCCCTATAACTTTGCTGCAGTAAGTTACGATGTGAGTGGTTTTAATAATATATCTTCTGAATATTATGAAACTGAGTTTAATCCAAGAGTAGTTTATCCGTTCTTGGAGTGGTCTCTTGCTCCAGGCTATAAGCTTCACCTTGGAAGTCCATCAGGTTTTTTATTTGGAGAATTAAATGCGACTGCTAAGACAACTTTTGTTTATAACAACAAGATTGAAGTTGATTTAGCTTACATTTTTCCTCTATATAATAATTATAATGAGCTTGGATACTTTGCTGATCCTTCCGATAATCTCTATCCATTGCGAGTAAATATTCAAGATTACTTAAAACAAGGGACTGAGGGCCCTGAAATTCTGCAAGTAAGCTATCAAGATAGCATTGGGGATCATTATTTCTTAGGATTAATTGGAAATATGGAGTTAATGTTAGGTGGAGTTCATTTTGAGTATTTATATAGAAAAACCAATTCTCCTTTCGCTATTGGAGCAGATATTTCTCATGTGCAGCAAAGAAGCTTTGAAAAAAGCTTTTTTAAATATCAAAGATATAACTCAAATTTATATAATTTAAATACATACTTTTATGAGGATAATTTAGACCTTCAATTCAAGCTCTCGTATGGTAAGTATCTCGCAAAGGATGTTGGTTATACGTTTGAGGTAGCTCGAAAATTTAGAAACGGTTTTACGGTTGGGGGGTTTTTTACAAGAACTAATCTTTCAGCTAGAGAATTTGGTGAAGGTTCTTTTGATAAGGGTATTTTCTTCTCAGTGCCAATTAATTTATTCACTTCTAAAAACCACAGAGGAGGATCATTTGGTGACGGATACAGGCCTGTTACAAGAGATGGTGGATCTAAACTTGGAACCACCAAAAACCTTTTCTCAATTACAACCCTTAAATCTGAGTACAACTATCAATAAATCGTTTCTAACCGTATCTTACAGGCCTAATATTTTGTAAAATTCTGTTTTATTTATGGAAAACCCAAATATAAGAG
>JAYNUL010000277.1:0-2016 GCA_038281125.1 Fidelibacterota bacterium | reverse complement strand
ATTTGAAAAGAAAGTCCGTTTCCTGTTTGTGGGATGGTTGTTAGATTCCATTTAAAACTAACAGTTAGTAAAGCATAATGAATCCCAAATTGAAAAGTATCGACCACATCCATATCTTTGTAGATGATAGGCACGAAGCTCTTAAATGGTACAAAACTGTTCTGGGATTGAAGCCAGTAAAAAATTTATTATTTTGGGCAAAGAATGGTCCTCTCACTATTGGAAATGAAGATGGAAGTGTTCACATTGCTCTTTTCAAAGGATTATCAAAAGATAACAGGTCTGTTATTGCATTAAATACAGGTGGAAAAGAATTTATCAAATGGCATAAAAAAATTAAATGTGTAGTAGATGGTAGGATAAAAGTAGTGGACCATAGCGTTTCATTTTCGATTTATTTTAAGGACCCATATGGGAACCCATTTGAAATTACATCATATGATTATGAACTTCTCAAAGGTTACTATAAATAACCTAACTGCTCACAATAGTGGAACTTTTCTCCAGAATAAGTTGTTATATACATATAGGAAAAAGAATATAAAGAAAGATGGCGAGGGTATTTTGGCTAAAACCTTTTACCTCGTACCGTGTCATCCAACCCTGGCATTGGCACCTTCTATTAGTCCTTATATTTTCGCCATCATTTCTATCTTAATGCTCACTAATTTATGAAGCTTTTTGAGTAAGTATCATTAATACAGAAAACCTTTGGAGTCATTATGAACAAAGAAGAAAGAATGTTTAAATCGTATCTTGCCCGTAAGAAAAGAAAAGATGTAAAAGAAATTGTAGCAACCGTTGAAAAGAGAAAAAAAGCAGATTTAAAAAATTTGAAAAAAAAATACGAAAAAATAAATAAGAGACATCACAAAAAAGAACTTGATTAAATTGAAATTTTATATGCCGTATTTTTTACACATATAACCCTCCCACTATAAAGTCCAAACAAAGTCCATTCGCTATGAGAGTGCTATAGGAGTGTGTTTTTGGTAGTTTAATTAAAGTCCAAGAAAGTCCTTAAGTCCCAAAAAAGAAAGTCCGTTTCCTGTTTGTGGGATAGTTGTTAGACTTGCCTGAAAGTTTTTATAAAGAACCTATTCATAAATTAAAATTGAATTAACAAGATTATTCTCTAAGTTTTCTTAATTAAAAAGGTAAAACGGAGTACTTTTGATGAAAAAACTAATTATATCTCTTATGCCTATTATGTTTTTTATTGGCTGTGAAGATGAAGATGGTACAGCAGTTGAGCATTCCCTTGTGGGAACATGGAACTTTATTGCAACTGAATATGATACTACATGCACAGGTGATGGTGAAGTATTTTTAGAGGGGACAATGGTATTCGATGATGAAAATGTCACCTTTACAATGGAATTAGGATTTGATAGTTTTTGTTCAGATGTGGACGGGTCGCTTGTTGATGACACTACCTGCGCTAGTTATTATGGCAATATAACATTGTCAATGCTTCATGAAATGTGTGCAGAAGAGGGAATGACAGCAACTGATGACGGATGTGCACAGTCCTTGACTAATACTTACACACTAAATGAATCCTTATACATAAATAATATAGAAACTGGATATAGTGCTGCAGAATGCGAGTTAGAAGAGGGCGGTATATATAGTGAAAGTGATTCTTCTTGTACTTTTATTGATACTGTAGATATAACTATTGATGGAAACACTGCCACTTGGAATGAGGTTTATATTGACGAAGACTATCCTGAAGATAGTTATTGTGATGTATTTGTTTTAACTAAGCAATAAATTTTTAAAATATTTAAAGTAAAAACCCCACATTCGTGGGGTTTTTTGTTTGTGGGATGTTGATATTTTTTACACATATGCCCCTCTCACTATAAAGTACAAACAAAGTCCTTTTATTTAGTCAATACTCCCCGCAAAGCATTTGAAAAGAAAGTCCGTTTCCTGTTTTTGAGATGATTGTTAGATTTGGTTAAGGAGATTAAATGGTTAGACAACAAATATTGGTAAAAGTGATTTCCA
>JAYNUL010000276.1:0-2037 GCA_038281125.1 Fidelibacterota bacterium | reverse complement strand
CTCATGTGGGATTTTCAACAAAAGCTGCGGGGATTTTGCATTCACAGGGATCTGTTAAAATTGAAACAATAGATTCTTCCAATATTAATTATAATAAATATCTTCTAGATATCTACCTTTCAACTCATTCAATTAAACGTAAATTAAACTAATGAAAACTCCCTCTTCTGGTGGAAAAAATGGCAACCTTCTAAGTCGTGCAGTTTTAGTTTTAAACGCAAACTATGCACCAATGATGATTTGCACTGCAAAACGAGCCATTTGCATGGATTATCTTGACAAGGTGGATATTTTAGTCAGCTATAGCGATAAAGTAAGAAGTCCTTCTACAATATTTGATCTTCCAAGTGTAATTAAAATTAAAGATTATGTCAGACATGATAACCTTTCAGTTGATTTAAATAGGAAAAATATAATTGCAAGAGATGAATACACATGTCAGTACTGTGGTGTTTCAAAAACACCATTAACCATTGACCATATAACTCCAAAAGGCAAGGGTGGAGGAGACTCTTGGGAAAACTTAGTTGCTGCTTGTAAACCTTGTAATCAGAAGAAGGGAGACAGATTACCTGATGAGGTAGGAATGGTGTTAAAGAGGAAACCAAAACGTCCGAACCGATTATATTATTTCCAAAGATTTGTAAAAGAACAGCAGCAGGAATGGCGTCCATACCTATTTATGGAACCATTTAGAAACATTTAATTAGCTACATGGAAAGTGTAAAAAAAATGCGTGTTCTTAGTGGTATCCAGCCATCTGGAACTTTACATTTGGGAAATTATTTTGGAATGATGAGTAGGATGGTAAGGTATCAGTCGGAAAATGATTTGTTTTGTTTCATTGCTAATTATCATGCACAAACAACAATACCAACTGCGCAGTCCTTATCTGAAAACACGTTCAATGCTACTTGTGATTTCTTAGCTTTGGGTATAGATCCTGAAATCTCAACCTTTTGGGTTCAGTCGGATGTTCCACAAGTTACAGAGTTAATGTGGATTCTTTCTTCCTTAACAAGTGTTGGCAGCCTTGATAGAGCAACATCCTACAAAGATAAAATTGCTCAAGGAATAAAACCAAATGCAGGTCTCTATTCCTATCCAATATTAATGGCAGCGGATATTTTACTTTTTGATGCTGAATTAGTTCCTGTTGGTAAGGACCAAAAACAACATCTGGAAATGACTAGAGATATTGCAACAAGATTTAATAACTCTTTTGGCCAGACATTAATCATTCCTGAGCCTGATATTGAAAAAGAGACCCAATTAATTCCAGGTGTGGATGGTAAGAAAATGAGCAAATCCTATGATAATACAATACCAATCTTTGATTCTGAAGAAAATATAAGAAAAAGAATAATGACTATAATTACCGATGCTGCAGATATTAATGAGCCAAAAGATAAAGACACTCCTTTATTTCAGCTTTTTAGTTTATTTCTTGATAAACAAGATCAGTCAAAGCTATCAGCTCGATACGATGGCGGAGGACTAAGATATGGTGATGTGAAAAAAGAACTATTTCAAAAGGTGATGGATCATTTTCAGCCCTTCAGAGAAAAAAGAGCTAGCTTAGTTTCTAGGCCAAAAGAAGTCAGAGATATTCTGAGGTTAGGTGCAAAAAAGGCAAATATCATTGCTGAAGAAGTGTTGGACAGAGTAAAATCATCCGTAGGTATGAATAACATTAAATGATTTATAAGGTACAACTAAAAAACTTTGAAGGTCCATTGGATCTCTTACTTTATTTTATAAGAAGAGATGAACTTGATATTTATGATATCCCCATTGCTAAAATTACTAAAGATTTCATAGCTGTGATTGAAGAATGGAAAAGAGCTAATCTTGTTGTTGCAGGAGACTTTATTGTTATGGCATCAACCTTGATGAGGGTAAAAGCTAAAATGATGTTACCCAGGCCTGAACTAGACGAAGATGGCGAAATTCTTGACCCACGTGAAGAATTAATGCAACAATTAATCGATTATAAAAGGTTTCGTGATGCTTCCGATATCCTCAAAAGGATGTCTA
>JAYNUL010000275.1:0-2040 GCA_038281125.1 Fidelibacterota bacterium | reverse complement strand
CTCTTGAAGGATTTGGAATGGGCGCATCAGTGGTAGCTTTATTCTCTCGTGTTGGCGGAGGTATATTTACCAAGAGTGCTGATGTTGGAGCAGATTTAGTGGGTAAGATTGAAGCAGGAATTCCTGAAGATGATCCAAGAAACCCAGGAGTTATCGCAGACAATGTTGGTGATAACGTTGGTGATGTTGCAGGAATGGGATCAGATATTTTTGAATCTTATTGTGGATCAATGATTGCCTCTATTGCGATAGCCTACACTTTAGGCTCAAAGGAAATGATGATGTTTCCATTAGCTTTAACTTCAATTGGTTTAATTGCTTCTATCATTGGAATCATAATAGTTAAATTACAGTCCGCTAAAGCGCCTGCAAGTGCTTTGCGTTCAGGAACTCTATTGGCACCGGGAATATTTATTGTAATGGCATATTTTTTAACAAACAGTATGGCTGGAGTGTCAATGAATGTTTGGTGGGCTGTGGTCTGTGGTGCCGTGGGCGGAGTGCTAATTGGACTGATAACTGAATACTACACTGGTGGAGATCCTGTCAAAAAGATTGCTGAATCAGGCGAAACTGGATCTGCAACCGTTATGATTTCCGGCCTTTCAGTTGGAATGCAATCTGTTGTAATTCCAATTTTGGTTTTAGCAACAATTATATTAATTTCAACAACTCTTTCAGGAGTTTATGGGGTGGGAATTGCTGCTGTAGGAATGCTTTCAACAGTTGGTATAACTATGGCAATTGATGCATATGGTCCAGTTGCAGATAACGCTGGTGGTATTGCTGAGATGGCTGGCATGGGAGAAGACGTAAGAGAAATCACTGATTCTTTAGACGAGCTTGGAAATACAACCGCAGCTATTGGAAAAGGATTTGCAATTGGAGCTGCAGCTTTAGCAGCACTTGCAATTATTTCTGCATTCTCCGCAGTTGTAAGTCTTAATTTTGGCGACGCATTTACTTTATCTCTTGGCCAACCAATTGTACTGGTGGGGATGTTTATAGGAATTTGTATTCCTTTCTTGATTTCATCAATCACCATGACAGCTGTTGGAGATGCTGCATTTGAGATGATTAATGAAATCCGAAGACAGTTCAGAGAAATCACTGGTTTAATGGAAGGTAATGCTGATCCTGATTCAGAAAAATGTGTTGAGATAGCAACTAAAGCTGCTCTTAAAAAAATGATGTTACCCGGTGTTATTGCCGTAGCAATGCCTGCAGTTGTTGGATTTGGTTTAGGTGCAATGGCTTTAGGTGGAATGCTTGCAGGCGGTCTTTTGGGTTGTGTTGCATTGGCTTTATTTATGGCTAATGCAGGCGGAGCATGGGATAACGCTAAGAAGTATGTTGAGAAGGGCAACTATGGTGGCAAGGGTTCTGATACTCATGCTGCGGTCGTAGTGGGCGACACAGTTGGTGATCCATTTAAAGATACTTCTGGGCCTTCAATGAATATCCTAATCAATGTGATGGCAATAGTGAGTTTAGTTATAGCTCCTCTTTTAACATTGAATGGAATGTTATAAAAATCACTAACCAAAAAATATAAAAAAACCCGCATTCGCGGGTTTTTTGTTTCATAATAAATTATTAAATCTATTGGAGACATAAAATGAAAAAGTATTTTGTTCTAGGGGTTGCGTTAATGTTTTGCAATATCTCACAAGCAGCTGTATATATGATTGATTTCAAATGCGATCAAGAGGCATATAAAGTTTTTGCTACCATGACGTTAGAGGAGCTTGATGGTGAATTCTTAGAGGGCTCTAAAAAACTTGCTCGATATCATGACCTCACTACTGGCAGCGGCATAGTTATAGTAGAAGCCGATGATCCAACTCTTGTAATTGAATTCGCTAATGGATGGAGCGAAGTGTGCGACTCTGCAATAGTCCCTGTAGTCGATGATAAAAAAGCAATGGAGATTTTGACAAGATAACTAAGCGTCAGCAAAGGCTATAGAGCCTGAGATCCACCTCTCTATTAACTGATTGGCAAGCTCAGGCTCCTCATTACATATTAATTCAGCAACTT
>JAYNUL010000274.1:0-2053 GCA_038281125.1 Fidelibacterota bacterium | reverse complement strand
GCCTTGGCTACAGCAATTTCTCCAAAACCTTTATTAATTTCTCTACTAGTTCTCCAAGTTACACTGACAGTAGTAGCTGGGTCATCTGAATAGTTTAATAAAATATGGTCAGGAAATTTTTTTGGGTTACTCCAATTTTGATCAAATTCTGTTTTCTTTGGAAAAGACTGAGCAAATATCATTGCGCTCAATAAAAATATTATTAAAGTTAACTTTTTAAGCATCGCTAATAATAACAAATATTTCCTTCATTGCGTAATTAAAAAATAAGATTTAATTTTTTTTCAAATCAAAGGATATTAAAATGAAACAAATAATTTTTATAGCACTTTTTCTAGTCATTTCATGCGAGGAAAATCAACCAGTTGAGACTGTTAAAGATCCCAATATATACAGCATTGGTTTTGGTTCTTGTTTAACACAAGAGCGTTCTATGCCAATTTTTAATACCATTAAAGCAGAAAACTATGATTTATTTCTTATGTTAGGTGATAATGTCTACGGAGACTCAGAGCGTGAAGATTTGCTTGAATTAAGAGAAGCATATGACAAACAGCGTCAAAATTTTGATAGTTTCAATTTTAATTTTCCATTTGAAGCTATTTGGGATGATCATGATTATGGTTTAAATGATGCTGGAAAAGAATATGCATATAAAGAAGATGCTGAACAGTTATTCTTAGATTTTTGGAATATACCAGAAGATGATATAAGAAGAGCACGACCTGGTTTATATTTTGAATGGATTAAAAATATAGATAGAGTTACTGTTCAAATGTTATTTTTAGATACAAGATTTTTTAGAGATGGATTGCTTCCAACTAATGAAAGAGGTGCACCAGGAAAAGAACGCTATCTTCCACAAACAGATACTTCTACAAGTATGTTGGGAGATTTTCAATGGAGTTGGTTAGAACAAAAAATGGCTACAGAAGTCGACCACAGAATTATTGTGTCATCTATTCAGTTTTTAGCTATGGGTCATGGTTGGGAGGCATGGAAAACAATGCCTCATGAACGTCAAAGATTAATTGATTTAATTGATCAATCTTCTTCAGATACTGTATTGTTTATCTCAGGAGATAGACATAGGGGAGGATTATATCAATTAACTTCTGCTTCAGGAAAAAATATTGTGGAAATGACATCATCTAGTTTGAATTTATCATTCACAAATGATGAAGAAGCGGGTCCTTTACGAGTTGGCCCTACATTCGTTCAAGAAAACTATGGTGAAATTCTTCTAGACAAACAATCGAATAAATTGACAGTGAACCTAAAAGATACTCAAGGAAGTATTATACAGTCTGTTGATATATAATGCTATCAATCTACTACGTTCTTAACCTATTTATTCTATTAATTTTTTATCCGATTATAAGTGCGCAGTTAAAGGACATTAGAGAAAATGTTCCTGTGCTTGAATCTCCTATAGATTTTCAAGGCGAAGAACATGTTGGCAGTGAAAATAATAAGCATATAGTGTTTATTGGCGAAAGCACCATGGTAGCTCTAGGAATGCCTTCACATAAAGAAGCATTTGCAGGTACTTTTGCAAGAAACATTGCCGAATCTACTAATACCAATATTTCATGGAGGGTGTATGCTAAAAATGGAATTACTGCTGAAAGAGTTCATTCAAAGCTTTTAAAACAAATAAATGATGACCATGTTGACTTATTTGTTATTGGTTTAGGAGGGAACGATTCATTTCGCTTTACACCGCCATGGAAGTGGAGAAAAGACATGGAAAATATTATCAACTACTTACAGAGTAATTTTCCATCCTCAAAAATTGTTATCATTAACATGCCGCCAACAAGAGAATTTCCTGTTTTTTCAAAGTTGATGCGTTTTGTTGTTGGAAATATGACAGATATCTTAAGAATAAAGTTGAGAGGAATTGAAGGGGGTAACGTTCTTTATCTTGATAATAAAATTACCTTAAATCAATTTTTATCCATTGCAAATGATGTGCAGTTAACTGTAGACGATTTCTTTGAAACAGATCGATTGCACCCATCGCTATATACCTATCAGCTTTGGGCAACAA
>JAYNUL010000273.1:0-2068 GCA_038281125.1 Fidelibacterota bacterium | reverse complement strand
TTATTAAATTTTATTTTTCTCTTTCACAAGACCAACAAAAAAGAAGAATGAAAGCCAGAAAAGAATCTGAACTTAAGTATTGGAAGCTTTCCCCTAATGATGAAAGGATTGTTACAAAATGGGATGCTTTTACACTCTATAAAGAACAAATGTTTGATAAAACCGCTGTTAATTTTTCACCATGGGTTGTAATTAATGCAAATAATAAAATGATAGCTAGATTAAGTGCATTAAGGTTTTTGCTTAACCAAGCAAGTTATGAAAACAAGAAACTTTTAAAGCCACTCGCGTGGAGCAAAAATATTAGCAATTACAAGGTCTCTTTGGAGGGAGTTGAATTTGATAATCTAAATTATGATCAATACATGATTTTAACTAAATATACTGACGATATTTAAAGAATGAAGATAGCTGCAATTGACATAGGTACAAATGCTGTTAAGTCTAAGATTTTTGATACGTCATCTAACTTAATTTCATTTAGTGAATCCATTAGAACGCCAACAAGATTGGGAACAGATGTTTTTGTGGATGGTCAGCTTTCAAACACTAGTATCAAAAAATTAATAACATCACTAAAAAAATATCAGAATTACTTTAACAAGAATGAAATAGAGTTTTATGAAATAGTTGCAACTTCAGCATTTAGAGATACAAAAAACTCAGAAGATGCTAGAAGAGTAGTTGAAAATGAAATAGAGCATCCAATAAGAGTAATTTCAGGACTTGAAGAAGCAGCCTTAATTGCCCTAAACCCAAAAATTAAAAAAAATGACCCAAAACTTTATGCTGACTTAGGTGGAGGTAGTCTAGAATTTTTTTATTATCTTGATGGGAAAAAGAAAATTAAATCTTTTCAGTTAGGCGCCGTAAGAAATATGCTTAGAAAAGACAAACCTGATGAGTGGAAAAAACTTAATACTTGGCTTGATAAATTACCTTCTTTTAATTCAGTGGTTGGGATTGGTGGAAATATAAGATCATTCTTGAATATACATAATCGAGATAAACTTTCAAAAGAAGAGTTTATTAGCCTTAAAGATGAGCTCCACAAATTAACCTTTAGTGAAAAAATTTCAAAATATAATCTTTCTGAAGATAGAGCAGATGTTATTGATTATGCAATGAGTATTTATGAATTTGTTCTTAACAGAATAAATGTTGAAAAGATAAAATCTACGAAATGGGGTGTATCAGATTCAATCGCAGTAAAACTTTATCATGAGATTTACAGCAATCAATTTCAGATAAAAAACTGAATAATAAATTGAAAAATTCAAGTTCTAGGCACTTTGCACCGTGAACCAAAATCTAGATCCACGATTTTTTCTTGGCATAACCCCAACCTCACCACCTAGTTGATTTATTAGATGCTTTACTATCGCTAGACCAAGACCACTTCCATCTTTTGATTCTGCCCTGGCTTTGGCAGTTCTGTAAAATCGATTGAATACCAGCATTGATTCATGCTCCTCAATACCTGATCCAGTATCCATTATTGAAACCTTATAAAAGTTATCTTGTTTTCTTATTTTGATTTCTACTGCAGAATCTGGATTACTGTATTTAATTGAATTCTCAAGTAAATTGTTCAATACCTGTTCTAAGGCACCATGATCAGCTTTAACTAATGCATCACCAACATAGTCAAATTTGAATTTAATATTTTTTTCAGCAGCTAGATTGCTCATGGCTTCAACCACAGAATTAATCTTATTTTTTAAGTCGATCTCTTCAAGGTTAAATTGTTTATCCCCATACTCAATTCTAGATAAATCTATTAGGTTGGTCACCATCTCAGTAAGCCTTTCAGAATTATGCAAAATTGCGCTCGTAAATCTTCGCGCATCTTTTGAATTATCTAATGCGCCGTCTAAAAGAGTTTCAGAGTTTGCCCTTATTACGCTAACAGGAGTTCTTAACTCATGAGAGAGATTAGCAACAAAATCCCTTCGCATCGAATCCATATCGCGCAATTGCGTTTCATCATGTAAAACCAAGATAAATTCTTTGGTGCCTTTGGCTGTATTCATTTGAGCCAGTATCCATTTATTTCCCATGTTGGACT
>JAYNUL010000272.1:0-2069 GCA_038281125.1 Fidelibacterota bacterium | reverse complement strand
TGGGTGGACTCGAACCACCGACCTCACCCTTATCAGTGTTGTGTGTGATTCTGTTAAATGCTTTTAATATTTGGCTTTGTCTGAAGTTTTACCAAAACTTCCCCAATTCTTCCCACATTTTTGGGTAAGCATTTATCAAACTCTAGTCATTTTTATAATTACTCTTGCTCTCCAAAAGCAACACCAGCACCAAAAGCTATATCAACACTATTTCCTGCGGCCATTTCTATTACTTGACCTTCGTTATAAAAAATCATTGATACTCCCACCTCTTTGCCTGCTGGTCCAAATAAGGCTCCTGTGACAGTACCTGTTAAATCAAAATAATCTTCTGGTTGAACAGTAGTTATATCTGAACCCATTCCGGGATGGACATCACAATAATAGTAAAGAGTTGTTGGAGTACTAGATGTAACTTCTATTGTTGTTACTCCTGCAGATGTATCCACTCTATAGGTATATTCACTGCCTCCTCCATGAGTTCCATCACTGGTTCTAGAAAATCTTAATGGATGTGCTTCGGGGTGATTAAATGTATATGTTGTTCCTGCATTAAGAGTTAATGATTTTTTTTGAACTCCATCAATTACATAAACATTTCCATCTCCATTGTTGTTAGCCGCAACACCAACATCAATAGTTTCATTTGTGCTAGAACTCCTATATTCAATGTCAGCTTGAAATCTATTTCCAGTTATTTGTCCATTAACAATTGAGGCATTAAGGTTTGCAATTGAGGTTATTTGAGCATTTGGACCATTTCCAGCAAGAAACTCACTTAATACCGTACATTTATTAAGGGTTACGTCACCAGATAAAGTTCCAGCATCATAATCAAAGTTCAAGTTTCCTATTCCAGAGACCGCAACTTGAGCTTCATATGTATCATTACTTGTTGAACCGATTTCTTGTTCGTGATAATAGTTCATAGTTTGAAAAGTCATACTTGATGTTCCAGTTGGTAAGTCAGAAGTTTCTGTGTAATCACCATAGAAAGTTGGAAGTATGTAATTAATATCAGCGGTCTTCGATTCTGCTAATAATTGAGCCGCTGCCATATATTCGATACCCAAACTCTCCATGTAAGTTGGGTATCCCGCAAATATTGAAACATCTAAATCAGAAAAAGATGCATTTAATAATGCATATGAAGGGTCATCATTGCCATATTCATACAATGGTGTTTCGCTAGTATTCCATCCGTTAAAATTTAAATTTAGCGATAATTCTTCAACAGGAAAACCATAATAAGGTGTTCCCGAATAAGATATGTTAAGAGAAGATTCACCAGGCTCAACCACTACTACATCAAGAGCAGTCTGATTTGTCCAGCCTATGTCATCATACGAAAAAATCCATGAGTCAGAATACACATTATTTAAAGAGCCTTCATAAAAAGTTAGTATTTGCCCTATTGCAAATCCATCCCATGTGTAATTTGTAACAACATTATTTACTTTTTCATAAATGAAAGCTTGTATAGTTATTGGTGTTGCTGTTGTAGTTCCGCCTGAACCTGTGCATGACAATTCAAATGTGTAACTGCCCTCAGTATCGAACGTATAATTTTCACTACCAGAGGTTCCTTTAGAGCCTGACCAAGCATTAGATGCAGTACATGAGGTGGCATTAGTTGATGACCACGTTATCGTTGTAGACTCATATTGGTAACCATTGCTAGATGATGAAGAAAAATTAATAGATGGAGCAGGAGTATAACTGCCGCCACCACCGGTATCTCCACCGCCACCACCTCCACCACCACAACTAGCGAGGATGAATGACAAAGTGAGAATATATATTAAGGAATTTTTCATATGAACTTGCGTTTAAGTTTTGAACATATCCTTGATAATATGTTTTATTTATTTACTTTTCAAGTTCCCCAATAGTTCCCCAATTTTTTCGACAAGCTATAGCGGGTGTGAGCGACTTATCGAGGTAAGCTATTTGTTGCTAAACGAAGCTCAGCCCTTGTTATTACAGGCTTCTTTCGACAAAACATCTCTCTGGGAATTGGTGGGTCTGGGTGGACTCGAACCACCGACCTCACCCTTATCAGGGGTGCG
>JAYNUL010000271.1:0-2070 GCA_038281125.1 Fidelibacterota bacterium | reverse complement strand
GTGCTGATGCTGTTGCTGGTGTTATTAATAATGTTATTGCTTCAGACTTTGTAGGATTAGATGTTGCATATAGACAACAAAGCTATGATCACTTTGCAGCAGAGGATGATAGATTGTCACTTAAATATGGTGTCGATTTAAATGGCGGGGCTACTAATATTTCAGTTATGTATGACTATTATGATAGAGATGCAATATCTGCTAGTGAGGACCCAAGATGGGGTGACTCTGATCATAGAAAATTAATTCCTGCTGATTCGTTGTGGGCAAATGATAGCTCATTTAATAATAGATATTCAGGTAAATGGGCACAAATAGATATGAGAGGCAAAACCTATTACTCAGATAGCAACGGCGAAATCCAAATTATTCCAAGTGGTGATCCACGATGTGCTAGAGATGACTCTAAAGATACCGGTTATGGAACATGTTTAGCAGTTGATACAACATCAATGGCAAACGGAGAATATTATATAAATCCTGGACAGTTTAGAGATTATAGAGGTGCTTTGGAAAGAGATAACCTTTTTGTTTTTGTTAATCATGAAATGTCTAATGGTAAAGAATTATTTGCTGAGATAGGAAGATATACTTCAGATTACTCAAGATTAAAAGAACCTGCAGGAGACTTTAGTGTTGCTTTATTGCAGTTAGGACCTGATTATTACTACTCAAAGGCTATTGGACTAACAGATGATAATTCATCATCTAATAAAGCAATAAGAATTGATAACTGGAGACCTGACATCGGACCTAGAGTTATAAATGTTGAAAAAGATACATATAGATATCTTCTTGGAATAAGAGGTACTACTGATTCTGGATGGGATTGGGAGTCTGCATATTTATATTCAGAAGCTGAAACAAATGATGTTACTGACAATAGATTATCAAACTCATTGCTTCAAGCTGGTTTAAATGACTCAACTGCAAATGCAATTAATATATTCTCATCTGATGTAAAAACTTCTCTTGCACCGGCAATTGTAAGCGTTTATAGAAATGATGTTAGTACGTTAAGATCAATTGATTTTAAAGCTAGTCATCCAGAAGTGATGACACTTCCAGCAGGGCCTGTAGGTATGCTTGTTGGTGTTGAGTATAGAAAAGAAACTTACGATGAAGATAGAGATCCAAGACTTGATGGAACAATTCAATATACCTCAGCAGTTACAGGATACGGTCCTCCATTTGTATCTGATGTATTGGGATCAAGTCCAACTGTTGATACCTATGGAAGAAGATCAACATTATCTATGTTTGTTGAAATGTTGATGCCTCTTGCTGAAAATATAAATGCGCAAGCTGCAATTCGTCATGAGAATCCAAGTGATACTGATGAGTCAACCGTTGGCAAGTTTGCTGTTGGTTGGGATGTTAGTGATGATCTTTTAATTAGAGCTTCAACTTCAACATCTTTCAGAGTTCCAAACTTGATTCAGCAGAACCAAGCTTTTGTTCCAAGGCAGGGTTCAAATACTGATGCAGTAGGTAAATACGTTGGTGCTAATGACCCATTAGATGATTCATATTCAATGCAGAGTTTTAGATTGCTTAATCCAAACCTAAAGCCTGAAACGTCGACAAATACTTCAATTGGATTTGTATATTCTCCATCTGCTGTCAATGGGCTTACGCTTACATATGACAACTGGGAAATTGAAAAAGAAGATACTATTGTACTTCTTGGAAGAAATAACAGATTGGTTGAAGATCTTGTGTTAAGACTGGAGCATGGACCTAATAATTGTTCATTATTTAGCAACCCAAATGTTTTGAGAGATCAAGATCCAGGATACTCAGATGAAGAAATTGCCAACTTTACTAACGCAGGTATTTGCCCAGCAGGTGAAGCACAAATCGTATACGATCCATATGCAAACGCTGCTACCAGAACAATAGCAGGACAAGATATTGGTGTTTATTATGATGTAGATACTGATTTCGGTAGGTTTAGATTATCAGCTAATTATTCAAAAACAGATGAGTTTACTCAAAAACCTACTGCTGGCTATACAAAACTTAAAGAAGCACAAGACAGTGGTACTTTCCCACTTAATATAGCTTTAA
>JAYNUL010000270.1:0-2078 GCA_038281125.1 Fidelibacterota bacterium | reverse complement strand
AAAGAAAGATTAATCAACCAATCCTACACATATCAATTGGGATAGAGCTTTAGCGCGGCCCAGCAGGGCTCGATCCATATATTTTACCGTACTGATTATCAGTCATTAAACCACTATTTGCAGTTGTGGTAACCCGTTTGGAGACCACATTTTCCAAGGGACGAAAACATACCCATTATGCAGGCCTTCGCAGGTATCTGCAAGTTAGTCATTTTTCATCGTTTGAAAGGCTGATGTCACATCAAAATACTCTAATCAGCTCATTTTAATATAGTTAAGTATTAATCGCGCTTAATATCTTATAGATATAACCCCACCACCGCAACCGCCCTATAGTATAGGCGGTTGCGGTGGTGGGGTATTTTGACTGTGTTGAGCGAGCCATTTATATAGAATTATAAACTCTAGAGAGATAAAGCTACAGAGCCATAAAATTGACGCCAAGTGCTGCGAATACAAAAAAAACACATGACTATAATGGATTCAACTGGTGAAATTTCACCATTTCAATGGTAATTCAAGCTCTATACATTTGTCATCCTGTCAGCCTCAAATAGTTTATAAGTATCTAATTAACCTTGAAAGACTTTTAATTACCATGAAAAGAAAAATTCTACAACTCATGTCAATAGTTGCTCTATTGTACTCGTGTAAAAAGGAGACTATTGATATGAATTATTCAATGTCAATTAACACCGATAATGATCTAATCGAAGAGTATGATATTCTCGCTTTTGATGCTCAAGTAATACATGTTATCCATCGTGAGTATCTCATATCAAATCCGAATAAAGTGCTGAAATCTGATTTAGTAGGAGACACAAATTACATAAACCATTTAGAAAATAGACTCATCACGATGTATCCTACTGAGGCATATGTAGGTATGATTGAGGATAACGATTCAGTACTTTTCAATTTATTATCAAACGCACCGACTTATGTAGATACTCTGGAATTTACAGAGTCCGATACAATCCCAACTTTAAATATGGAGGCGGACATCCTTGCTATGGATTCAACAGACAGTTTTTTATGGAATCAATATGAAGATTTAGCATCTGGATTTTCAACCGGTCATCCAGCAACTTATGAAGACATAATGAACATCAACCAATCTGGAAAAACAGCAGGTATTTTTGGATTGGTATTAAAATTCCCGGTGGCATCGGCAAGTGCTGTGGTTGGAGTGGCCTGGATTTCATGGCGAGCTATTCAATGTAAAAATCGCGCTGAAGACAAAGCTGAAGAGTTTTATCCAAATTTGTATTCTGGAGATACTAAAAGGGATGCGTTTAGACATATCACTTGGCAAATGCTAACTAGAAGATATTGTGGAAAGACAACTGCCTGGATTTTAGGTGGAATAAAAGAATCATCACTAATGACGAACAACACCTGTACTGCTAAACAAATGGACTTACATAACAACTTGATAGGAAGAGCAAAAAAATATTCGGATTTCAGGGACTTTTGGGGAACATCTCCTTGGCAATGGAAAAAATGGTGTACTAATATTAAAAATTACATTAATGCGCCGACAGCAAACGCCATTCACGTTGAGGGCGATTGGACAGAGCAGACAGGCAACACTACGTACGATATAATTGAGACCTGTACGAACATAGAAACTGACCGTAAGAGCGTATTTAACAAGTACAAATACATATACATTTTACAATGATGATAAATAGACTAATAATCATTGCTACAGTAATAGCAATGACATCTTGTACCAAAGTAGAAACGACAAATCAAGGAGTTGTAATACGCAATAAATCCTCTAAAGATATTGTATACTATGCTCAATTTGAACAGAATACCTACTACGACACTATTTTAAGCTTGAAAACCGGAGGATATTCCTTTCCCCTTTTTGAGGGACACATTGAGCCTGAAGTAATATTCCCTTTGCATCAATTGAAAATTTATTCTTTAGAAAATGAGGATACAGTAAGATCTAGGTTAGCTCCAATGCCCTTGGATTCAACACCTACTGGATATTATGACTGGAATATCATGAGCTACACATACATTTATGAGATTACTGATTCCATTCTATAAAGCTGAATGAATAA
>JAYNUL010000269.1:0-2084 GCA_038281125.1 Fidelibacterota bacterium | reverse complement strand
TAGATAATGGTGTTGCTTTATCCGGACTAGTTGCCAAAAAAACATGGAATGGATATGTTGATGGCACCTGGTCTGATGCATACTCCTATTACTTTTCTGCACATAAAACATTTGGTAATGGCAAGCATACTTTAGATGCCAATGTTCTTGGAGCTCCACAGCAACATGGACAAAGAGATGAAGACCAGATATATACGGTAGAAGATTGGAAAGAGTTTGGGTCAACCGATTATAGTGGCAGTGATGATTTTCGCAGAGCTAGCCCGCACAGATATGGTAGTGGCTGGGGTTACCTGACTGAACAACAATATGAAGATCTTAATGATAATAGTGTTGGCCATCGTGGTAGCACAGATTGGGCCCACGATGTGCTATTTGGTGGCATCATGCATACCAAACAGGTAGGTGATAAATATCTCATTAATACCAGAACAAACTATTACCACAAACCTGTATGGAGTTTGAATTGGAAGTGGAATGTGGATGAGAAAGCAAGTCTTTCCACAACTTTTTATGGATCAAAAGGCAGAGGTGGTGGAACAGGCCCAATGAACACACGTGATACATTTATGGGTGATGATGGTGTAGATGACTATTATAAATATTTTAACCCTGCTGAAATGTCTGATGGAAGTGGAACCATTGACTGGACCCAGGTGATCGCGAATAATCAACAATGGTCAAGTGGCTCTGAGTTTGATACAACTTACAGTGATGAAATGCGTCGCTCTAAAAGAATCATTAGAGCATCTGTAAATCATCATGATTGGACTGGAATTTTATCAACCTATAATAGAACCATTAATGATAATCTTAACATAACAACAGGTGTCGATATCCGTTCATATGCTGGCGAACACTATAGAGAAGTAGTAAACCTATTAGGCGGAGACTATTATGTACATCATTATGCAAAAGCTGGTGAAACAGGTACTGAAAGAATGCGTGATGTGGGTGGCCTAATTGATTACCACAATACAGGGTACCACGATTGGTATGGTGGCTGGGCTCAGGCAGAGTACTCAACTGATTCATGGTCAGCAGTCCTTAGTGGCGCACAATCTGTTTCTAGGTATCAAAGACAAGAACAGTATAATGAAACTGAAGGAGATGAATTCTCAAAGGTATTAATTTTCCCGGGGAATGCTCTAAAACTAGGTTTTAATTTTAACGTTAATGAAAACTTGAATGTTTTTCTTGCAGCAGGGAATATGTCAAAAGCACCAAAGTTTTCAAATGCGTATTTGTCTTACAGTAACACGCCAAATACTGGTGCAAAAAATGAGTCAATCACCTCAATGGATGTTGGTGTTTCATACAGAAGTGACTTATTTGACGTTACTACTACATACTACAACAACACATGGGAAGACAAGTCACTTACTCTATATAGTGCCCCTGATATTTATAATATCACCGGTCTCAGCGCTAATCATTCTGGTGTAGAAGTAGAGGCCGATGTAAGACCAATGGATATGCTTTCTGTTGATGCAGCATTATCTTTTGGAAATTGGGCATGGGGTGAAAATGTTGATGCAACATTTAGCTCAGACTATGATAGAACAAATACTACAGAAGTAAAATTATATACTGATGGTTTAAAAGTAGGGTTCCAACCTCAAACTCAAATGGCTTTTGGTCTAAACTTAATGCCAATGGACGGATTGAGAATAAATACTACTTTCCAAGTAAATGACAACTTTTATGCAGGTTTTGATCCAGCAGACAGGGTCTTAGATACAGATGATCCTCAAGCTCTTCAAGACGCAGTAACTGGTGTAAAAGATGTTGTCAAATTGGATGCCTTTAACCTGATGGATCTCCATCTATCCTATAAAATGAATCTAATGGGTACAGATTTAGTGTTAGGGGCTCACGTTCTTAATGCGCTTGATACTGAATATGTATCCTATGCAGAAGATCAAGGATTTGAAGATGATGGATCAAACAGTGCACCTAAAGTGTTCTATGGATCTGGTAGACAAATCAGGATGAGTTTTAAAGTTAGTCTCTAAACACTAACTTTGCTTTCAATAATAAAAAACCCCCGTTTAGGGGGTTTTTTATTAGAAAATATCAAGAAT
>JAYNUL010000268.1:0-2089 GCA_038281125.1 Fidelibacterota bacterium | reverse complement strand
GGAAATATTCACCGCAATGGTTCATACAAATTGATGCTTCTAGATTTCTTAAGTAACCTTTTTGATTTAAACTTTGTCCCCAAACCAACCCAATGAAAAGGAATATTGGAAATACTTTAGTCATTCTATTGTACAATAATTTCCCATTCACCTTTTTTAATTGGGTATGTTTTGGTTTGCGTTTTCTTTGGAATGATAAGACTTGTTAATCCACCTAAAATCGATGTAATGGGTGCAAGTACAATTGCAAAAACAATTCCATAATGTGCCTCTTCTGGATTTCCAATAGATGCTATAGCAATTGGTACAATGCCAATTGCTGCTCCAATTAATGCACCGTCAGCAAAACTTTTGTAAACAGTATCTTGAACATTAATTTTAGTAATTGAAGATATCGTAACTGGTATTAGCGATGTATCTGAACGAATATGCATTTGTTCTTTAGTCATACTTTCAAACGCACCATTAATATCATTATTGATAATTAACCTTTGTCCTGAATCAAATCTTAAAATTTTCTGTCCTTTTTTAAGTTCGAAAAATGGAATTTTATCAATATGCTTTTCAAAGATATGACTATTTAGTTTATTTACATCTTTGAAATTGAGTATCTCTCCATTCTTTAATTCAACCCTTTCTATTTGATGTGTAAAAACATTTTGATAATTAGCAGAATCTTTAGGCTTAAAATATATTTTATTTTTTTCAACCTTTAGAAAATCTCCATTATACTGTAGACCATTTTTAAATACTAATATATCAGAATTACTTTCTCCCCAAGCCAACACAATGAATAGTATTAGTGTGAGGTGTTTAGTCATTTAATTTCTTTGAATTCATCAAAAGTTTTTTTCAAATCTCAAAATTGGTCCTACCCCAACCCCACTGGGTGCTAGGAATGTCATTAATCCTGCTTTTAATTTTGCTGAATCACCATCGAGTATTCGTTCAGTCACTAGCCCAAAGGTGGGAATAAAATAACCACTTGTTGAAGAAATTGAATATTGTATTGAAAAAAAAGGATAAGATGATTTTCCAGTTTCAGACTCTTTATAATTTCTTATCCCAATGCATATGGGATTAACATAAAAAAAACTTCCTGCACCAAAAAAGATAGTATAATTGTCATCTATATTTTTAGATAAGTTAAACCCAATAAGGCTTATTCCTGTTTCCGTATCTCCAATACCAAATGAAATTCCTTTTGAGTCAAAAAATTGTCCCCAAGCCAATCCAATGAATAGGAATATTGGAAATATTCTGTGTACTAGTAGTGTGAGGTGTTTAGTCATTTAGCTTTTTAATTCCTTTCTAATCATCCTTCTGATTGTAGTTACTTGTTCAGCCAATTGTAAATACCGTTTTGAAGTTCTTTCAGAGACACCCAACTTATTGCTTGCAAACATTCTTAACTTTGCAACAGGAGGCATAGTGACCAATTCAAATACCTCGTAAATATCGTAAACGATTCTAGATTCTTTGTAACCATGAAAATCAGCATAATCCATCATAAACGGTATAAAACGATTTAAACTAGCGTCGGCAATTCTCACATCAATAGTTTTTACAAAATCGACTAATGTATAGTAATCATGAAGCTTTTTCACAAGGTCTTCATTGTCTATTAGTTCCATTCTACCAGATGATTTTAAGGCATTATACTCTTCTTCATTGTTTACAAAAAATGTGGTTATTGCTATTGAAGAGATAAATATATCTAGTGAATCATTTTCTTTTTGTCCATTTTCGCACCAATCTACAACCTTTCTACTACCTCTTTTCGAAACAAGATGTGCTTTATAGTTCCACATCGCATCTGTAGAATCAGCCTCAAGATTATCATGCAATCTTTTTAAAATTTGATTATTTAATTCTTTTGCCTCTTTTGACTTTTGAAATTCATCCACCCATAAAGATAAAGCTATACCTAAAAATACGGCTATAAACTCAATTCCACCCCTAGCTAGAATATTTTTCATATTTAAATCTAACTTCTATCAAAGAAACAGTAAACGGACTTTCTTTTCAAATGCTTTGTGGGGAGTACGGATTAAGGAAGGCACTTAAAACCTCATACGCCCCATAGGTG
>JAYNUL010000267.1:0-2136 GCA_038281125.1 Fidelibacterota bacterium | reverse complement strand
TTTAAAACTTTATGTAAATAAAAAAGAATTATCTTGTTATTTATATCATGTTTTTAGATATAAATTCAATTTTAATTTTAGTTGGTATCGGTCTTTTTGCTGGTGTTGTTAATACACTTGCAGGTGGGGGATCTTTAGTTACTTTACCTGTTCTAATTCTTTTCTTGGGACTCGATGAAGCTACTGCTAACGGAACAAACAGGCTGATGGTAATTACTGCAGCTTTAGTTGCAAGTTATGGTTATAGAAGTAAAGGAATAACTACTCACCCATGGGGGTTATATTTTGGAACAGTAGCTACATTTGGTGCAATTATAGGAGCTAGAATAGCTATTGATATTGATGGGGATACATTTAAGAGATTCCTTGCAATTATTATGATTTCAGTTGGACTAATTATTGTATTTAGATCTAAATCAATTGCGTCTCTAGATCTACCGGAAAGGTTATCTGGTAAGTATCTAATCGGAGGCTTAATTGGATTCTTTTTCATAGGAGTTTATGGCGGATTTCTCCAAGCAGGTGTAGGTATTGTGATTATGCTATTATTAACTCAAATAAATAGAATGAACTTATTACGAACCAATTCTGTGAAAGCTTTTTCAGTATTTATTTATTCTATTGCAGCAGTTTTAATATTTGCTTTAGATGGAAAAATTTTATGGATGGTTGGTTTATGGATGGTTCTTGGTTCAGTAGCAGGAGCATGGTTATCAAGCAGATGGTCTGTAAAGAAAGGAGATAAAGTTATACGAATTACACTTCTGATTATGGTCTCATATATGGCAGTTAAGCTTTGGCTAGATACATTTAATACTTAGAATAACTTTCTATACTAAGTCCATATCCTGATAAACCTATTCTTGGTTTTTGTCTTGAATTAGTGAGTAAATCAATTTTTGAAATTCCAATTTCATGAAGTATTTGAGCACCTATCCCAAAATCCCTAAAGTCAATTTTAGGTCTTTCTGAGGGCTCAATTAGAGACTTTAATTTATCAATTATATTTTTTGGAGATTGACTTTGATTAATAAATATAATTGCACCCTTACCTTGATCATTTATTTTTTTGAAAATTTCATCATACTTAATTTCATTGGTCCCTTTTAGAACTTTTGTTACATTGTTGTCGCTCATGGAAGAGTTAATTCTTGTTAAAATAGTCTCAGATGGCTTCCAATCCCCAAGTGTAAGTGCTATATGAACCTGATCATTATTTGTTTGTTTAAATGCTCTTAATCGATATTCACCAAAACTGGTTTTTATATTTTCATCAAAAATTTTATCAATTAGACTATCATTTTTCATTCTGTAAGCAACAAGATCTTCAATTGAAACAATTTTAAGATTAAATTTTTCTGCAACTTTATAAAGTTCAGGAAGCCTTGACATAGAACCATCGTCATTCATAATCTCAACAATCACACCTGCTGATTTAAAACCAGCTAGTCTTGCAAAATCTATTGCAGCCTCAGTATGCCCTGTTCTTCTTAATACTCCACCATCTTTAGCTATTAATGGGAATACATGTCCTGGTCTTTGAAGATCATCCGGCTTTGTTCGACTATCAACTAGAGCTTGAACTGTCTTGGCCCTATCAGAGGATGAAATACCAGATGTGACTCCATTTCCTTTTAGATCTACAGAAACCGTGAAAGCTGTCTCTAATGGATCTGTGTTATTAGGAACCATTTTTTCAAGATTAAGTTTAGAGCATAAATTATCTGACATTGGAACGCAGATAAGACCTCTTCCATATTTAGCCATAAAATTAATTTTATCAGAATCAATTGTTTCAGCAGCAGTTATAAAATCACCTTCATTTTCACGATTTTCATCATCAACAACAATTATTATTTCTCCTTTTTTTATAGCATCAATTGCATCTTCTATTTTGTCAAGTTTAATACTATTCATTTATTAATTTTTAGATTTTTTAATAATTCTGAAATTCTATCAAATACATTTATACTAAAACCTCTATCTGTTGAAACAATTTTGGTTAGATATATAGCAAAAGGTGCAATTACAATAGTTGAAATCCAACTACCCATAAAAGGACTTAAAGTACTATCCTCTGCAGCATTTCTTCCAAATACTCCGATATAGTGATATGTTAAAAAAATAATAATTGAT
>JAYNUL010000266.1:0-2155 GCA_038281125.1 Fidelibacterota bacterium | reverse complement strand
TGTCCTGAGTTGTTGTTACGTAGGGCCAAGCACTTCCTTCATATGTCCCTAATTTACTATCTTCATCTGTCTTATAACCATAAACAGTTCTCAGTTCAGTTATCGCTGATCCACCAGGAGTATTTGTTATGTCGGCGCCCTGTAATTGGATGACGTCATAGCATTCACCATCAAAGCACTGATTAATGGTTGAGATAGCTAGTGGGGCTGGTGTTGGGGCTGGTGTTGGGGCTGGTGTTGGGGCTGGTGTTGGGGCTGGTACTGGTGCAGGTGCTGCTCCACCGCCACCGCCGCCTCCGCATGTAACCAATATGACAGTTGATAATGCTGTAAGAGCAGTTCTAATAAATTTATTCATCTAAAATGAAAATTTAATTTCCCCCCCTATTTCACCAAACATTTCATCGAAATATTTAGCTGATCTTCCACTGTAGTACAGATCATCTTTCCACAAATGGAACCTTTGATAATGTCTAAAAAAAATCGATATGTCAAACTTGCCAACTTGGTAGATTAGTCCAGATTCAAAAACATTATTAAAAGATTTGTTGTGTTGTTTTGTGCCATCAAAAGAACTTCTTAAACCATATAGTAATTGATTGTCTAAATACAGTTTGCCCTGTCTCACCAGGAACTCTTTTCTTAAGTCAATGGAGAAAACATGTGTCAGCCAGTCTCTTCGTGGTGGCAGGTCTTCGAGTATTTCTGCAATAACATCACCAACCCTCTCTCCATTAATTGTTGAATCTAAAATAACAGAGGATCTTATTTCTTCTAAAGGAGTTAACCAATCTGAGGACACTGTTTGTTGTTTATAGCCGATGCCAAAGGAGTCGATATATTTATTTGTAACTTCCTTAAGGTAATGCAGTGCTTTAGTGCTTGATTTGCCCTGCAATAAAATTATGGCTCCATCAAGTTGATTGTATTTCTCTATGGTTGTTGAGATTTTTATGTCTGCTTCAGAACACTGACCTATAACCAGAGAGCCTCTTTGATAGCAATTAAAAAGCTGATCGCCAATTACTTGTTCTTTGAATGAGATTGCAATATTTTCAGTATCAGAAAATTTTAGTCCAATGGTTTTAATCGTATGATTGATTGATGTATCAATGTCTTTTGGATATGTTGCTCTCTTGGCATTTAATTGTCGTGCGCCCATGTTATAGCCAAGAGTAATTTTATTGAAATGAATTAAGAGTTCTCTCTCATCCTCTTCATACCTCTGAAAAGATGAATTTTCAACTGGAATAAAATCCCAATTGCTATCAAGACCTGTATTAGTAAAACTTATGGAGCCCTTGATGTCTTCTGCATTTAAGGGGTATAAGAGTAAAAGAATAGTTGTGCTGAAGACAAATGAGAATAATTTACTGATAAACCTTTCCATATGTCGTGGCAAGAAAACTTTGCCAATCTATTGATTCTTGAGCAACAAACCCAGAACCTTGAATCTTATTCTCAAGATACATTTCAAGCACAGAACAGACTCCGGATGCGGTGGTAAGTTGGATGGCGCTAAAATCACTTGCGCCCTGAATTTTTTTGCAATAAGTCTGCTCTTGAAGAATCCCATTAATTTTTCCGATCACTTTAACGAAAAAGATCACAACATCGTTCGTGGTTCTAGGAACTTCTTTATCAAATAAATTTTCCAAAATATCGCGATTTTTCTTTAAATGCAGATCACTAAAAAGAAATTTCATATGTGCCTGATGTCCTGGATATCGAATGGTTTTGTATGTTAGATTTTTGACTTGGCCCTGAAATGTTTCGCACATAGTAGCGCACCCCCCTGATGTATTGAAAGCTTCGTAACTCTTGCCTTCAATTATCAATTTTTCCATGCCCTCAAGAGGCATAACTTTAACTTTTTCACCTTCGTAAATTGCATCTGCAGAATTGCAATACTCATTAATTAATCCATTGGTTGACCAGCTGAGATAGTAACTCATTTCATTGGTGGTGTATTTTGGTAGCGCGCCCACTCTCATCAATACTTCATCAACCTCATCAAATTCCTTCATCATATGAGCAGCACAAATATTGATTGCTCCGGGTGCTAAGCCACACTGCGGTATCAAAACACTCTCAGAACTCAATTTGGTTACAAACTCAGTGGTTGCTACGTCCTCAGTCAGATCAAAATACCCAA
>JAYNUL010000265.1:0-2169 GCA_038281125.1 Fidelibacterota bacterium | reverse complement strand
CTTTGAAAATGGAATAAATGCTTACATTTTACTGATAAGGCACTTACTATTTGAATCCCGGTGGATCCTGATCCAATAACGCCTATCTTTTTGTCTTTTAATGAAAGCTCATGATCCCATCTGGCGCTATGAAACTTATGCCCATTAAAATTGCTTATGCCTTCTATCTCTGGCAAATGTGGATGATGCAAAACTCCTGTTGCTCCAATTACAATATCAGCTTCGTAGGTCTGTTCCTTATTGGTAGCAATCTCCCAAACACCTTCTTCAAAAGCAAGACTTATGATTTCAGTCTTGAATAAGCAAATTTGATCAAGATCATTTTTAAAAAAAATTCCCTCAAAATACTTACGAATCTCTGGTCCAGAGGAATAATAATTTGACCAATTAGGATTTCTTTCAAAACTATAAGTGTAATGATGGGATGGAACGTCACAATGTAAGCCTGGATAACTATTATCTCTCCAGGTTCCACCTACCCCATCCGCCTTTTCAAAAATAGTTATGTTTTTAATTCCAAATTCTTTAAGTTTAATTGCAGCTAGGATACCTGCCATTCCTGCACCAATGATTGCTATTCTTAAGTCTTTTGACATCAGTTATTTATCGGGTAGTGAGTTCCCTTCGAAAATGTTGCAAGCGCTTTTATATTTTTTATTGAGTGTGATTCCTCAGATAGAGGGTTTTTTTCAAGTACGGTGAAATTAGCAAATTTTCCGCTCTCAATAGATCCATACTGATCTTCAATTTGCATCACATGAGCAGCATTTATAGTAACCCCCTTTAGTGCAGCAAGTTTTGATACTCTTTGGTTTGGGCCTGCAACTTTATTCGCAAAATTAACTCGATTTATTGCAGCATCCATTAATAAAAGAGGAGATGCTGGTGCCATAGGCATGTCTGAATGAAGAGAAAAAGGTATATTTTCTCTTTCCAAATCTCCTAGCCTTACCATTTCTTGTGAACGCTCAAACCCAACACCCTCTTTGCTGTATAGGTCAGATAAGGTGGTTACGTAATATGGATTTGCGCTAACAAGAACATTTAATTTTTTTAGTCGTTGGATTTGATCTTTTGCAGAATATCCAAAATGAACAACCGTTGTTCTGTGATCCTCTCTTGGTTTATTTTTTAAATTTTCTTCAAGCACATCAAGGACTCTATCCAATCCTAAATCGCCATTTTGATGAACATGAATTTGATAACCTGCATCCCAAAAAATTTTGAAGAGTGCCTTATAAATATCTTCATGAATCAACCATGCGCCATCATGACCATCAAGATAACCATCACGCATCATCATTTTTTGTGAATACATAGCGCCATCGGCAAAGAGTTTAATTTGATTATCTAAATATGAAACTTTGCCTTTACCCCACTTTGTTTTAGAGACAGTAGCTTCCAAAATATCATCTAGATCATGGTTTTCTGATAAATGAAGTCCATTAGGCATAAAGTAAGATTCGATTGGATTGTCTAAGTTGCCTAAAACTAAATTTTTAGCCTGTTGGATTCCTGGATTATACATTGCACCAGGATTACCAATTACTGTAACTCCATTAGAATGAAGGTGGTCAATAGTTAATCTCAGTCCATTAATAAGCATCTCAGGTGTACCAAGCAAGCTCATTAAATTCCCCAAAACTAATATTGCTCCTCTTTCAGAAAAATGTCCCTCATCAAAGTTAGCAAAGGGTTTGTCTTCATCGGGAATTTGAAATTGAGATTCTTCAATTCCAAGGATCTCCATTGCAACTGAATTTAAAATAAACTCATGAAATGACCTATGGATAACAACGATTGGTCTTGTTAATGAGATTTTATCCAAATCATATCTACTTAGCTTGCCATGAAAATAATGATGATATCCCCAGCTAATTAACGGCATGTCTGGTGGCTTCTTTTCCTCAGCAGAAATTAATCTTTGTAAGTATCCATTTCTGTCACGGACTCCTATAGAAGTTTGACCAGGCAAATCCCAATCATCAATTGCAATAATCTCAGAATTCATGGTTACTGCAGACAAGAAAGGATGAATATGATGTTCAATGAATCCTGGCACAATAAATGCGTTTTCAAATTCTTTAGAAACTTTCGCAGATGGAAATTTTTCACTGAGATCCTGCAAGGATCCAGTAGATAATATAATATCTCCGCTAACTGCTACTG
>JAYNUL010000264.1:0-2187 GCA_038281125.1 Fidelibacterota bacterium | reverse complement strand
TCGAGAAAACAAATAGTTTTTCAGGAAAATATCATATTCTTGGAGGAGCTCTTTCTCCTCTTGATGGCATTGGGCCAGAAGACTTAAATATAGATACACTTTTAGATAGAGTGGTTGAAGGGATGGAGGTCATTATAGCAACAAATCCAAGTGTGGAGGGCGAAACAACAGCTTTATATTTATCAAATATTCTTGGCAAAAAAGGTGCGAGTGTAACAAAACTTGCAAGAGGTGTTCCAGTAGGAAGTGATCTCGAATATGTAGATGAAGCAACACTTATTCGAGCAATGGAGGGTAGGGTATCCGTTTAAATCTTCCAAATATACTGACTGTTTTTAGAATAGGCTTAACTCCTCTTTTTATAATTTCATTATTTTCAGACTATAAATACGGACATCCCATTGCGTTTGTTTTATTTATAATCGCATGTGTGACAGATACATATGATGGTTATTACGCTCGTAAGTATAACCAAATTACTCCAGAGGGTAAATTTCTTGATCCTCTTGCGGATAAAATTTTAGTCTCCTCAGCCTTCATTTCATTTGCATATTTAGAGATAATTGAATTTTGGATGGTGGGACTAATAATTTTCAGAGATCTTTTTGTTACTGGACTAAGAATGGTCGTCGAACAGAAAGGGCTATCAATGGTTACATCTCTGATAGCAAAAACCAAGACTACAGTTCAATATATTATAATTATTTTTACTCTGTTTGTATTGGGATTAAAAGGTATGCAATATGTATGGGCTAATTCTATATTAGAGTTGGAGAAAGAATTTAGCTTAGTGTATAACCTAACTCTTTTCATAACAATTTTCACGGTTTTTACAGGACTGACCTATTTAAACGATAATAAAAGTACGATAAAACAATTTCTAGACCATAATGAAACTTAAGTTGGCTGAAATTATAGGAACCGTTCTATACGTTGGGAAATCTCCATTTGCACCAGGAACGGTAGGTAGCTTAGTTGCATTAGGTGTGTGGTTTATTTTAAAACCCTCCATTATCGATCCTCTTTTTCTTCTCATTACTGGTGGAATCTTTTTCGTAGGAATAGCTGTCTCTACTGTATTAATTGAAGCTTGGAATAAGAAAGACCCAAAAGAAATAGTCATAGATGAATGGGTAGGAATGTGGATATCGCTATATCTTGTACCGCACGAGATTAAATGGGGCTTCGTTTCTTTTTTCCTTTTTCGGCTATTTGATATTTTTAAGCCAGGTCCAGTTCAGGTAATGGACGATATGGATGATTCAATCGGTGTCATGATGGATGACGTGGTTGCTGGAATTTTAGCATGCCTAGTAACACAAAGCCTTTTATACTTTTATCAATGAAGGTTTCAATTTTATCAATTGGCAATGAATTATTATCTGGTAAAACCATGAACACGAACGCAAATTGGTTGGGAAATAGGCTTATTAAAATCGGTTGCAGAGTAGATAGACAAGTAGTTGTTCCCGATGAAGAGAAACCAATAATAAATGCATTGAATTTCCTTGTCAATGAAAAAGAAGGTTGTATTATCGTAACTGGGGGCCTTGGCCCGACTGACGATGATATTACAAGAGAGGTCTTATTTAAATACGTTAAAACAGAATCAAAGTTTGATCTGGATTATTGGAACAAATTATCAAAAAAATTCAAGAGTTTGGGTATAGATATTCCAGAGTCAAATAGATGCCAAGCTTTAGTGCCTCAAAATGGCGATGTAATTGATAACTCAATCGGGTCTGCCCGTGGATTTAAATTTAAAATTAATGGTATGGTAATATTTTCTTTGCCAGGAGTCCCAGCTGAGATGGAAGCTATGACAAATGCTACTATAATTCCCTGGTTAAAAGAAAGGGTGAGCATGGCCCTTTTTTCGCAAACCATTAGAACAACTGGTATTCCAGAGTCTAAGCTAATCGAACTGATTTCCTCCCCCATCAGAAGTGAGCATGATTGTGATATTGGTTACTATCCTTCATTATTTGGTGTCGATATAAGAATTTCATCGAACAAAATTAAATATATGCAATCTTTGAAAGATCAGCTTACCACAATACTTGGCGACGCAGTATTTGCTATTGGTGATGATTCAATGGAACAAATAGTGGTAAGCAAAGCTTTAGAAAATAACATATCATTATCAATTGCTGAATCATGTACTGGAGGACTTATAGGTCATAGAAT
>JAYNUL010000263.1:0-2190 GCA_038281125.1 Fidelibacterota bacterium | reverse complement strand
TACCTGATTTAAATGATGAGATAACAAGTTTAGAAGAGACTATAGCTTCACTTAATCAACAGATAGAATCTCTTGAATTAATTCTTAGTCCTATTGATATCCCCGCCACTATTAATTTACCATCAAAATCAAAACTATTTACAATAAACTCTTTGGATACCTTAAAAATCCCAATAAGTGTTCCAAACGGGTTTAAAAGTTTTAATATTTCAGCTGAATATGGAAATATAAATGTTGAATCTTTACCTGATATAAATGAACTAGAAGGAGATGTAATTATAAGCTATTCAACAAATATTATTAAAAATGTAGACTGGGACAGAACAATAGCTGGTAAAGACTACATAAGTATAGAAATAACTGACCAAAATGACTACATAACTCCAATAAATTACTCATTTAGAGTTCAACCAGCACCTGTTTTTAGGGATTATAACAAGCCTCATGGTGCATACCTTCATGGAAATAATTCAAGAGCAAGAGTTAATTTAGAATTAATTGAGCATTTAAATCGAAGGAACAATATGCAATTTTTGGAAAGGTGTAACAATGGTGAACCTTATCCATATCCTGTTTATAATGGTGAAAGTATAAATGAAATGGAAGAAGGTCAGGTTTATCTTGGAGCAAACTTTTTAGAAAGATACCCAGGAAGTACTTATGGAAATATACTTTATCCAGATTTAAATGGAGATGGTTATGAAGATTTGGTATTCACAAGAATTTCAAATTTTGGTCTTTGTTTTGGTTGTGATGCTTTGCCAATTGAGTTCTATCTATATGAAGATGGAGAATACAAATATCAAGAATTCACATTTTCAGGACTCAGTGAGATAAAAGTTAAAATGGGATTTTGGGTAATATTATCTGACCTAGACAATGATAATGACCCAGATTTTATAGTACAAGGAGTTCCTGATGCAGTTGGTCATGACCAGCCCGGTAATGAAATATTGTTCCTAGAAAATAGGCTTAATGAATTAAATGATTTTAAAATACATGAGTTCAACCCATTTCAATTTACTACGCAAAATTTTCCTGTTGATATGAATATGGATGGACTATTAGATATTGTTTCTGCCTCTGGGCCTCATGTTTACATAAACAAAGGTAATTTTCAATTTGAAAATTTAAATAACCCCTATGAAAATAGTAAAGACTTCTTTGATTATGAAAACCCAGATTTAATCAATGATTTTAATGTTGGCGGGTTATACTTTAGTTTTAATAGTAGTCAAATAATTGATGACTTTGACGGAGATGGTGTAATTGATATTTTTTTACCTGGCTTAGAGGGCGAATATCAAAAAAAAGTTGAAATTGGAGAATTTCCATACTTGCCAGATATACCTGAAGGAAAAATTATTTTTGGAGAGGTAGAAGATAGATATGTTCATGAACTTGGAGGAAACTCTGATGTTATCAGGTTTAAGTATAATAATATAGTTGGTATACCTGAAGTTATTGATTATAACGAACAGTATACAGCTCAATTCAAGGATATTGAAGGCGATGGAAATAAAGAGTTAATTATTGCAAGACAAAAAAAACATTTAGAAAATTATCCAATTGATAGACAAGAAGGTCATTTTATACAAGTATTGAAATTTAATCAGAGAGAAATTTTAGATGTAACAAGTCAATATATTGATGATGGTTATGCATCAGATGATGGTGTAATATTTGGAAACTGCACAATTGATAATAGACTAAGAACTGGTATAAGAGTGGATGATACAGATAATGATGGATTTATGGAAATTTTTTCGACTAATAGTTTGTTCTTGGATTTTCATTCAAAGAATCATATTTGGGAGTGGAATGGCTCTAAATTTATAAAAGTTGAATAATAATTAACACTAATTATCAGTAAGTTAATTCACTTCCCCAATACAGTATATCTTTTTTAGTTTATAGTATTTACTATCAACTGGTTACAAATAGAGTAGAAGGCATTTCGACGTATTTCTACATGATTTTATTAAATTTAACCAATGAAAAGACTCCCTATCTATTTATCCCTACTATTATTGTTAACCTGTGCTAAGGAGGACAATACTTCTTTAATAGAAGGATACCAACTACAGATAAGTCAGCTTAATTCAAAAATAACAGAATACTCAAATCAAGTATCGCAGCTACAGTCTACAGTAAACTCACTAAATAGTCAGGTAAACACAATACCAGGAC
>JAYNUL010000262.1:0-2197 GCA_038281125.1 Fidelibacterota bacterium | reverse complement strand
TGTTTACTGCAGTATGATTTGAGAGTATAGCAATGTTTTTATTTTTCAGAGGTTCAAAATCCATTTGCTCCAATATGTCAAGTCCAGTGTATACATTATTCAAAAAAGTTAAATCTGGAACAGCCATTACCTTAGAAAATTTAAATTTTTTATTGCCGCTATCATCACTAAAGGACTGAGTGGAGATTAACGATGCAAGTATTAGGAATCTGAATATTTTCATTTCTTAATCCAAAATTAGGTTAATATATTGAAATCAAAAAGGAAACCCCGTTTTAAATGCGCACTATTGATTTTAAGATTTTTCTGTGCCACATTTGCAGTACATATGAGCGATTCAAATAATAATAACAGCGGCGGTTTCGCCAAAACTACTGATTTCAAATGGTTTGGAATCGGAGTATTAATTTTCATCCTGATTGGACTTATTTTACCTACACCAGATTCAATGCTTGCAAAAGCAAAGGATCTTTTTGGAGCGGATCCATCAGCTGATGTAAACCTAAAAGCAACACATATTCAACTCACGATTGCATTGCTAGCCACGTGTGTAGTGTTCTTTGCCACTGAAGCGGTTCCAATGCCTGCGGTTGCATTGCTAATAGGTTTGGTTCAATTATTTTTTGGCATAACTGCGCCAAAAACCATAGCACTAACCTATGCCCATGATGCAGTGTGGTTCATTGCAGGATCATTAGCTTTAGGAGCAACTTTGGTAAAATATGGCTTAGATAAACGAGTGGGGATGCTTGTTGTAAATCTCGCTGGTACAAAAACTCGGTCAATAGTAATTGGAATCCTACTTGGTACCGCAATTCCTACAGCATTTGTTGGGGAACATGCTGTAGCAGCTATGTACGTACCTATTGCATTAGCACTATATACCTTAACGAATAAATCAACTCCTTCCCCTAAGCTTGGCACATTATTAATGGTAACAATTGCTGTTGGGTGTATGATAGGAGGTCCAATGAGCCCTACCGGAGGGGCCAGAAATGCATTAATGATCGGTTTTCTTGCAGAATATGGGATTGATGTTTCCTTTATGCAGTGGATCTCAATGGGAGTAATGTATACAATCGTGATGTCAGTAGTTATGGCATTTCTTTTGCCTATGTTATTCAAGCCCGAGGTAGATGATCTTAGTGAAGCAGTTGGGTTATTGAAACAAGATCTGCAGAAACATGGTGCGATGACCAACCAACAAAAGTTAGTTGCTGCAATCATGGCACTTGTTGTCTTTCTATGGATTACTGACAAATCTTTGGTAAATCAACTATTCGGTTTTTCTTTAGGACTAGGTGGTATTGCAATCACCGGCGCAGTTCTATATATGCTTTTTGGATTAACGTCTTGGAAGGATTATGAAGACAAAGTTAGTTGGGGAGTTATTGTTTTGTACGCTGGATGTATAAGTCTGGGAACCGTTTTCAAAGTAACCGGTGCGTCCAGTTGGTTTGCCGACCAAATAATGATGCTCGTCTCCCCTCTTGGTTTGAACTCAGGAATAGGATTAGTTATTCTCATGTGTTTTATTGGTGCTGTTCTGACAAACTTGATGAGTGCGGGAGCAACTGTTGCTGTAATTGGTCCTGTTGTTCTTGATATGGCAGTTAGCTCAGGAACTAACCCTGTCTTAGTTGGAGTGGGTCTTGCAATTGCAACATCAATGGCTTATTGGCTCGTTATTGGTACCCCAGCAAGTTCTATTGTTTATGCTAGTGGGCAGCTAGAATCAAAAGATTTTATTCGTATGGCTACCCTTGGATGGCCAGCGGCTCTTATTGCTTTATCTGCAATAGTTATATTGTGGTGGGTAAATATTTTGGGAATCAATCCTAGTGGAACTGGGTTCTAAAGGGGAATTATAATGGATATTAATACAATTGTCTTAATTGTTATACTTGTCGTAATGGTCTATGCTCTGACAGATCATTGGAAAGAGAAAAATAGTCAAGCAGAACAGAATAGACAAAAAAATATTGCCGAAAAAGAAGAAATTTCAAAAGAAGAAATTGCCACCTATGGACAAGTTCAGGAACGGAAAAATCAATTACTGGGATTAATTAATGATAATCTTTCAGAGCATCCACAAGAATCGGATCAACTAAAAGAAATAGTTGAGGATTGGGCTGAATTGAAGATTGAAGCATTCCAAAATCGACGCTCTTGGGTAAGAGCAACACCTACAGAAAAC
>JAYNUL010000261.1:0-2208 GCA_038281125.1 Fidelibacterota bacterium | reverse complement strand
TGCCAATTCAAGGCCGTGTCAAAAAAAATAATAAAAAAGCAGTTAGAGAAATTCCTAAAAAAATGCCAAGGGTCCATGAGCCGGTATATTTGAATACATTTGGTGCAGATCATCGATTTGGCCCTAAGGTCGATTATTCCAACAGGGATAGCGAGTGGTCAGCGGTGTTAATTGATTCGTCACTAAATGGATATGGTGCATATAACCCAACACCGAATCCTTTAGGCCATGCTATGGACGAGGGTTATGTGGCTGTATATCGTCAATTTCAGGGTCTAACCGCTACAGCTGGTTATATTGGTGCAGCTCAATCAGAAGACGGTGAAGAATGGTTTACGGAACAGGCGCTGAATACAAGATATTTTAGTGGCGAGGAAGAGCCAAACCTTCCAACTGCGACAGGAACTCCTCAGGGTAGATATCCAAGTGCTGGCTTTGCTCCAGGTGGTTTTCCAACTGGAATTTGGAATGAGTATACTAATTCAGATTATGGTGGAGGTACCTATGGTGGATATCCCCTTTATGCTTATGATTCTCAAGGACTGGGAGAATTTTCTACATGGAGTAATCCTTTCAATATGAATAATGGCTGTGGTACTACACCATGTGACCCACCTGATCTATGGAATGGCAATAGTTGGGTTAATGGCGGTGGAGGAAGTCCAGTTTTATATTCAATTTACGAAGGATGGTCAGATACTCCAGCAAATTACTATTGGATAAGGAGTAATCTTCATGCAGCAGGATATTTTATCCTTAACGACCCCTATGTTATTGCCAGCGATGCTCAGCTAGCAGGAAATGGGGTTGATCCTCTATGGTATGATAATGGTAATTATACTTCAGGTCCTGACTACCATATTAATCCTGACGGTGTTGGTTTTATGGGGCAGGTTAGTTACTCCTATGGCAGTGATACTGAAGAACCATTTCTACATACATTTTTCTATAAAAAAACTGAAGACTATGGTGATTCATGGACTTCTGATGGAGGTTTTGAAAACTCAGGCTATGGCTATATTAATGATGAAACCATGATTAGAATTACAGATTCTCTGTATCAACACTTTACGGATAATCCTAAAGACTATCCAAATCAATTATGGTACCCTGACGCTGTATGTGATAGTGTTGATGTGGCAACTGGAGATACAATTGAGATAGCATGTGGTGATTCCATTTATTATTCAAATGTTGACGGCCCTTGTTTCCTTACACCTGGAATGTTCCTCTATTATGATTATGATATGAGAACAGATAATGATGGTGGACTACATGTTGTTGCAGTTGGTGTTCCTTATGTATGTCCTGACTCTATCGGAGGATGTCAGGATCTTGATGGGAATGGTCTTGCCGATACACTCTACACAGAATCAAGATATGGTAGTGCTGGACATTATTACTTTTATAATCCTGATCCTATTGATGAGCCAAACAATTGGAGACTCAGTTTAGTTAATGATCTTTCTGATACCTACTACGCAGATTGGGGAACTTCTGATATATTTCATATCAATTCTGACTCATATCCTCCAATGTACTACTTTTATCCTCAAATTGCTTTAAGTGAGGAGGAAGATAGTCAGGTGATGTGGTATGCAGGCTTTATGGGTTCTGACTTTTATTGGAGCGATGATACATTGGAATACTACCCCCAGGATATTGATATATATATGAGGAAATCAGTAGATCTTGGAGAAACATGGACGGACCTTGAAAATGTTACCAATACTCCTGGTGGAATTTATCCTGATAAGAATCTTGAGGTAAGTGTTCATCTCGCATCAACCGGTACAGATGATGATATAGCAGTATTTTTTCAGATGCCTGACTTCTATACGGAGACTTATCCTCCAGCAACTGGTTATGAAGATTTCATGAATAGAGTTTATGTGGGTGTTTATAGTAATGACTATGCGGGTGATGTTGTTGTTGGTAATGATGTTGAAAACCTTGGACCTACAAAATTCACATTACAGCAAAACTATCCAAACCCATTCAACCCTGTTACACAAATTAATTACGAATTAGATCGATCAGGTGAAGTCGTATTAGAGTTGTTTGATGTTAGGGGTGCAAAGATTAAAACTTTGGTCAATGAATACCATGACGCTGGTTTACATCAGTTTATGTTTGATGGTAGTCAGATGTCTAGTGGTGTTTATTTCTATAGTATGACTACTAACGGCATAAGCAAGACTCGTAAGC
>JAYNUL010000260.1:639-2218 GCA_038281125.1 Fidelibacterota bacterium | reverse complement strand
TAATCATAATTAATATGGAGGCATTAATACCTTATTTATGGGCTTTCGGAATCGTGGGCCTTATCTATGTGTTTGTTAAAAACGCCTGGGTTTCGAAACAAGAAGTAGGAGATGAGAAAATGGCACGAATTGCCAAAAATATTGCCGACGGTGCAATGTCATTCCTAAAAGCTGAGTACAAAATTTTATCTGTTTTTGTTGCTGCTGTCGCAGTTCTTCTCTTTTTCAAAGGACAGAATGAAGCAGGTTCAAACGGCCTAGTTGCAGTATCATTCATTGTTGGTGCAATTTGTTCTGCATTAGCTGGATTCATTGGGATGCGTGTTGCGACTAAAGCTAACGTTAGAACAACTAACGCTGCTCGTACATCACTTCCTAAAGCGCTTGAAGTTGCATTTGCCGGAGGTTCTGTAATGGGACTTGGTGTTGTTGGTTTAGGTGTGGCTGGTTTAGGAATTCTATTCACAGTATACAGTGCGCAAGGATGGGGAATCGATGAGGTACTTAACGTACTTTCAGGCTTCTCTTTAGGAGCTTCTTCTATCGCATTATTCGCTCGTGTGGGTGGTGGTATATATACGAAAGCTGCTGATGTTGGAGCTGACCTTGTAGGTAAAGTTGAAGCAGGTATTCCTGAAGATCATCCTCTTAACCCTGCTACAATTGCGGATAACGTTGGTGATAACGTAGGAGATGTTGCGGGTATGGGAGCTGATCTTTTTGGTTCCTACGTTGCTACGGTACTTGCTGCAATGGTTCTTGGAAACTACGTTATAATTGAAATGGGAGGTTCAATTGATGACACTTTTGGTGGAATTGGGCCAATATTGTTACCTATGGCAATCGCCGGAGTTGGTATTGTAATTTCTTTGATAGGAACTCTTTTTGTCAAAATAAAGTCTAATGATGCTAAAGAAGCTCAAGTAATGGCGGCTTTGAATAAGGGTAATGGAATTTCAATTTTATTAGTCGCGATTTCATGCTATTTCTTAGTTGATTATATGCTTCCAGAAACTTTAAATATGAAGTTTTTTGGTGAAGAAGGGTTAAAAGACATTCCTTCAATAAATGTATTTTTTGCTACTTTAACAGGTCTCATTGTTGGATGGTTTATTTCTGCTATCACTGAATATTATACTGGTTTAGGTAAAAAACCTGTTCTTGAGATTGTTCAAAAATCAAGTACAGGAGCAGCTACAAATATTATTGCTGGTTTGGCGACGGGTATGATTTCAACTTTTGGTTCTGTTATATTATTTGCTGCTGCAATTTGGGCAGCTTATGCATTTGCAGGATTTTACGGAGTAGCCTTGTCTGCTTCAGCAATGATGGCAACAACCGGAATGCAATTAGCGATTGATGCCTTTGGACCGATCTCAGATAATGCTGGAGGGGTGGCAGAAATGAGTGGTCAAGATCCAATAGTTAGAGAAAGAACTGATATTTTAGACTCAGTTGGTAATACTACTGCTGCAACGGGTAAAGGATTTGCGATTGCATCAGCAGCGCTTACTTCTCTTGCTTTATTTGCAGCTTATGTAACATTCACTGAAATTGAGGGTATTAATATATTTAAGGC
>JAYNUL010000260.1:0-629 GCA_038281125.1 Fidelibacterota bacterium | reverse complement strand
AGATTCCTGGAATAATGAAGGGCAAGGCGAAACCTGAATATGATAAATGTGTTGACATTTCTACCAAGGCATCTCTCAAAGAAATGATGTTGCCTGGAATATTAACAATTGGAACACCAATAATTATTACAGTTTTACCAATGCTATTCGGCCTAGATAACCAGTTAATTGCCGAAATGCTTGGTGGATATATGGCAGGAGTTACTGTTAGTGGAGTTCTTTGGGCAATATTTCAAAATAATGCTGGAGGTGCATGGGATAATGCAAAAAAATCTTTTGAGGCAGGAGTTGAAATAAACGGAGAAATGACTTATAAAGGTTCCGAAGCCCACAAAGCATCTGTTACCGGAGACACTGTTGGAGATCCTTTTAAAGATACTTCTGGACCATCAATGAATATTTTAATAAAACTTACTTGTTTAATTGGTCTTGTAATTGCTCCAATTCTTGGTGGTCATTCTACAAAACATCATGATTCTCATGAGGTATCGAGTAAAGAAGTTCAGATTTCTTTTGTTAATAAACTAGACGAATCAGATAAAGTCTCTGCAACTGTAAAAATTACTAAAGATCACGATGGAAAGATCATAACTGAGGAGATTGAGTTTACAGGCTCTGAAGAAGAGGTA
>JAYNUL010000259.1:0-2220 GCA_038281125.1 Fidelibacterota bacterium | reverse complement strand
CTTCTGGAATGACTATGGAATCATTATTCCATCCTGCACGCATTTTTACAGTTACTGGTATTTCGGGAACGGATTCAACTACCGCAGCGGTAATATCATCCATAAGGCAGAGATCTTGAAGAGCAGCTGATCCACCGCCCTTTTTAGTTACTTTTGGTACTGGACAGCCATAGTTGATATCTAAAATATCTGGCTTAAAAGATTTATAGACGTATTTTGCTGCTTGGCTCATTACCTCTGCATCGCTTCCAAATATTTGAATACCAATGGGGCGCTCTGGTTCTTCGAAACGTATAAGGCTTAGTGTTTTGATATTTTCTCGAATGATACCATCAGCCGACACAAACTCAGAATAAACTATACCAGCACCCATCTCTTTGCACAAAATTCGAAAGGGATAATCCGTCACTCCTGCCATGGGAGCAAGAATTATAGGTGTTTTTATATTTAGATTTCCGATGTTCATATGGAAGATTAAACTTTTTAAATTAGTATCTAAATAACATTATTTGAATTTTAATTGGTTAAAAAACATAATTTAAATCTTATTTATTTGAGTTTTATTTTTGCAATAAATAGTTTAAAAGCTGGCATACCCTCCGGATATTATGATAGTGCAAGTGGATTAGATGATGATGCCCTAAAAGCCGCACTCAATGATATAATTGATGGGCATACAGAATTCCCGTATACAAGTAGTGGTACTGATGTATGGGATATTTTAAAAGTAAGTGATCGTGATCCTAATAATTCAAATAATGTGTTGTGTGTATACACCCAATACTCAATGAGTGCTGCAGGTGAGTATAACAGTGGTAATGGTTGGTCCCGGGAACATGTTTGGGCAAAAAGTCATGGTGACTTTGGTACTAGTTCGGGTGCAGGAACTGACGTCCATAATTTAAAACCAGCAGATGTCTCAATAAATTCAACAAGGAATAATAGAGATTTTGATAACGGTGGAGATGCTGTTACAGACAGTTCTCCTCCAGCTGGTTATGATGGCTCAACCGATTGCTTTAAAACTTCAACAACCTTTGAACCTCCTGATTCTCTAAAAGGGGACATTGCGAGAATTATCTTTTATATGGTTGTTAGATATGAGGGTGAGAATGGTGAAGTTGATTTGGAAATGGTTAACTATGCTGATTCCTCACCATCTGGAGAACCTTATCATGGCGTTCAATCAACATTGTATTCTTGGCATGTTGCAGATGCGGTTAGTTCTTTTGAACAAAACCGTAATGATGTCATCTATAGCTATCAAGGAAACCGCAATCCATTTATTGATCACCCAGAGTATGCAAATTATTTATGGGGAGGAGAAAGTCCAACAACTAACGCTGAACCTACAAATCATGTCACTAATTTTTCTGTTGGAAGAGTAATCACGATAAACTGGAAAGATCCAACATCGGGAGTCCTGCCTGATGGATATCTTATCAAGGCTAGCTCTGTCGGATATTCATCTATTGCAGATCCATCAGATGGTACAGTTGAGAATGCATCTAGTACTCTGAAATATGTTAGCTACGGCGTGGAGTCAACAACCTTAAGTCCATTATCAAAAAATAATACTTATTACATAAAAATTTTTCCTTATACAAATTCAGGTTCAAATATTAATTATAAAACGAATTCACCCATGCAAACAACCATTGTAGTAAACTAATTAAGAAATTTTTTATTAATAGTTCAAATATAAAATATATTCATCTAAAGAAAATTGTTATATAATTAAAAATTGAACATGAATAAACTTACTCTTTTACTTTCTTTCTTCCTGATTATTGAATATGGATTTTCTCAAATTGCTGCCTATTCAGGTAAATCAAGTCCATCTGCAACAGCATCATCAAATGCTTCAGCAACTGCACTTTCTAGAGGAGCTGGCCTTGGAACTGCATCTGGATCAAGTTTTAATAGCAATAATTGGACAACAACATCTACTGCAGGAGATGCTATAACTAATAATGATTACATTGAGTGGGCGCTTACAGCAAATTCTGGCTACACTGTAAATGTAACCAGTATAGAAATTGATTATGATAGAAGTAGCTCAGGCCCTTCAAAAGTTTTCATAAGAACAAGTTTAGACTCATATGGCTCTGATATTTACAGCGATGCAAGCGTTAGCTCCAGTGGTGAGGAAAATACAATAAGTTCATTAAACCTTACCTCAGCAAATGGTGGTGCAATTACTTTCAGACTGTATGGTTA
>JAYNUL010000258.1:0-2223 GCA_038281125.1 Fidelibacterota bacterium | reverse complement strand
GGTATTAATGAAAAATATTTTAGTCATTGGTGGAGCTGGATACATCGGTTCACATTTAATTGAAGAGTTAATTATACAAAATAAAGGAAACATTTTTTCTTTGGATAATTATTCTTCTGGTTCTGAACAAAATCACATTGATGGATGTGCATATTATAGAGGAGAGGCATCTAATATTTCAGATATTATCAATCAAAAAATTGATTTAGTTTTTCATCTTGGAGAGTATTCAAGGGTAGAGAGAAGCTTTCAAGACATAGATAAGGTATGGGAGAGAAATATTTGTTCTTTTTTCCCAGTGTTAGAATTTTGCAAAGAAAATGAATCTAAAATTATTTATTCAGGATCAAGTACAAAATTTTCTTTGGGTGAGATTGGAAAAGATATGAGCCCCTATGCTTGGTCTAAAAGTACTAATACAGATTTTCTAAAGAATTACTCTGAGTGGTTTGACCTAGATTATGCAATTACATACTTTTACAATACTTATGGTGGTAGAGAAAATCTTGATGGAGACTTTGCTACGGTTATTGGAATTTTTTCTAATCAGTACACAAAGTCACAGCCAATAACAGTAGTATCGCCTGGGACGCAAAAAAGATTTTTTACACATGTCGATGATATAATTAGTGCACTAATCCTAATATCTGAGCATGGCAATGGTGATGGATATGGAATTGGTTCAAATGAAGGGTATAGCATAATTGAGGTAGCAGAAATGTTTGGCGGCCCGATCAAAATGCTTCCTGAAAGAAAAGGAAATAGAGAAGATTCAGAACTTATGACTAAAAAAACAAGAGATCTTGGTTGGGCATGCAGAAGAAACCTTAAAGAATATATAAATAAAATCAAAGGAGAGTAGAAATGAAAAAAGCTTTAGTACTTGGTTGTGGTGGTTTTATAGCACACCATCTCGTAAATAGATTGAAGGAGGAGGGTTTTTGGGTGAAAGGCGCTGATCTTAAATACCCAAGATTCTCAGAAACTGCTTGTGATGAGTTCCTGCAAGGCGATCTTCGTGATCAAGCATTCGTGAGTAATCTAGTTGACCAAAAATTTGATGAAATATACCAACTAGCTGCAGATATGGGCGGTGCTGGATATATATTTACTGGAGAAAATGATGCGGATGTTATGACAAACTCTGCTCTTATTAATTTAAATATACTGGATGCTGCACAAAAGTCAGGCTCTAAGCGAATTTTTTACTCTTCAAGTGCGTGTATCTATCCAGAGTACAATCAGCTTGATCCTGATAACCCAAAATGTAGCGAGGATTCAGCATATCCTGCAGCGCCTGATTCGGAGTACGGTTGGGAAAAATTATTTAGCGAAAGGATGTATGCATCATATGCTAGAAATAAGGCAATGGAGGTCAGAGTTGCAAGGTACCATAATATTTATGGGCCTGAAGGTTCTTGGAATGACGGGAAAGAAAAAGCACCAGCAGCTCTTTGTCGAAAAGTAGCAATGGCAAACAACCAAGGTGAAATTGAAGTCTGGGGTGATGGAGTTCAAACCAGATCATTTTTGTATATTGATGATAGTGTCGATGCAACAATCGCCCTTACAAGATCTGAATTTGAAGGCCCGGTCAACATAGGTTCCGAAGAGATGATATCAATAAACAATTTAGCTTTACTTATTGCTGATGTATCAGGGAAAAAGATAACTATAAATAACATACCAGGGCCAGAAGGCGTTAGAGGCCGTAACTCTGACAATAAACTAATTGGGGAAAAGATAGGGTGGCAACCAAAATATACATTAAGAGATGGCATTGAAAAAACCTATCCTTGGATAGATCAACAGGTAAAAAATAACAAATAAAATGAGAGTCTTCGTCGCAGGCCACAAAGGAATGGTTGGACGACATGTATCCGATATTATTTCTTCATGCCCTGAGCATGATCTGATAACTGCTGACAGAGAGGAATTAGACCTGATAGATGAGAAAGGGGTATTAAGCTTTCTTGCTGCAAGCAGTCCAGATCAAATCATAATTTGTGCTGCAAAGGTTGGAGGAATACTCGCAAACTCATTAAATCAATATGAGTTTCTCATTGATAATTTGAGAATTCAAAACAATATTTTAAATGCTGCCAAAAAATTAGATATCAAGAGTATTATTTTTCTTGGAAGTTCCTGTATTTATCCAAAGTTTTGTCCTCAACAAATGAAAGAAGAGGATCTGCTATCCTCTTCTTTAGAAGAAACCAATGA
>JAYNUL010000257.1:0-2232 GCA_038281125.1 Fidelibacterota bacterium | reverse complement strand
TTATATCGTTCATATCTTGAAGTCACATCGGCACAGTCTTCGGTTGCTGAAGGTGAGATATCTTTTTGATCTTTTGTTTTATCTTCCATGAAAGACCTATAAGTCCCCCTCTTTTCTTACCTCACTTCTTTGAACTTCAAATTTTTCACCATATCTTGCTTCAAGTTTTTTTTGATTTTCATTAATAACTTCGAAGGGATCTAACCCAAGCGCGGCACAAGCTGTTGTCCAATACCACATAATATCTCCAAGCTCTCTTTTCATATGAAAGATATTATCTTCAGATGCTGGCTTTCCTTGTAGAACCATTTTTTTTACTATCTCTACGAATTCTCCAGTTTCACTTCCTAGCCCCAAAGCTGCAGTAAGCAATCGGGGTATTTTTATGTCAGATTTTGACTCTATATCATCTAGGCTTGATTTTAATGCTTTCATTTCAAGACTTGGATCACTCGTAACCTTTGTAACAAAATCACTGTATATTGAGAAAAATTCTTTAACCTCATTCGTCATAATAATTATCCTATTTTTTTAAATATTTCATCTCTCCATTGAAGAGAAGAGATGAAATCAGATGTATATGCCTTTTTTTCATTAGACACTATTTTATCTTTCAGATTTACCCCTGATAGATATTCGTATTCTTTTAAAGTTCTTTTGTTGCCCAAGCCATAAACACCCTCAATATCATCATTAATAAGGTCTGTAAGCCTGTCAATACTCAATTTATCTCTTTCGTGCCATTTAACACCTCTTTTGCTATCTTCATCCTTGTCCCAGTGCAACTTTCTATCAATATTGGTTGGGGCATCATTATACAAATGATAGATTGGTGTGGCTGGTATATGGTAAATTCCAAAACCCCTAGTAAAGGCCCTTAAAGAAATAGATTGCTCTTCTCCGTAAAAATAAAAACTTTTATCATAGGGAACTTGTTGAACGAATTCCTTAGTGCTAAAAAGACAGCCAGCTGCAATTAGATACCCATGAACTATCTCAACATCGGTCATTGTGGCTTTTTGACCACAATAGGACCCATTCAAAAAAATTGCATTTTCTCTGAAAGCAAGAGCATATGTGCTTTTGTCACTTGAGTTTAAAGAAAATTTTTTCTCTTCAAAATTTATAATCTCAAAACCTCTTGGGTAGCATGAGATTATTGGTGGATTATGGTTATTAGATCCTTCATTTTTAATTTTTTCAATATACGAGATCATATATTTATCCCATGAGGGCTCAAAAAGCATATGGGAATCAATTTGCAAGTAGTATTCTTCATTATTAAAAAATTTTTGTACTCTTTCTCTTGCCCAGCATGTACCTTTTGAAAGTACTGGATCCACATGGTCATAATGTATATTGTCTGAAAATGATAATAAATCTAAATTTATTGGATGTTCAGACTGATCACAAACACCAAAAATTAAGTTTTCAGGGAATGATGCATTTTCATAAGCACTTTTTATAGTAATTTCTAGCATTGGATCTTGATAAGAGGCTATTGATATAAAAATTTTCATTACTTTTAATTAAAGTGATAAAGATAATTAAATAGTATAATTCATTGCATGCAAATAGAGCCAAAGAAAATATCGTCCAATGTGACAATGTATTCAGCTGATCCAATTATTTATGTAGTATCAAATTTTATTTCAGATCAAGAATGCGATGCTTTTATTGATGCAGCTAAGGCTAATGAGAAGTATGAACATCAAATGACACCTGGTTTATATCAAGCCTTGGTCTCACATAATTTTAATAATCATGTTCATGAAGTCAGCAAGAGACTATCAATACTTACAAAAATTTCTGTTAATAATCTTGAAGAATTCCTTATAGAAGAAAATAATGAGGCCTATGGTGATGGCAAAGTTAGATTTGATTCTTTTGACCAGCAGACTCCAGAAGGTAGAAAAAAATGGTTTCCAGGCGGACAAAGAATTATTACAACAACATTATTCCTTAATGATTCATATAAAGGAGGGAGTGAAGACTTTCCTGAGATAAAAACTCTTATAAGCCCCCAAAAGAGAGATGTTCTTGTTGTTCATAATTGTCTTAATGATGGACCAAATACAAATATAAAATCACAAAGGTCCACTAGAGAGATTGTCAGCGGATCAAGATGGACTTCAACATCTTTTTTTCGACAAGAGTCAATAGACTAAATTTATTTGATTTTTAAAGATCTTTGACTATCAACAATATTGTATAAGTGCTCTTGGGCTTCTG
>JAYNUL010000256.1:0-2235 GCA_038281125.1 Fidelibacterota bacterium | reverse complement strand
TAAAGTACTTTAAAGATAACGGGTGGAAATTTATAAAGATGTCTGAATTAAAAAATCATGAAAATGAAAATAAAGTGGTAGCAATTACTTTCGATGATGGTTATTTAGATAATTATTCTCAAGCACTACCTTTATTGAAAAAATATGACGCATGCGCCACTTTGTATTTAGTTATTGATAGGCATAAAAATGACTGGTCTGTAAAAAAGAATCCAAAACATAATTCTGGTGTATTGGCTGATGAAGTAAAATTATCTGATAACCATATAAAAGAAATGTTAGATTCAGGAGTTTTTGAGCTTGGCGGCCATACAATTAGCCATCCATATTTACCAAACACTTCCACAGAAGATAAAAAATACGAAATGACTGAATGCAAAAATATTCTAGAAACAACCTTTAATACAAAGGTCTCTAGCTTTGCATATCCTTTTGGAATATATAATGCTGAGGATGTTGAAATTATAGAGAATAGCAGCTTTGAATCAGCCGTTACCACGGATGAGGGGGTAGCTAATATCAATACACCATTTGAACTTAAAAGAATAAAAGCTTCTGGTAAGGATAATTTTTTTGCTTTTAAATTAAGAGTTCAAAAGGGTTTTAGAGGCTTTATTTAATTAATCATTATGAATAAATTGTTTTACATTTTCTTGTTAGTAACTTCTAGCTTTTTATTTGCAGAATACAAAAACACTAATGGTGTTGCCTCTGATAAAACATTTGGCGATATGTTGAAGTGGATTAGGTCTGATATTGAACCAGAGATTACTAAAATTGAGCTTTCATCAGATTGGCAAAAGCTAAATTTATCTGAGGATGATAATTATGCTATTTGGATAGGACACTCTACTTTTTTAATTAAGAAGAATGGAGTGACCATCCTAACTGATCCAATATTTTCTAAAAGAGCATCACCATTTAGAAATATTGGTCCAAAAAGATTAATACCTCCAGCTATACCTTTAGAGGCAATACCTAATATTGATATTGTTACTATAAGCCATAATCACTATGATCATTTAGATATTCATTCTTTAAAAAAAATATCTAAAAAGTATCCTGAAGCAATTTTTTTGGTACCCGCAGGTGATAAAAAACTATTAAAAAGAAAAAGGATTAAAAATGTTCATGAGTTTGATTGGTGGGAGTCAATTGAGCATAAAGATTTTGTACTTACATTTACGCCTGTTCAGCACTGGTCAAAAAGATCATTGTTTGATAGAAATAAAAGTTTATGGGGAGGTTGGTTTATAGAACATAATGATTATTCTCTATATCATGCTGGAGACACAGGTTATTCAAAAGATTTTATTGATACTAAATTGAGACTTGGTTCTCCAAAATATGCCTTTATTCCTATTGGTGCTTATGACCCAGAATGGTTTATGGCAGAAAGTCATGTAAACCCTGAAGATGCAGTTCAAATAATGTTGGACCTGGAGGCTGAAGAGGCTTTTGGTATGCATTGGGCAACATTTACCTTAACAGATGAAGATACAATTGAGCCAATGATAAGACTTAAAAAAGCATCAAACAAAGTTGGATCTATTAAGTTTAACTCACCAATGCCTGGAGAAATTATTCTACTAAAATAGAAAATGCAATAGATTGAAGTTAATAGTAAAATAACTAATACTTTCTAATAAGGCTATACAATGAACTCTAAATTATTCCACTTTGTTATATTTTTATTGACTGCTTCAATCAACATACAAGCCAAAGTCATTGAAAACGATGAGGGTTGCACTACCAAAAAATTACAAATTATGAAGCCAACATTTCCCTCGACCGATTATCAAGGCTACGGGGTTGTAACATTTAATATTAAAGAAAACGGAAGTGTATCAAGAGTTAGAGCTAAAGAGTCCCAATGCGCAATATCCAGAAATAGTGATGGATCAATAAAATTTAAATCTTGTCCTTTTTTTAAAAAAAGCTCAGTTGATGCAGCAAAATATTTAAAATATTCACCACCTGTAACTAAAGATGGAACGTCCTGTACTTTTTCTACTCATTTTCATAGATATACTTACAGCTGGTATAACGTAGATTTTGAAGATAATAATCAATTTTTATTCTCAGATGAGGTAGATTTATTGCTGAAGCAAAATTTTCAATCAAATGAGGATGAAGAACTGTACCTTAGAAAAATTATTACAGGAAAACTATAATAATCTAATTGGGGCTATAGCTCAGCTGGGAGAGCGCTTGAATGGCATTCAAGAGGTCCGC
>JAYNUL010000255.1:0-2236 GCA_038281125.1 Fidelibacterota bacterium | reverse complement strand
AATCAGATCCTTATTTGATTAGAACCATCTTTCCGGTATGAATAATATTGTCTGCTTTAATCTGATAAACATACGTTCCCGAAGATACGCCATAACCATTATTGTTTGTCCCATTCCATTGCATTGAATTTGAACCTGATAATTGATTTCCTTCAAAAAGATTTTTAATAGTATTACCTAATAAATCATAGATAGTAATACATACATGTAAATCTTTAACAAGGTCATACTTTATCATCGTATTAGGATTAAATGGGTTTGGATAATTTTGAAAAACCCTTAAAGAAGTTGGTAAATTAGATTTTTTAGAATTATTTAAAATTCCAGAAATATAAAAAACATCAAAAGTTAGATCTAGTGAGGCCCACTTGTGGTAAAGTGGTTTAATATTTAGAACTAATACTGTCGAATTAATGCCTTGCAATTCATCTGCAGGTATACTTACAACATAACTGTCTCCTGATGCTATATAAACGGTATCTGCTGAAGATATGAGTGATTCATTTTCGCTAATTAATGAATAAAGGTAATGTTGATTATGCCCACTATGATTATAAATTGTAAAAATTATACTTTGATTATTTTCATCAACAATAATTCCCTCCGAAATAGTGTTATCTATTAAAACAGTTTTAAAACGATCTACATTGACACTGAAAGCATCCGGATGTATCGATGGAATCTTATACCCCCGATACCACACCGCAAACGGAATAGTCTGAGAAGCTCTCCAAACTATTTCTTTTTCTGGAGAAACCTCTAACAAGGTACAAATGGAACCATCTTGATAGCCGCTACCATGGGTATAGATAAAATAATTGCCATTATCTAATAGTTGTACGCTGCCCCAGCTATGCCCGTATAATTCTTGGGGAAGTTCATACTCCCATATAGTTTCACAATAAGCATCATCCTCTACGCGAATTCTTCTTATCCTAGATGTTGGATATTGATCGTTTAAAAATATTTCGCTTAGCTTTCCATTATCGAAGAATAACAAGTCACCATCCTCTAACAGCTGTATATGATGTTGACAGCTAAATAGTAGATCTGTACAGATATTATTATCTCCGTATCCAAAATCAGATGGAGGACCCATATTCCAAATTAGATTATAGTCAGGGTATGAAACTTTAGTAATTCTAGAAAGATTACGGTTTGATATATACACCATGTTCCCCTCTTCATGAAAGTGGAAAGCATTAACATGATTCCAATCAAAAGTCATCCCATAACTGCTCCCGTTAATTGGACTCCACCAACGTCCCTCCAATGAATCATAGTCATCCGTACTAAAATGTTCAAAAGGATTCCAGTCCCAAATTTCTTCATGGGATTGGCTATCCCATTCAGTTATTTTTGTTCCTCTCCAAGTGAATTCATTTGTATATCCATCTGCAACATATCCAAGGTTTTGGTAAGATTCAGTCCAAGGACCAATTGGAATGGGGCCTAACTGGTATTCAGTAGTGATACCCATATAGTTCCCATTTGGGATTTGTTTTATTTCATGAGCATCTATTTCAGTGCCTGCAGGAGTCATCCATAATATTTCATCATAAAAATTAACCTCTACGCCTCTTCCATCTTTCATTCCAAAAAGTTGCCCATATTCATTCCAGTGATTAATATATGCAAATTCGGAGTTCCATACCTGATTTCCTAATTTGTCAATCGCTACCATTCTAAAATTAGGTGAGACTTGACTGAAAAGCGCTAATCCATCTTGGGTTTCTTCAGTGTTTACCATTTCGATGTTCAAATCTGCAAAAGTATATTCAGGACTAATATTAAAAGAAATAGTATCGACAGTTTGAGCATTGTTTTCGCTTTCATAAATTGGAGTTAGCATTGCAACATAGCCTTGACCCCAATTAAAATTAGTTTCATCAATATACATTGTATGTCCAGTATGAATATCCATTGTGGTATCATTTGAGCTATCTAATACAACTAAATTATATAAGTTGCAATCTGGCTCTTGAGTCCATCGGAACATGATATGCGTATAATTAAGGGTTACGCCGTCCTCAGGAAAAACTATTTCTGCTTTGATCCATCCAAGGATGGCGAAGCTCATTAGGACATTCCGCATAATATTTTTCATCACATAAGAGGATTAATTATTTAATAAGATACCTTCAGAAGAAATAGCTCCAATTAAGATAGTAGCAAAAGCACTCATGAAGAAATAGCAAAGAAATCTGGTTATTTGTTCATTTGAACCGTCCCAATG
>JAYNUL010000254.1:0-2239 GCA_038281125.1 Fidelibacterota bacterium | reverse complement strand
ATTAAAGAAAAAGTATTTTTCCCTGGATATTTGTTAGTAAGACTTGAAATGGATAAAGAAACAAAATATCTATTAGAAAATGTCAATGGGGTAATTTCATTTGTTGGTCCAAAAGGCCATCCTCAGCCTCTTAAAAAAGAGGAGGCGCAAAGATTTCTAGGGGACATTGATGTTGAAGGTGGCGCTATGAAAACAGTTGAGGCGGCTCCTTATAAAGTAGGCGATCCTGTTAAAGTTACCGATGGGCCATTTATGGATTTTTCTGGATTTGTGCAAGAGGTAAGTCATGACAAACAAAAGCTCAAAGTTCTAGTTAGTATTTTTGGAAGACAAACTCCTGTTGAACTTGATTATCTACAAGTAGAAATGGAGATTTAAATAAGGTTCACATAAATATGGCAAAAAAGGTTATTGGTTTTATAAAGCTTCAAATCCAGGCTGGTCAAGCAAATCCGGCTCCCCCTGTTGGGCCTGCCCTTGGTCAGCATGGTGTCAACATTATGGACTTCTGTAAGGCATTTAATGCTGAAACTCAGGATAAGATGGGAGATGTTATTCCTGTGGAAATAACAGTCTATGCGGACAGGAGTTTTACCTTTATTACTAAAACTCCACCCGCCTCAAGATTGATTTTAAAAGCGGCCAAAATTTCAAAGGGGTCTGGAGAGCCAAATCGAAACAAAGTTGGATCTGTTACTGAGAATGATCTCCGTACCATTGCAGATTTAAAAATGAAGGACTTAAATGCAAATACCATAGAACAGGCAGTAGAGATGATAAGAGGTACATGTGTTTCTATGGGAATAGAAATAAAGGGTTGATGTTTGGCTATGAAAAAATCTAAAAACATGGTAAATGCAACGGAGAAGTTTGATAACATGAAAGCATATTTATTGGAGGAGGCTGTTGCTCTTGTCAAAGATATTAAATATTCAAAATTTGATGAGAGCGTAGACTTGGCAATAAAGCTTGGTGTAGATCCAAGGCATGCTGAAGAAAATATAAGAGTTACAACTCCACTTCCTCATGGTACAGGTAAGTCGGTTAAAGTGCTAGTATTAACATCAGGGCCAAAAGAAAAAGAGGCTGAGGAGGCTGGTGCGGATTTCGTTGGTAGCAAAGATTTTTTAACAAAAATCAAAAATGGTTGGACTGACGTAGACAAAATTGTTGCCACTCCTGATATGATGGTTGAATTAGGTAAGCTTGGAAAAATTCTTGGTCCAAAAGGGCTTATGCCTAATCCCAAAAGCGGTACTGTAACTATGGATGTGGCTAAAGCCGTAAAAGATCTAAAAGCTGGTCAAGTTGAATTAAGGGTAGAAAGTAATGGCATTGTCCACGTATCATGCGGAAAGGTTTCATTCGAAAAAAAGCAATTGGTTGAAAATGTCGTCAAAATTCATGATGCAATCATGAAAGCAAGGCCTTCCTCAGTTAAAGGTCAATACTTAGAGAAGATATCCATTTCTTCAACAATGGGACCATCAATTATTATTGATCACATAGCAATAGGGTAAACTCGATGCCGAACAAAAAAAATATTGAAGAATTAAAAGGACTATCAGAGTCATTTTCCAAAGCAAAAGCTGTTTATTTCACTGAATTTCACGGTCTTAATGTTGGCGAAATAACTAAACTTCGTAGTGAATTTTTTAAGGCTGATGTTGAGTTTAAAGTAGCTAAAAATACATTGGTAAAATTAGCTGCAGAACAAAATAACCTCAATGTAGCTGATGAGTTGTTTAAGGGGTCAACTGCATTGGCTATTTCATTTGACGAGCCAGTCGCTCCGGCTAAAGTAATTAAAAAGTTTAAGAAAGATAATGATCTTCCTGAAGTCAAGGGTATCCTTTTTGACGGAGAATTTGTGCCCGGGGCTGAATACGATCGATTAGCTAGTTTGCCAAGTAAGGAAGAGCTCCTTGCTAAATTAGTATCCATGTTAAATAGTCCATTGCAAAAACTGGTTAGCACCATAAATGCTCCTATCCAAAATACTTTGGGAGCATTAAGTAATTTAAAAGAAAATAAATCTTAATTTAAACCACTAAGGAGTAGTTATAATGGCAGTTTCAAGAGAAGATGTACTAACATATTTAGAGCAATCAAATATGATGGAGATATCAGAACTGATCAGTGATATTGAAGAAAAATTTGGAGTCACTGCAGCAGCGCCCGTGGCAGTCGCAGCAGCGCCTGCAGCTGGTGGTGAGTCGGCAGGTGAGGCAAAAACTGA
>JAYNUL010000253.1:0-2247 GCA_038281125.1 Fidelibacterota bacterium | reverse complement strand
ACTGATCATAATCCACAAATGTGGAAAAATTTGCCTAAAAATGTAGTTTCTGATAAAGAAATAAATAATTTTATGAAAGTAATTGACAAGTATAATAAGCCTATTCCCTTGACTTATAAAGACGAAAATATTGGTGAAATAAACTTTGGATATCTCCATTTCGGTGATTCAGCAGTTGTGCACAAACTGCAGACATGGGGATACGTTCAGATTATTGCAATTGGTCTATTTGTTTTTCTAGGATTTTCAGGCTTTAGTTTCATCAGAAATAATGAGAAAAAACATATTTGGGTTGGAATGGCTAGGGAGACTGCCCATCAACTAGGCACTCCTGTATCTGCGCTTATGGGATGGGTGGATTGGCTGAAAGAACATCCAGAAAAAATAGATGAAATCATTCCTGAAATGGAGATGGATCTTCAAAGGCTAGAACAAATTGGCCGGCGATTTAGTAAGATGGGTACAAAATCTGATTTTGAAGAATTTGATCTTTCTGAACGAATTGAAAGAATAGTTGATTATTTGAATAAAAGGTTACCGTCCCTTGGCAAGAAAGTAGAGTTGAGAAATGATATTCATCCAGGTATTACCATTTTTGCAAATGGTTCTCTCTTAGCGTGGTCGATTGAAAATATCATTCGGAACGGTATTGATGCCATAGAAAGGAATAATGGGATAGTCAGTATTTCATTAAGAAAATTTGATAACAAAATTAAAATTAGGATTCAGGATAATGGGCGTGGAATACCAAAAAAAGATTGGAAAAACATTTTCAGGCCCGGATTTAGTACTAAAAAAGCAGGTTGGGGGCTTGGGCTGTCATTATCAAGCAGGATAATTGAAGATATCCACGGTGGGCAATTAAAAGTTTCTGAATCTAGTAATGAAGTGGGAACTATATTAGAGATCAGTCTTTAAATTATATTATAACTAAGCTAATTTTTGCTTAATTAAATTATAGGAATCTATGGAACTACTTTACGGACAAGCACAACAGGGTGGAGGTCTCGCGGCCTTTCTACCTTTTATACTCATAATGTTTATCATATACTTTCTGATGATACGTCCACAGACTAAAAGACAAAAAGAAAAACAAAAAATGAGAGAGGAACTTCAAAAAGGAAATAAAATCATTACTATGGGTGGAATTTATGGTTCCGTACAAGGTTTTAAAGAAAAAGGAAGGCAGGTTATTGTTAAAGTAGACAGTAATACCAATATTACAATAAACAGAACAGCTATCGCAGGACTAGCTGAGAAGATAAAGGATGAGGAGTTAGAGCAGACATAATGGCGGTTCTAGAAGTTGTTAACTATGGTAACCCAATATTGAGAAAGGTTTGTGAGCCTGTAAAAGATTTCACAAAACTTGATGCTATCGTAGATGACATGTTTGATTCAATGTATGAAGCTGAGGGCATAGGTTTAGCTGCTAATCAAGTTGGAATTGACCTTAACCTATTCATTATAGATATCACGCACACTGAAGAATCAGAAAGTACTCATACTTTCATAAATAGTTCGATCATTGAGACTAGTGGTGATAAGGAATTATTTCAGGAAGGATGCCTATCTTTACCTGGCATCGCTTTAGATGTTCTTAGACCTGAAAAAGTTAAACTCAGATACCAGACATTAGATGAACAATGGCATGAAGATGAATTTGAAGGTTTGCTTGCTAGAGCCATTCAACATGAAATGGATCATCTTAATGGTGTATTTATTGTTGATAGAGTTAGTGAAATAGAAAGAATTCAATACCAAAAAGAATTAAAGGACCTTGAAAGAAAATCAAAGAGTCTTATCTCTTCAGACTCCAATCAAAAGGGGTTTGTCCTTTAACTTTTTTACAGGTGAAAATTAAATAGTGCGCGTGGTATTTATGGGTAATCCGGATTTTGCAATACCAACTTTGAAAGCAATAATCCAGTCAAACCATGAACTAATTGGAGTAGTTTCAAATCCACCAAAGCATATGGGAAGAGGAAGAACCTTGTCCCACACGTCTGTTGGAAAATTTTCAAGAGACAATGATCTAACTTTATTAGAGCCACAAAGCCTTAGGTCAATTGAATTTAAAAACAAATTAATTGACCTAAAGCCAGATGTTTTTGTAGTTGTTGCATACAAAATTCTGCCAGAAGACGTAATAAATATTCCCCAATTTGGATCTCTGAATCTTCATGCCTCATTGTTGCCAAAATACAGAGGTGCAGGTCCTATTCAATGGGCATTAATGAATGGAGA
>JAYNUL010000252.1:0-2296 GCA_038281125.1 Fidelibacterota bacterium | reverse complement strand
AAATATTTATAGCCTCATTAAGAAATTGTTCTGATGGAGTTACTCCACCTATGCTGTAATTTTGACATAATTCTAATCTATGTGCTCCAGCATTTTGAGCATTTAGAATTGACTCTATTGATGTTGCACATATTTCAATAATCATATTTTATAATTATTACTTAAGAGTTTAAATTAAAAATAATTAAATTTCGAGTGGTTTATGGAGATTTTGAATACAAAAAAGAAATATGATGCCATTATTGTAGGTTCAGGAGCTGCTGGTGGTATGGCAACAAAAATCTTATCTGATGCTGGCTTGAACATTGCCCTAATTGAAGCTGGACCATATTTTGATCCTGCAGATCCTAAGCAACAAACTCAATTAAAATGGACTTGGGAATCTCCAAGAAGAGGGTCTTCTGTTACAAGAAGATTTGGGGACTTTCATATGTCATACGGAGATTGGAAAGTTGATGGTGAGCCATATTCATCCAAGGAAAATACAAATTTCATGTGGTGGAGATCAAGAATGCTTGGAGGTAGAACAAATCACTGGGGAAGAATTGCATCTAGATTAGGGCCTAAGGATTTTAAGTGTAAGGATAGTTATGGTATTGATCAAAATTGGCCAATTTCATATGAAGATATCAAACCATATTATGATAAATTAGACAGATTGATTGGTGTATTTGGCACAAAAGAAAATCTACCAAACGATCCAGATGGGTTTTTTCTTCCACCTCCAAAACCGCGTCTACATGAACTATATTATATCAAGGGTGCTAAAAAAGCTGGAATAAATGTAATTCCTTCAAGACTCTCAGTACTTACAAAAAGAATTAATAATGAAAGAGGTCTTTGCTTCTACTGTGGCCAATGTGAAAGATCATGCTCTGTCTATGGTGACTTCTCAGCTAGCTCATGTTATGTTATTCCTTCTCTGAAAGGTGGATTTGTAGATCTTTATACTGATTCAATGGTTAGGGAAATAACTACTGATAAAAATGGAAGGGCAACTGGAATATCATACATAAACAAAAAAAATGGTAAGGAATATAAATTAGAGTCTAAATTAGTAATACTTGGAGCATCATCATGTAGCAGTGCAAGAATTCTGTTAAATTCAAAAAGCAGTGCACATCCAAATGGTCTAGGAAATAGTAGTGGTTTAATAGGAAAATATTTACAAGACACAGTTGGTACTTCAAAACAAATCTTTATCCCTGAACTTATGAATAGGGAAACATATAATGAAGATGGAGTTGGTGGGGCTCATGTTTACACTCCATGGTGGTTACATGACAAGAAACTTGATTTTCCTCTTGGATATCATATTGAAACCTCATATAGAAATTTAGGAATGCCTCAGTTTGGAGTTGGTGGATATATACCAAATGATTTTAATAAGTTTTTTGGGTTAAGAGTTGGTGGATATGGAGATCAAATCAGAAAAGATGTAAAAAAATATTGGGGATCAACAATTTCTTTAGAAACTAGAGGCGGTGCTTTGCCTAATATCAATAATTATTGTGAAATAGATGATGATAAGAAAGATAAGTTTGGAATACCTGTATTAAAGTTTAAATACAATTGGTCTGATTCTGAACTAAAACAGGCAAAACATGCACAAGACACTTATGAAGAATTAGCTTATAATATGGATGGTATTATATTAGGAGATAAGCCAGGAAAAGATCAAAATTATGGTATTTCTACTCCAGGTTCAATAATTCACGAGGTTGGAACAACTAGAATGGGTGACAACCCTAACACATCTGTTGTAAATAAGTATGAGCGTCTTCATGATGTGGATAATGTCTATGTTGTAGATGCAGGGCCATTTGTTTTTAAAGGTGATAAAAACCCAACATGGACAATCATGGCACTAGCATGGAGAACTTCTGAGCATATAATTTCAGAGTTAAAAAAACAAAACATATAATGAAGAGAAGGGATAGCATTAAAACCATTTTACTTTCAGCTATTGGAACTTCAATAACACTGGAAAGCTGTATAACTCCAGAAGGTGAAAATATAGCCAATAAAGTTTGGGAATACCAATATGGGAGGACAGCTTATGAAAAAAGTAGAGATGAGAAATTCTTGAACTCAGTATTTTTTAATGATAATGAGCTAAGTACCATTGAAAGAATTGCAAATATTATTGTTCCTCCTAATGAGTTTGGTGATATCAAAGATGCAGGAGTTGTTGAAATGATTGAGTTCATTGCAAAAGATTGGAGTACACCAGCACATAATAATTATGGAGAAAATGTTTTAAGAAAAGGATTAACTGTTTTAGATGAATTATTTC
>JAYNUL010000251.1:0-2309 GCA_038281125.1 Fidelibacterota bacterium | reverse complement strand
ATTTTTTACATCTTTTTTGGTAGCATTTCTAATAAAAATTTTCATAAAATAAATATTAAATTCATTTACTCCCACTCAATAGTGGCTGGTGGCTTGCTGGAAATGTCATAAACAACCCTGCTAACTCCCTCCAATTCATTCACTACTCGATTTGAGACGTGAGCTAAGAAATCATATGGAAGCCTTGCCCAGGTAGCGGTCATAAAGTCTACTGTCTCAACTGCTCTAATCGCTATCACATCTGCATATCTCCTCTCATCGCCAACAACTCCAACTGATTTGATGGGAAGAAATGCACAAAATGCTTGGCTTACTTTGTCGTATAAGCCAGCCTTAATTAATTCCTCAATGAAAATTGCATCAGCGTTTTGAAGAATTAAAACTTTTTCTTGGGAAATCTCTCCAAGAATTCTTACTCCTAGTCCTGGACCTGGGAATGGATGGCGATTTAACATCTCCAATGGCAGGCCAAGCTCAGATCCCATTATCCTAACTTCGTCTTTAAATAAATCCCGCAAAGGCTCCACTAATTCCATCTTCATATCATCAGGAAGGCCTCCAACATTATGATGAGATTTAATAACTCTTGCCTCTTTAGATTCTGACTCAGAGGATTCAATTACATCAGGATAAATGGTGCCCTGAGCCAAAAAATTAATCTCATCTTTTAGTTTGGCTGCCTCATTGTCAAAAATATCAATAAAAGTTCTACCAATGATTTTTCTTTTCTGCTCTGGGTCTGAAATACCTTTTAGATGCCTATAAAAAACTTTCTTTGCATCAACGACTAATAAATTTAAATTCATCTTCTCTTTAAATAGATTTTCTACATCTTCAGCCTCATTTTTTCGAAGCAATCCATTATCAACAAAAACACAAATTAAATTTTTTCCTATCGCTTTATCCAACAGCATCGCTGTAACAGATGAATCTACTCCGCCCGATAAACCAAGCAATACCTTTTGATCTCCTGCTTTTACTTTAATTTCATTTATTCTTTGCTCAATAAGATTTTCCATTCTCCATTGGGCTGAGCATTTACATATCTTGAATGTAAAGTTTTCTAATACAGTGTTGCCCAGTTTTGTGTGGGTGACCTCAGGATGAAATTGCAATGCGTAAATTTGTTTTTGGGCATGCTCCATGGCAGCTATTGGAGCTGATTTGGTTGAAGCAATTAAATTAAATTCATCTGGTAGAGATGATACGTGATCTCCATGACTCATCCAAACATCAATTGAGAATCCAGAGCTAAATCCATCAAAGAGTAAAGATGGTTTTTCCAAAAGAATTTGAGCATGGCCAAACTCTTTATTTTTTGAAGAAGAAACATGCCCTCCAAATTGCTCTGCAAGAGTTTGCATCCCGTAACAAATACCTAGAACAGGTACATCTAATTCAAAAATAATTTCAGGGATTCTTGGAGTATTAGATTCGGTAACGGATTCAGGACCTCCAGATAGAATGACCCCCTTAGGATTAAGGGATTTAATTTTTTTAATTGAAACATCCCATGGAAGTATTACCGAAAATACATTTAGCTCTCTTATTCTTCTTGCAATAAGTTGGGTGTATTGAGATCCAAAGTCCAACACCAAAACCGTGTCAATATTTTTCTTATCTAAAGAGAGATTGTTGGGATTGGTCATACTTAATAGTAAATTAATGAATGAGTTTATATTATAAAGGAAACAATATTAAATCTTTCTTATGATATGAAAGGTTTAATTTTTTCTGCAAGGTCGGAAAGCTCAGGCTTAAACTCAATAATTTCATTAATGGACAAACCCTCAAGTTCGTGTGGAAAGACGAGCCATTTGTCAGTTTCATGAATGTAAAAGTCGGGTTTTCTATCTGTTTTATTTTTCTTTGGTTTGAAGAATGGGGTGGCTACTTTAATTTCAGGTGTATTTTTTTTACAAGCAGTTTGAAGATCTAAAATTATTTTTTGAATGGATATACCCGTATCATGAACATCATCAACTATTAGAAGTGAGTCTTCAGATTCAACCTGCTTAATAATATAGTTCAAGCCATAAACTTGAACTTCGCTATCTCTCACATCTATTCCTTTATAGTGAGAGGTACGAATGGCAATATGATCTGAAGATACGCCGAGGACATCCAAAAATTCCTGAACAGCTATACCGATAGGAGCTCCACCTCTCCAAACGCCAATTATATAATTGGGGCGGTAACCACTTTCAAAAACTTGCCAGGCAAGTTTAAATGAATCACTCAACAGCTCATCTGGTTGAATAAATAATTTATCCATTATTTATTAATTGCCAAATTAATAGCTCATACTT
>JAYNUL010000250.1:0-2395 GCA_038281125.1 Fidelibacterota bacterium | reverse complement strand
CTCTATTATATTCTTTGTCAACATTCATTTCAATGAACCGGCAGGCATTCCATAGCTTATTCATGAAATTTCTTCCGATTTCAAGCCGGTCTTTTGAAAACAGAACATCAAGCCCCTGAGGTGCCATTAGCATGATCCCAAACCTAACCGCATCGGTGCCAAATTCATTAAACAATTCTAGGGGATCTGGAGAATTTCCAAGAGATTTACTTAACTTTTTCCCAGTTTCGTCTCTTAAGATGGATGTGAAGTATACATCCTTAAACGGAATCTGGCCCATAAACTCACAACCAGTAATAATCATTCTTGCAACCCAGAAAAAGATAATATCTGGCCCTGTTACTAGGGTATCTGTTGGATAGAACTTTTTTAGTTCATCACTTTCATTAGGCCAAGAATGGACCCCCATTGGCCAGAGCCAAGAGCTCGCCCATGTATCTAAAACATCTTTATCGCGAGTCCAGTTTTCTGGATCCTCAGGACCTTCAACAGATACATGTATCTTGTTTTTATCATCTTTATGGTACCAGACTGGTATTTGGTGCCCCCACCATAGCTGCCTACTTATGCACCAATCTTTGATGTTTTCCATCCAGTGATTATATGTCTTCGTCCAATGTTTAGGATGAAATGCAATTTCACCATTCTTAACCACATCAAGAGCGGGGCCAGCAAGATCGGTCATCTTTATGAACCACTGCTCAGACATATAAAATTCTATGGGGACTTGACCTCTTTCTGAAAATCCAACTTGGTTTATATAGTCCTCTATTCTATCTACCAGGCCCAGGGGTTTGAGGTCTTCAACAACCCGTTTCCTCGCTTCTTCGCGAGAAAGTCCTTGATATTTTTCTGGCACATTTGAATTAAGCGAGGCATCCTCATTCATGATGTTAATGAATTCAAGATTATGCCGCTCTCCCATGGAAAAATCATTGGGGTCATGTGCTGGGGTTACCTTGACACAACCAGTCCCAAACTCTGGGTCAACAAATTTATCAGAAATGATTGGGATCTTCCTCCCAACCAATGGCAGCGTAATAGTTGACCCTATAAAATCTCTGTACCTTTCATCATCTGGATGTACCGCTACTGCAGTGTCACCCAGCATAGTTTCGGGCCGTGTAGTTGCTACCACAACATATTCATTAGAATTTGTTATTGGATATCGAAAATACCATAGTGATCCATTTTTCTCTTGATGAATAACTTCCTCATCACTAATTGCAGACTTAGAAACTGGGCACCAGTTTACAATTCGATGTCCTCTATAGATAAGACCTTTATTATATAGTTTTACAAATGCGCTTAAAACTGAATTCGTGTAATCATCATCCATGGTAAATCGTTCTTTATCCCAGTCACAGGAACATCCAAGTTTTTTTAACTGGTTGATAATAATTCCACCGTATTTTTCTTTCCATTCCCAGGCATGTTCTAGAAACTGCTCACGAGTAAGTTCATTTTTATTTATGCCTTGTTCCACAAGCATTGCTACAACCTTTGATTCTGTTGCAATTGAGGCATGATCAGTCCCAGGAACCCAACACGCTTCTTTACCCTCCATACGAGCCTTTCGGATTAATATATCTTGTATGGTATTATTCAAAACATGACCTACAGTAAGCATTCCCGTCACGTTGGGAGGGGGGATTACGATGGTATATGGATCCCTTTTTGACTGTGGATCAGCAGAAAAATAATTTTGTGTGATCCAATGTTCGTACCACTTATCTTCAATGGAAGATGGGTTGTATGCTTTTTCTAGTTTTGGAGATGGCATGGGTTTTATTAATAAAAATGATTAAATATCTTTAACATGAGACTAATGATTTTACTACAATTACAATATTCTTTCATTGGAAACATCATGCTTAATGAAAAGAAAAAGAGAAGGTGTAAATAAAAACAACCTGAATGATTAAAGCATTAGTAAATAACTCCTGGAAATTTTTTGATATTAATGAACTGCAGCCAGGAACGAGTGTCTTTAACTTTGAAACTGGACTATATGAGACCATGAGGACAAGGGACCATAGGCCCATTCTTCTAACACCTCATTTGGATCGTCTATTTAATTCAGCTAAGTCAACAAGTCTAAAACCTTCCTTTCATAGAAAAAAGGTAGAATCAATGATAATGCAAGTTATTGAAAGTTCGCCTGAAGCAGACCAAAGAGTTAGAGTATTATTGGTTCCAGATAAAGTAATTATTTATACCATGCCACTAGATCTTGATTATGATATCTACAACGGAGTATCGGTAATTACAGTTCAGGCAAAAAGGGATACCCCTGAAATAAAGACAACAAACTATCATTCTTGTCTGAATGCATATCAATTAGCTCAAGAACATGAATGTTTTGATACTATTTTGATGGATGAAAATCAGGTGG
>JAYNUL010000249.1:0-2399 GCA_038281125.1 Fidelibacterota bacterium | reverse complement strand
GCCTAAGTTTTGATTTTCATCCTCATATCTTTTTAGATTGGGCCAATCTTGATTGATGTCTGATTCCATTTTGTCTCTCTTGGTTTATTTTAGTTCATCAGCTCATAAAGGGTTTTGATCCTTAAGTCAGATTCATTTAGTTTCTGATTTTCGCTTGGTTCAAAATCAATTATGACAACCTCACCTGGAAGCATATCAAAATAGTTGTCGCTAAAAACTCCCCTGACTTTCATTGAAATCAAATGTGTTTGAAATAAGAATGTTTTTGACCTGATAGTAATTAAATACTTTCCTTTTACTGGTTGAATTTCAACTTTGAAATCTGGCATAGGGATTTTCATATGCTTTGGCTTTCTGAAAAATTGATGGGCTCTGCTCAAAACTTTCCCATCTGCTACCAAATCAGCTCGGAGCACTATTGCAGATAGATCATTGCTACCAAGAAAGTCATCCTTATCAAAAGAGTGAACGATTGTAGATGAAAATGGGTTAATTTTGATTTCAGATGAATCCTGCATTAGCTGAGTACCATCCGTGTTAAAAAACCCTAGCTTTAGTTTAGACTCCTGGGAATGATGTTGATCATTTACCACATAAATTTCAATTTTATCGTCCAAATCACGTATTGAAACTAAAAGAGGATTAAAAAACTTTTTGGCTGCATAATGTAAGGCCTTCCAGTTCCCTCCATAATCAATACTTGACCAAGAAATGACTGGCCAGCAGTCATTAAATTGCCAATATAATGTACCCATACAGTAGGGCATATTCCTTCTATGTGTTTCAACCGCAAACCTAATTGCCTCTGCCTGCATAATCTGACTAAGCACTACTACTGAATCAAAATCGTCATTGGTTTGATAGTAGTCCTCTACATATTTCATGAGGTTTCCAGTTCCTAGGGATGCTTTTTGATGAGCATTCATAACATCAGAATTTATGGTTCTACTTTTTTCGTCTGTGAAAGACTCAATCATTGATAATGATGGGAAAGACTGCATCCCGTATTCTGTCATGAATCTGCCGACATTATTTTCAAATGATTCAAAGTCATCACCCCCGTGCCAAACTCCCCAAAAGTGATTGTCCCCTTTGCCGTAGATCTGATCCTCATCAGATTGTTGGGTCCCATGGCATGGCGAACTTGGCCAGTATAATCTTTTTGGATCCAGCTCACCACAAATTTTTGGAAGAAGCTCATGAAATAGTTTCCTATAATCATCCCAAATAGAGCTAGGTAGCTCCTCTTTCCAGCCCCAGCTAAGCCACCCTGAAGCAACTTCATTATTCCCACACCACAAAATTACCGAGGCATAGCCTTTTAGCCTGTTCACTTGATATCGCGCTTCTTTTTCAACAGAATCTAAAAAGGTCTTTCCCGCAGGATACATTGAACATGCAAACATAAAGTCCTGCCAAACCATTATTCCCATCTCATCACATAATTCATAAAAAAGATCTGGTTCATAAATGCCTCCTCCCCATATTCGGAGAGTATTCATATTTGCATTTTTAGCATCCTTTAAGAGTCTTTTATAATCATCAGAATCAAGTCGTTCGACAAAATAATCTGCTGGGATCCAGTTTGCTCCCTTAGAATAAATAGGCATATCATTTATATGGATTTCGAAGGATTCGCCTTTTTCATCTTTAATTCTTTTTATTGTTGCATCACGAATTCCAAATTTTTTTTCAAAGTGTTCACATTGATTATGTGTCTCCACTTTAAAAGAAAAATGATGAAGTATTTGATCACCATGGCCATGTGGCCACCAAAGCTCAGGATTTGGAATGGAAATATTAAAACGAAGTTTATTATGACCACCACTTATCTTTGACTCATTCTTAAATTCTAATCCAGTAAGCAATTCATTCACTGTGATTTTTAAATCATTTTCTTTTTCAGCTACTATATCAAGCTCAACCTCCAATTCAGCATTTTTCTTTGATATATTTTTATTACTGATTTGAAAGTAATTAACATGCCAATTATCCCAGCCAATTAGCTCTACCCCTTTCCATATGCCAGAGGTGACCAGACAAGGACCCCAGTCCCAACCATAGTGGTATGGAGCTTTTCTCGAATGGGGACTTGTTTTGCCGGCCTGGTCATTATCAGCAGGCAACAAATAATCCATAGATTTTACTTTTTGAGAGACCTCTTTCAAAGGTGAACGAAATCGTACAATCAATTCATTAACATTAGGGAGAAGTATATCTTTAATCTCAGCGCTCCAAGGATGAAACATGTTGTTCGCACTGATAATTTTCTTTTTGTTTAAAAAGACATCTGCATAAGTATCCAAACCATGAAACATTATTTCAATATTATCTTTAGATAATACACTCTTGTTAGAATTGAAGATTAATTTATAAGTCCAATTTTCATCAGAAATCCA
>JAYNUL010000248.1:0-2412 GCA_038281125.1 Fidelibacterota bacterium | reverse complement strand
AACCATTCACCTTCGTACCTATCGCCATTCAAATAGGTCTGAGATCCATCACCGCCTCTTAAATCTTTAGTCCATTGTCCAACATATTTCTGGCCATTTAAGTCAGATAATATTCCCTGACCTTCTTTTTTCCCATTTGCCCATAATCCTATGTATTCATCTCCATTAGAAGATGAAAGCTTTCCCTTACCATTGTATTCCCCTTTTATCCAATCTCCCTCGTAAATGTCGCCATTTGAATAAATATACTTACCATCACCATGAAACAAATTATTTTTCCAACTTCCTTCATATTTATTGCCGGTTAAATCAGTGTAGATACCTTGCCCCTCTAATTTCCCATTCACCCAAGATCCATCATATTTCTTACCATCAGCATAGGTGAGAAAACCTAAGCCAGTTATTTCATCATTGATAAAATCTCCTTGATACTTTTTACCATCAGAGTAGGTGAACTCACCTTTTCCATTTTTTTTATGATCTACCCAGTACCCAACATAGCTATCGCCATTTTCATAATAATATTCACCCTTCCCATTGGCATGATCATTTGCCCAATTCCCAACATATAGATCACCGTTTATATATCTGAAAGTACCTTTACCATTTCGTTGGCCATCAATAAAAAGTCCCTCATATAAGTCACCATTTATAAAATAATATATTCCATATCCAGTTCTCTTATCATTAACCCACTCTCCATCATATCGATTGCCGTTAGAAAAGATATATAGCCCTCTACCGTTCATCCGACCGTTTGACCATTCACCCTTATAGGTCTCTCCTATTGAAGATCTAAAAGTACCTTTGCCATTTAATTTCCCATTGGAAAACATTCCTTCATAATAATTACCATTTGATGAAGAATAAATACCCTCTCCTTCCATCTTATCATTTTTCCACTCACCGTGATATTCATTACCATTTTTAAATATATAGGATCCATTACCGTGCATTTTCCCTCTTTTGAAATCGCCTTCATAAACATCACCATTCTTATAACTGTAATTTCCATATCCACTCATAACTCCGTTCCGCCATTCTCCACTATAGGTTCCACCAGTTTTATAGGCAAAAGTGCCTTGACCGTGTTGCATGTCATTTTTCCATTCACCTTCATAAATATTCCCATTTGGATAAGTGAAAGTGCCCTCACCATCTTTTATGCCATTCCAAAATTCACCTTCATAGGTATTCCCATTTTTAAACGTGAAAACTCCTCTACCTGTACGTTTTCCATCCTTGTAATCACCTACATAATTTTCTCCATCAGGATATGTGAATGTGCCTTCCCCGTTCCTTTTACCATCACGAAACTCACCCTCATAGATATTACCATTTTTAAATTTATAAACACCTATCCCGTGGCTCTTGTCATCCTTCCATTCACCCTCGTAGACATTACCATTACTAAATCTAAATACACCCTTACCCTCCATATTTCCATCAAAAAACTCCCCTTCATACACATCACCGCTAACGTAAGTAAAAGTACCTCGTCCATGTTTTTTACCATCAAAAAATTCACCCTTATATACGTTACCACTTTTAAAAGTATAGGTCCCCTGACCTTCCCTTTTATCATCTTTATAATCGCCCTCATAGGTATTACCCTCGCCATCAATTGAAATTCCTGCACCATGTTTTTTATCATCTTTCCAGTCGCCAACATATTTTTTTCCAAAAGTGTATATGTAGGTACCCTTCCCATTCCTTTTATCATTGACCCAGTCCCCAATGTAGGTGTTACCTAATGGATAGTAATAAGTACCTTCTCCATGTTTTTTACCATCTTTCCATTCTCCTTCATATTTTTCTCCACCAATTATGTGAAGAGCTCCCCAGCCATTAAAAATATCAGAAGCAAAGTTTCCTACATAGGTCTTGCTATCATTATCATAAGTGAGGGTACCCTCTCCCTGCCTTATATCATCTACCCAATAGCCATCATAGGTATCGCCATTAGGGTAAATATATCTACCTATCCCATGGCGTTTCCCATCCTTAAAATCACCTGTGTAATTGAAACCATATTCAATAATATCATTTTCTGAATCATTGCTCTGGGAAAATGATAATGAAAAAAGAATCAAAGTTGGTATGAATTTGGATTTCATATTCTTAATAATTTACAAAATATTATAGTTCTTTATGAGATGCCTGTTAAGAACAAATTTTAATTATCATATAATAAATTTTTGATCTTCAAATCTGATAACCAACTAAAAACTAATAATTTTCTTATAGTTAATTATTTAAAACTTTTGTAAACGCTTGAAACATCCTTAGACAACTTATAGACGAATGGAGCGATTAAAATTATAAGAACAATATTTACAATGCTTAGTGAATCTCCTTGTAAGTAACTAATAAATGTCCAAATAATAAGAGAAATTAATGTCAATATAGAGA
>JAYNUL010000247.1:0-2473 GCA_038281125.1 Fidelibacterota bacterium | reverse complement strand
TATAAAAGATTTGGAGGAGGAGGCTATTAAGCGTACGTTAAAATTTTTCAATAATAACAGAAGAAAAACTGCCAAGTCACTAGGAATGAGCGAGAGGACATTATATAGAAAAATTGAAGAATTTGGAATTGAACCAAAAATTAAAAATCCATAATCAAATGCATCATTTAATTATTATTTCCTGCCTGACTTTCATTTCTTGCGGCTTTTATTCATTGGCAGGGTCTATTCCACCCCATATTAGGTCTATATCCATACCCCTCATGGAAAATCAAACCGCTGAATTTGGATTAGCAGAAAGTATTACAGATGGAATTCTCGATCAGTTTAATGAGTTGGGAATTCTCTCTTTGGCGGATCCTGATGTTGCTAATTCCATCTTGAGTGGTAAAATTATAAAAGTTACTGAAGGGCCATATACTTACAGTAAACAGGAATCTGTTTCAGAGTACAGATATAAAATTGATATCAAGATAGAATGGTTTGATGTTTTAAATCAAAAAAATATACTTGAAGGCAACTATTCTGCATTTGGAGCATATGGTTTAAGCGGAGATATCGGTTCTGATGGAATAGATAATGATAATGATGGTAAAATAGACAGTGATGATGATGATGAATTTGGCGAACCAAGAAGTTTTGCAACAAAGGTAGCAGTTCGTAAAATTGCTGAAGATATTTTAAATGATATTATGACAACGTGGTAAAGGAATAAATATGAAATTAGTAAATATCAAGGATTTAAAACAATTTGAGAATCAAGAGGTTGAGCTAAGAGGATGGGTTTACAATATCAGGTCCATTGGGAAGATCTGGTTTGTAATTTTAAGAGACGGTACTGGCTTGCTCCAGGGAGTCGTTGTAAAAGGTGAGGCTTCGGATGAAACATTTTTATTAGAGCATGAACTTAAACAAGAAGATTCGATTATAATTAATGGTACAGTAAGGAAGGAACCACGTTCAGTCGGTGGTTACGAGTTAGGAGTTAAAGAGATTATGGTAGTTAACCATGTTACTGAAGAATTTCCCATTTCACCTAAGGAACATGGAGCTGATTTTTTAATGTCCAACAGACATCTTTGGCTGAGATCAAAAAGGCAGAATTCTATCATGCGGATTCGACACCAGGTTGTGAAGGCAATTCGTGATTTTTTTGACGATAATGGTTTTACTCTAATTGATTCGCCTATTTTTACCTCAAATGCCGTTGAGGGTACAACGACTTTATTTGAGGTAGATTACTTTGAAAGATCTGCCTATCTAACACAAAGTGGTCAGTTGTATCAAGAGGCAGGCGCGACTGCATTTGGTAAAACATATTGTTTTGGTCCTACTTTTCGTGCTGAAAAGTCTAAGACACGTCGACACTTGACAGAGTTTTGGATGGTGGAACCAGAAATGGCCTATGTTGATCTTGATGAAAATATGACTTGGGCTGAGCAATTAGTTGGTTTTATCATTCAAAGGGTTTTGGAAACATGCGCTAATGAGCTGATGTTGTTAGAAAGGGATACTACAAAACTTGAATCAATTGTTCCTCCGTTTCCAAGAATAACATATGATGAAGCAGTAAATTTACTAAAAGACAATGGTCTTGAATTCACTTACGGTAGTGATTTCGGGGCACAAGATGAAACTATACTCTCAGAGCAATTTGATAAACCGATATTGATTCACCGTTGGCCTGCGAATATCAAAGCATTTTACATGAAGCGTGACTCAGACAATTCTGATCTGGCACTTGGTGTTGATATGATAGCTCCAGAGGGTTATGGTGAAATTATTGGCGGGGGTCAAAGAGAGGATGATTTAGATATTTTAATTGATACCATTCGGCATCATGACCTTCCCTTGGAGCCATTCAAGTGGTACCTTGATCTTAGAAAATTTGGTTCAGTACCACATTCAGGTTTTGGGTTGGGTCTGGAAAGAACTGTAGCATGGATATGTGGAACTAAACACATTCGTGAGACCATTCCATTTCCTAGAACAATGTCTAGATTAGAACCTTAATGAGTAATCTTATGCGTATCTCTGTTTTTGGTGGTCGCGAAATCACTCAAGACATTTACGATGAAACAGTACTTTTGGGAGATATGCTCGCTAAAGAAGGATATACTATCTTTTGTGGAGGAGGCAGGGGTGTAATGGAGGCAATATCAAAAGGTGCAAAAAAGGGAAATGGTTTAGCTGTAGGAATTTTGAAAGGTCGAAACCTTGAAGAGGCTAATAAATTTATTTCGATTCCTATTTTAACAGATATTGGAATAGCTCGAAACGCTATTTTAGCATATAACTGTGATGTTGCATTAGCTATTTCTGGGAATTATGGCACGCTGAGTGAGATAGCATATGCTTTTCAATTAAAAAAACCAGTTGTTGGCTATAAAACATGGGGCATAAATCCAATCATTAAAGCAAAATCACCTGAAGACGTAATGTTAAAAATAAAAAAGGAATTTATGAATGTATA
>JAYNUL010000246.1:0-2483 GCA_038281125.1 Fidelibacterota bacterium | reverse complement strand
AAAGTTAAGATCACTTAAATCCTTATCTATTTTTGAGAAATCTTGTGCAAAAGTAACACTATAAAAAATGGGGGTTATAAAAAAAATTTTGATTAAAAGATTCAAGGATAAAATCTGTACATTACTGGCTGATGGTCAGATATTTTGCCATCTACATTGTTATTAGAAATACCAGCTTCAGCAGGAACAGAAATTACATTTGAAGTTGATGTGGCATCCATTGTAAACATTGATTGATTGATAATAATATGATCAAGATGTGATGCTGAATAGGAACTTGACCAACCTTGCCAAGAATATCCACCTGCAGGGCCTTGCAAAATACTTAAATCGGTTAATTTAAACGATGAAGCTGAATCAAAATTATCTTGATCTGTGAATGGACTTAGAGTTGGATTTGATATTGATTGTGAACCAACATTGTTAAAATCTCCTAAAACAACAACGTTGTCACTTGATCTATTATTTAAGATATATTCAGTAAGTAAAAGGCTGGCGTGGTGTCTTCTAGTAGTTTCATCTCCTGTATCGTTTGCATTATATGAATCGTCTCCACAGCATTTATAATGAATTCCAATCAAATACAGGTTTAATGTTTTAGTACCATCAGACCATGTAAGATAATTTTCCATAGGAGGTCGATCCGCAAATTGATAAGCTGCATTATTATAATAGTCTGAATCACCATCATCATTATTAGCAGTATCAGCCCACAATTCATTTTTTGAATTAAAAGTTACATACTGGTTTTTATAAACAAGTGCAAAACCCAAATTTCCAGACTCATCATCTACTATATACGAATAATTAGGCATAGCATCAACCATGCTAATAAGTTCTGATTCAGATCTAATTTCTTGGAAAAAATATATATCTGCATTCCATTTTTCTAATAAGTTTTTTACATAATCTTTTGTTGAAGAATGTTGCGGGAACTGTCTAATGTTCCAAGTTACTATTTCTACTTGATTGGATAAACCATAGTCTACTGCATTTGGAAACTCATATGGATTTGTATTATCTCCTCCACCATTATTATCTCCTGAATCTGTTGGCGAATTACCTCCGCCTGAACACGCAAGAATAAAAATAATTAGAAATAAATATTTATATAGTGACTTAATCATAGATGTAATTTAATAATAAAGTTCCAACTTGTTGCAAGCTTTGTGGCGAGCAATTTTCTGGTATATCTTTTTGTGTATGCCAATAATTATAAAATAAATTTGGATAATCAAAATCAATAATATCTATTGCTGGAATCTTAGCATTTTCCCATAATGGAACGTGATCATCATATATATCATAACCAACTTTGTATTCAAAAGCATTGAGTCCAAGTTCATTAGCTAAGCTCCAAATTTCTTTTACCATATCAGGATTCACCGAAAAAGAATATCTTTCAATTGGTATATTAAGATATTTATCACCAACCATATCAACTATAATTGCAGAATTTGGCTTTTGAATTGGTAAATTTTTAGAAAAATACTCAGATCCCATTGCATAGGTGGTTGGTTGTCCTGAAATACCAACATCTTCTGCATCAAAAAACACTAAATCTATTCCAATTGGAGGAGGATTATTTGAAAATATTTTTGCAAGCTCCATTAAAACAGCTGTTCCACTTGCACCATCATTTGCACCTAAAATAGGAATAGATCTATTATCTGGATTAGGGTCTTCATCTGCAACAGCTCTAGTATCCCAGTGAGCTCCAATTAATAACCTTTCTTCAGCTTCTAAATTGAATTGAGCTACAAGATTTTTACCTACTCTATCTTCTCCTGTTATGTGTTCAAGATAATTAAAATCTTGAATGATAACTTTGTCTGAATTTTTTAACAAATAACTCTCTAAAAAGTTAGCAAACTGCTGATGTCCAATTGATCCCGGATTTCTTGGCCCAAAATCACATTGCTCTATAATGTATTGATATGCAATATTCCCATCAAATTCTGGAATATTTTTCTCAACTTCACTTGAAGAACAAGCAAGTATAAATAAAATAATTATGATATACTTTTTCATTATCCTCTTATAGCTACGTTTAAGTTAATACCAAAGTCTCTATCAATTCTTCTACCAGTTAACCTTGTATCATTTTCTCTGTACTCATAGAACAAGCTACCCGTAACATCATCTGTTAATGTATACGTAATTCTTAGTATGCTCTTTCTTGTATTTGAAAAGTTTTGTTCAACAAAATTAATTTTATCTTTTGAACCTTCTTCCTTCTTATTGGAAAAGTCAAAGTTTAAGGAAATATTCATATTATTTCTCAAATTAATATTCCTGTCTGTAAACGGAAGCTCAAATCGAATGCCTTTTGAAAAATTATATGTAATTGTCGCAAGAATACTATTATCAGAAATATATGTTAGTCCAGTTGCAACTTCGTCTAAAGTGTGAGTTACATTACTTCTTATATTTGTAGACACACCGTTTTTAAATGAAGTACTAATTCCAATCAACGGAGTGAA
>JAYNUL010000245.1:0-2497 GCA_038281125.1 Fidelibacterota bacterium | reverse complement strand
TCATAAATAGGATATCCTGGATTTGGATAAAGAACCTCGTCTCCTCTTTCCATTATGCTAGCTAGAAATTTCCATATAGTAGGTTTACCACCTGGCTGTACTATTACATTTTCTGGATCATATTTAATTGATCTCTTTTCTCCTATATCATTGGAAAGGACTTCTCTTAGCTCCATAACGCCTTCTGATGGACAGTACCCATTTTTATTATCATTCATATACTTAGTAGTGGCATCGCGAATTATTTTAGGTGTCTCTATATTAATATCTCCAAGATGAAACGGATATATTTTTTTCCCACTTTTCAATAAGGAATTAGCTTCCATAGATACCTTAAATGCAGTTTCAGTGCCTAAATTTTGAATATTACTGGAGAACCTCATCAAGACATCAATAGTTTCAATGCTTTTTTGATCACAGACTCCAATTCTCCATTTAGTTCATCATTTTGTTGAAGTTTTTTACAAGCATTTATTGCATGTGTTTTTTTGTAGCCCAATGATTCTAAGGCATTAACTGCATCTTTGAATATTTTTACATCAGAAATATCTAAGTCATTAATTCCAATAGAACTATCATCAGATTTTGTGAATTTTTCTTTTAATTCAATAATAATTCTTTTTGCCGTCTTATTCCCAACACCCTGTACACTTGTCAGTGCTGCTACATCTCCATTAACTACTCTATTTTTTAGCTTGCTTGGTTGGATACCAGATAAAATTGTCAATGCAAGCTTTGGTCCAATTCCACTAATTGATGTCAGTAAATGGAATGTATTTCTTTCAATCACATCAGAAAACCCATAAAGATCTAAAATATCTTCCCTAACGTGCAAATAGGTGCTGATTTGTACTTTCCCACCTTCATTTGGTAATGTTTGAAGTCCATAAACTGACATGTTTACCTTAAGTCCCAGACCTCCTACCATTATTATGGCATATGAATCTTTTTTATTTAATAAAATTCCATTTAACTGATCAATCATAAAATTCTACTTTGGTTAATGAAACACAAGCCAACGGCCATTGCATCAGAGACGTCATATGGCTTAGGTGCTTTTTCTAATTTTAATATTTTTGTAACCATATATGATACCTGTTCTTTTGATGCTGCACCATTTCCGCATACAGACATTTTAACCTTCCTTGGTGCAAATTCATAAATTAGTATGTCAGCCTGAGATGCAGCTAAGATTATGGAACCCCTTGCTTGCCCTAATATCATTGCGGACTTTACATTATTGCTATAAAAGGCATCCTCTATAGCTAACACATCTGGCAAAAATTGATCCAAAATTTTATTCACCTCCTCAAAAAGATAATTTAATCTTTTTGGTAAACTATCCTTTGGCTTTGGTCTGATGGTACCATAAGCTAATAAAGAAGTTCTATTCTTTTTGGAATCAATTATACTAAAACCAGTAATGCTAATTCCAGGATCTACACCAAGGATCCTCATTTAAAGCCTTTTATTTTAGGTATATTAATCAAATTTATAATTGGTATAAACCTTATTTACGTCATCATTATCCTCAAGCGCATCCAAAAGTTGTAAAAATTTTTTTGCTTTCAAATCATCTAATTTTTGATTTGTTTTGGGGACCATTTCAATTTCTGCTGATTTTATAACATAGCCAGCGTTGTCAAGCCTATCTCTAATTACCATTAATTGATCAACGCTGGTTGAAACCAAATAAAAGTTATTTTCTGCATAAAAGTCGTCAGCGCCAGCATCTATCGCATCCTCAAAAACAGTATCTTCACTTCCTGATTTTGATTCCATAATTATTTGCCCAGTTTTATCAAACATCCAAGAAACACTTCCATTTTCCCCTAAATTGCCATCAAACTTCGAGAATGTGTGTCTTATTTCCGAAACTGTTCTATTTTTATTATCAGTGATAATATTTAAAAGGATGGCAACACCACCGGGCCCATACCCTTCATAAGTCATTTCCTCATAGATAACTCCCTCTAACTCTCCAGTACCTTTCTTTATTGCACGTTCAATTTTATCTGATGGTAAATTGCTGGACTTTGCATTAGAAACTGCCTTCCTTAGTCTAGGATTGGAAGAGACATCTCCACCTCCAATACGAGATGCTATGGTAATTTCTTTAATTAATTTTGTAAAAATCTTGGCACGCTTTTTATCTTGCGCCCCCTTCCTGTGACGAATATTTGCCCATTTGCTGTGTCCTGCCATAATTATGCTATACTAAAACTTTATTTTTCATTGTTTTCTAAATTTATCTGTTCAATTCGACTTTTGACTACCCAAGCTGTTTTATAGCCTTTCTTTTTAAGATTGTTTTTTTCTATCTCTGCTTCATTTTTTGTTACATAGTTGCCATAGCGTATTTTATATAATGGTGCATCAAAAACCAGATAAAGAGAATCTTTAAGAGAAAGACTGTATTTATTCATTTTTTTATTTGCCTGTTCGGCACTAGATGATTCGTAAAGCTGTAGCCTGTAGCCATCAAGTGTGGAAATTT
>JAYNUL010000244.1:0-2514 GCA_038281125.1 Fidelibacterota bacterium | reverse complement strand
ATTTTAAAAAAAAGAATTTTAGTTCTTGATGGAGCTATGGGGACTATGATACAGAGATATAAATTTTCTGAGGAGGACTACAGAGGAGAGAGATTCAAAGATTATGGTCACCCGCTACAAGGAAACAATGACCTACTTTCATTGACTCAGTCCAAAGCCATCTATGATATTCATCAATCTTATTTGAATGTTGGAGTTGATATTATTGAAACTAACACTTTCTCTTCAACTTCAATTGCAATGGCAGATTATTATATGGAAGATATAGTATATGAATTAAATTATGAATCTGCTAAAATTGCATCAAGTGTATCAAAAAAATTTACAGAATTAAATCCAAAAAAACCAAGGTTTGTTGCAGGCTCTATTGGCCCCACCAACAAAACTGCTTCTTTATCACCAGATGTTAATGATCCTGGATTTAGAGCTGTGACATTCGATGAGTTGGTTGAATCTTATTCTGAGCAAATTAGAGCTTTGATTGATGGTGGAGTGGATATTCTGCTTGTTGAGACAGTTTTTGATACTCTCAATGCAAAAGCTGCCCTTTTTGCCATCTCATCAATTTTTGAAGAAATAGGATATGAATTACCAGTAATGGTTAGCGGAACAATTACAGACGCAAGTGGTAGAACTTTATCTGGTCAAACTGCTGAAGCTTTTGAAGCATCTATTTCTCATTTTCCATTATTAAGTGTTGGGTTTAACTGTGCGCTAGGGGCTGATTTATTGTTGCCGTATTCAAAAAGAATTAGTAGAATTTCAAAATTTTATACCTCAGCTCATCCTAATGCTGGACTTCCAAATGCATTTGGTGAGTATGACCAATCACCTGAAGAAATGGGTAATCAAATTCAAAAGTTCTTAGAAGAAAAATGTGTCAATATTATTGGGGGTTGTTGTGGAACAACACCAGATCATTTAAAAATTATAGTTGATTTAGTTAAAAAATATAAACCAAGAATTTTATGATATTATCTGGTCTTGAAGTTCTAAATATTACAGATAGCTCTAATTTTATTAATGTTGGAGAAAGAACTAATGTTACGGGATCAAAGAAATTCCTTAGACTGATTGAGAACAAGAATTATTCTGAAGCTTTAGAAGTTGCTAGAGATCAAGTTGAGGGTGGTGCTCAAATTTTGGATGTTAACATGGACGAAGGATTAATTGATGGAATTGAGGCAATGACTACTTTTTTAAATCTGATAGCATCTGAGCCAGATATTTCTAGAATTCCCATAATGATTGATAGTTCAAAATGGGAAATTATTGAGGCAGGTTTAAAGGTTGTACAGGGGAAAAGTATTGTAAATTCAATAAGTCTTAAAGAAGGAGAAGAATTATTTGTAAATCAAGCTAAATTAATTCGTAGATATGGTGCTGCTGTTATTGTCATGGCTTTTGATGAAAAAGGTCAAGCTGACAACCTTGAAAGAAGAATTGAAATATGTGAGAGATCATATAATATTTTAGTGAATAAAGTTAGATTTCCGCCTGAAGACATAATTTTTGACCCTAATATATTTCCTGTGGCTACTGGAATGGAAGAGCATAAGAATAATGCACTAGATTTTTTTAATGCTACAAAATGGATTAGAAAAAACCTGCCTCATGCAAGCGTAAGTGGAGGAGTTAGTAATGTTTCATTTTCCTTCAGAGGAAATAATACTGTTCGTGAAGCGATGCACTCATCATTTTTATATCATGGAATTAAACATGGAATGAATATGGGTATTGTTAATCCAACAATGCTGGAGATTTATGATAATATTCCAAAAGATCTGTTAGAATATGTTGAGGATGTTCTTTTAAATAGAAGAGATGATGCAACAGAAAGATTATTAGATTTTGCAGAAACAGTTTCTAAAAAAGATAATAAAGAAGAAAAAATAGTAGAATGGAGAAGTTTTGATCTACAAGAAAGAATTAATCACTCATTAATTAAAGGCATAGATAAATATATAGATGAAGATGTTGAAGAAGCTAGAAATTTAGTTGAAAAACCATTAGAGGTAATTGAAATTTATCTTATGAATGGAATGAATATAGTTGGTGATTTATTTGGTGAAGGCAAAATGTTTTTACCTCAGGTTGTAAAATCGGCTAGGGTTATGAAAAAAGCAGTTGCATATTTACTTCCATATATTGAAGCTGAAAAATCAGATTCTAAGAGTTCCTCAGCAGGAAAAATACTAATGGCTACTGTAAAAGGTGATGTACATGATATAGGAAAGAATATAGTAAGTGTTGTGTTAGGATGTAATAATTTTGAAATCATTGACTTAGGTGTTATGGTTCCACCTGAAAAAATTATTGATTCAGCATTAAAAAACAATGTAGATATTATAGGGCTTTCAGGTTTGATTACTCCATCTTTAGATGAAATGGTTTATCTAGCTAAAGAATTAAAAAAGCAGAATATTAAAATTCCTCTTCTTATTGGTGGAGCAACTACCTCAAAAGCTCATACTGCAGTTAAAATTTTACCTGAATGTAACTTTCCAGTTGTTC
>JAYNUL010000243.1:0-2518 GCA_038281125.1 Fidelibacterota bacterium | reverse complement strand
TGAGATCACCTAAATGGCCTATTCTAAAAACTTTACCAGCAACTTCAGTTAATCCAGCACCAAGAGAGAGGTGATATTTTTTAAAAGCTGTTGCAAGAACTTCTTTAGCATCTTTGCCCTCAGGCACAACTATCGCTGAAACAGTATCAGAATACCAGTATGGATCTTTGGCACATAACTTTAGTTCCCAACCTTCCAAAATTGCCTTTCTAACGCCCTCAGCAATTCTGTGATGTCTTTTGAATACATTTTCAAGACCTTCTTCAAAAATCATATTACAAGATTCCTGTAATGCTCTAAGCATAGGGATCTGCGGTGTGTATGGGAAATAACCGTCTTTGTTAGTAGCTATTTGGTCCTCCCAAGAATAATAGCATCTCTTCAGCTGAGCCGTTTTATGTGCCTCAAGTGCTTTTTCACTAACACACATAATTGCCATCCCTGAAGGTAACATGAAACCTTTTTGTGAACCTGAGATAGCACAATCAACTTTCCATTCATCCATTCTAAAATCAATTGAAGCTATTGAGCTGACTCCATCAACAAACAAAAGAGCTGGATGATTAGCGGCATCCATTGCTTTTCGTATATCTTCTACATGTGATGTTACTCCAGTTGCGGTTTCGTTTTGCGTTACACATACGACTTTAATTTTATGCTCTGTATCTGCTTTAAGAGTTTTTTCCACTTCTTCAGGAGGTGTTCCTGTTCCCCATTCTCTCTCAACTAGCTCGGTATCTAAGCCAAGTCTCTTAAACATATCTGCCCACAAGTGGCTAAATTGTCCATATCTATAGATTAATACTTTTTCACCTGGAGACATTGTATTAATAATTGCAGACTCCCATGCACCTGTTCCCGATCCAGGAAAAAGAAAAACTGTACCTTTTTCAGATTTAAAGACCTTTTTTACATCTTTATATAGTGGTATTGTGAGATTTGGGATTTCTGGGTTTCTTTGATCTTCTGATGAAATGTGCATAGCATTTAATATCCTCTCCGGTATATTGGTTGGTCCCGGAATCGCTATGTGAAATCTACCTGGATGTGTTCTTGACATTTTATTCTCCTTATTTGTGTAACATTATCTTTTTTTAATCCTATAATTTTCAAAAATCAAGTTCATTATGATTTTATTATTTTAACCATTCCGCAACTTCTTTAGCAAAATATGAAAAAATTATGTCGGCACCAGCTCTTTTAATACAATAGAGACTTTCAAGGACAACATCTTTATAATGAAATATTTGTTTGTCAGATAAATGTTTAATCATTGAATATTCTCCACTCACTTGATACGCAGCAATTGGACAAAAGGTATTTTTTTTTAATTCGTTAATAATATCTAGATAGTACATTGCTGGTTTAACCATAAGAATATCAGCTCCTTCATGTTGATCTTCTAATGACTCTTTAATTGCTTCCCTTTTATTTTTAAAATTAATTTGATAACTACTTTTAGAGGAATTGGCTAAATTTTTTTTACTACCAAGTGCATCCCTGAAAGGAGAATAAAAATTGGAAGAAAATTTAGAGCTGTAAGACAAAATAATAGTATCTTTGAATTTTTCTTTTTCTAATGTTTCTCTTATTATTTTTATTCTTCCATCCATCATATCACTGGGAGCAACTATTTCGCACCCATTTGCCGAAAAAAGTAGAGCCATTTTTGATAAAATTTCAATTGTTTCATCATTATTAATTTGTTCGTTTCTATCCATTATTCCATCGTGACCATTTGTAGTGTATGCATCTAATGCTAAATCACAAATTACAGAAATATTAGGACATTTATTTTTAATTTCTCTTAATGATCTGCAAACTAAATTATCTTCATTAAGACTTTCAGAGCCGTGTTCATCTTTTTTTTTTTCATCAACCCTGGGAAAAATTGCAATTGTTTTAATTCCCAGATCTTCAATTATTTTTAATTCATTAATGAGCTCATTAGTGCTAAATCTTTTTATCCCTGGCATATTTTTTATTGCTACTTGATCATCATCTTCTTCTCTAAGAAAATAAGGCATAACTAAATCATTTACTGACAGATTTGTTTCAGTGATTAGGTGAGATATATTTTTATTATTCCTAAGTCTTCTTCCTCTGTGAAAGGGAAAGCCTCTAGAATAAAAATGTTTCATTAAGAATTACTTAAAGCTTGGTCTAGATCTTCTAAGATATCATCAATATGTTCAATTCCAATCGATAGTCTAACATAACCAGGAGTTACACCCGATGATAGTTGTTCTTTCTCAGACAGCTGTGAGTGTGTTGTTGAAGATGGATGAATTGCAAGAGATCTAGCATCACCAATATTTGCAACATGATAGAAAAGTTTCAAATTATCTATGAATTTTTTTCCAGCATCAACTCCATTCTTAAGTTCAAAACCTAGCAAGGCTCCAAAACCCTTTTCCAAATATTTCTTCGCTCTGTTAAAATATTTTTCTTCCATTAAGCTTGGATATATTACTCTATCTACTTTTTCATTTTTTTCTAAAAATTCAGCAACTTTTTT
>JAYNUL010000242.1:0-2528 GCA_038281125.1 Fidelibacterota bacterium | reverse complement strand
AATGAATCAGGAAATCCTGAGAAAGTGTTGAAATGGCCTAAAGAATAACCACTATGGTCTTTATCTTTTATTGACTGATATTCAAATATGTATGATTGTTGCTGTGGTTGTAATGTGCCATTTGAATATTGATTAATACTTCCTGCATAAGTTCTCTTGAAGCCATGGATCTTTGCTTGTCTATTTTTTAAACCATATGATAATGTAAAATCAAATCTATCTAGTAAATAATCTCCCTGATCGTATTTGAAATTTGACTTTATCCCAGTTGTTTCTAAATCTTTTATTTGCGATGAATGATCTAAGTTAAAGCCTTCCTCTATTTCAGAACCAAACATGGTTGGGTAAATAGCCCATGTTCCATCAAAAAGTAATTGATTGGAACGCCAATCTGTATTCCATAGGATAGCTCCATGATTATTAACATATCCAAACTGTCCACCCCAATCAAATGGCAATGCTTCAATATTTTTGGAAAATAAAGTTGAAAGGGAAAGTGTAGACAAAAATATTCTCATTTTAGTCAATAATTCGGTAGATGTATCCAGGTACTACAACTGTGAAAATAAGAGTATTGGAAAAAAGGTGCATTAGAGTAAATAGTATACCAGAAATAGAATATGCTAAAGCTTCATCAAAACTAAATCCAGCACTTATAGGGTAGGATATAGTAGTAATCCCATCATACCAAAGAGCACAAAAAAAACCAAACATTCCTGAAATTGGCACTAGAGCTTTTCTTTTCAGATTGAACAAAATGATCCTTCCAAAACCACCTAAAGTGCCAATAATACTCATGGCTACGATTTGACTAATGAAAAGAGGCAAATGAATTAATCCAGATCCGAGTGGATTTAATCCAGAATAAACTAACATTGAAGTTCCACCAACAATTGCTCCAATATATCCACCCAAGGTAAGACCAGATAAAAAGACAGTCACAGATATGAACTCTAAATTTGGAATGAACATAAAAACAAATCCCAATCCAATTGCAGTTGATGAGAATATTGCAGCTTTTACAAGATTATTTAGAGTCATTTTTCTTTAAAATAGGAACTCCAAAAAAGTTATGCCTACTAGTAAATCTACTCACTTCCTTATCCTCAGATAAAACCGAATCCATTATATTCATTTTTGAATCAAGTAGTATAATCTGTTTCGCTATTAATGCTTCAGGAAAAGAAGGCATCATTTTGGATTCAAGCCTGTAATCAAAATCGCAATTAATTATCATATGCTCAATCATTCTTGAAAGTGATCTTGGGAAATCATTTATTTTAAAGATTGCTTCATTTACAATGTCTCTGCTCAAGGCACCAGTACCCAGTAAGTGTCCATCAACTGTGAAATCTGCCTCATAATCAGAGTTTATCTCATTAAGTTTCCCTACTCCGTGCAAAAGAATTCCTGCAAGGACCAGATCACAATCTACTTTATAAAATGGGCATACTTTTTTTGCAACTTGAGACATAGATAATGTATGCTCTAAAAACCCTGATCTGTAGTTGTATTGTAGATTTACTGAACCAGGCAGTACTGTTAACCTCTTAATATTTGATTTGTAAATAGACTTCACCAATTTTTGTATATGTTTATTTTTTATTTTATCTATGATTCTTTCTAAATCATTCCACATTTTTTTTTGATTCTTTTTAGAACTAGGAACCACTAAGGAGGGATCAAAACCATACCTGCCATAGTGCTGAACTGTTGCCTTATTGATTTTCTTAATTATTAGCTGGGGTTGATCTAAAAATATTTCAACGACTCCAGATACTGCCACTGCATTGCCTGATCTAAACTTTTTATTTAAAATAGACACATTGTCCCATATTTTTGCAGTAATAAATCCGGTAATGTCACGCAGTTCTAGATCAATGTACACATCCTTATTACGTTTATATTTTAAATGCTTTTCAACACAAAGATAAAACCCTTGGACTTTATCCCCCTCAGAAAATGTATTTATTGGGCTTAGTTTTCTCAAAACTGTTACTTCTTGAATATTTATTTATAGATCTTATTATTGATAAATTTTAGTATGACAGCCATAGAATATACTCTAGAAGAAATCTCATATTCACGAAAAGAAGACAGAAGAATTATGGAATCAGTTCTAAAGAATTGGCTTGTTGATCCCAAAACATTAAATTTTTTTTCACCGGAGTCAAAATACCCATTCAAATTTAAAAAATGGGTTCAACTGCATTATCTGAAAAACAATATAAATACTACTACAATTGTATTAAAGCATAATGAATGGGTTATAGGACATGTTAGTCTTAAAACTAACAAGAAAAGTGCTGAGCTCCTCCATCTATTTGTTGATTTTAAATATAGAAAAAAGGGACTGGGATTAAGACTTCTAAAAGAAACTGAAAGTTATATAATTGATTCAAAAATAGAATCAATTACTGCTAAGGTGCAAAAAAAGAATTTAGTTTTAAAAAAAATTTTAGAAAGATCAGGATATAGATACAAGAATTCTAATCAAAACCTGATGATAAAAAAGTTGGAATAAGTAA
>JAYNUL010000241.1:0-2570 GCA_038281125.1 Fidelibacterota bacterium | reverse complement strand
ATAGGTCCCCTGCCCAATGGAAAGCTTATCACATGCATTTGATTCAGATGCTTCATACCAGGTATATAAAACTACTCCTTGGGAATAAATTTTTGTCATCTCAGGCTTACAAAGCTGCATCAATTCAGTGTTCCATTTTGATTCGACTAAGAACCATACTCCCTCCATATCCTTATTTTGAGCTGAATGGGCAAAGGCATCTAAACTAATCAACAAAGCCAGCAAAAAAATATTTTTCATCTTTTATTCTCCTTTAGGAAGCACTAATTGTAGCAGTTCCACCCATCCCCGAATGAATTTCACAGTAATAGTAAAGAGTTGATGGCATATCAGCTGTTACTGTAATAATAGTAACTCCACTACTGGATGTATCTACTCCATTGGTATACTCAGCCCCACCTGCATGAGTGCCATCATCGGTAGTTGAAAACTTAAGTGGATGACTTGATGAGTGATTAAAAGTATATGTATTTCCGTGTATTAGCGTAATGGATTTCCTTTGCTCGCCATCGATGACATAGACATTTCCTGATCCACTTTGGTTAGCAGCAACACTCACCTCAATAGTAATTGAAGTGCTGGTAGGACTTGGATCAGTTAGATTTAAACAGGCATTGTAGGCTTGGGTTCCAGTAAACGTATTATTGTTGGTGGTATTTGTGCAACTTAGTTCAAAGGTTCCGTTGTTGTTGGTCTCTCTATAGGTGTAACCATCAAGGAATAATTCTTGATAGTCTCCGTTTGATAGCATACCTCTATTGTTCTCAAGAGTATCAACTGTTTCAGCGAGCCCATCAATTTTGTTATAAATATCTCTTATATCCTGAGTAACTCGATCTCTAAATATGGCATCTAAGTTAGCTAGTTCCGGATTTTCCATGTCAGTAATTTCAATTCGAACATAAGGCAAGCCATTTTCACCCCCAAGGCAACTCGTCATTTCAACTTTCTTTGGCAAGTCATCGTTTGGATTATCTGCCTCTCTGTATCGGGCAAGACAGTCCCCCTGTTCAAAGGTTCCCATATCAATAAAGCGATAGGCCGTGCCCCTAGAGTTCCCAGATTCCAGCAGAACATCGACAGAATCGAATAAAGGCTGTTGCAGTGATTGATAGAACTGTCTTTCTCTTGCAACAAAGTCTGTGTATTGTCTTAGGTTTTCAAGGGTGGCTTCATAGACAGTTCCTGAGCCGTCGCTTGCAGTTAAAAGCTCGCCTGCTGCATTTCCGTATATTTCATAAACTGCATAGAGTGTTGACTCAGTCCAACCATCCCCAAGCTCTGTTTCAGGGGTTTCACTAAAGAGTGCAAACTCAAAAACATCAGGGATGTCTCCTCTTAATAGATTCTCAATTAGCATCTGATCAATTGAGGTTCTCATGTTTACCCCATACTCTTGCTCGAGTAACAATGAAACTCCGTAAGTAAGTTTGAGATAGCTTGCAACCGTCTCACCAAATGATTGAAGCTCCTCATCGTTACTAGCGATAAAGTCATCGTAAAACTTATTTGGATCAATGCCAAACGCAGCCAAACTTGTCATGACCTGACCTACCAAACCTTCTATATTTTGACCAATGGTGTTGGCAGCTTCAGCACAACCATCAGCAACAGAAATGTTTGCCTTGAGTCCGTTATCCAATTCATTAGCTACATATGAGGTAAATAGAGAAGTTAAAGGTGTTACGTTGGCACTGGTGGCACTTGAGTCAGCATACCAAGGGAAAAAATATAACTTGAAAGGAGAATCTACTACACCTTGATCAGCATCCACTGCTCCTGCAGGAATTTCTGCAATTCTTGGCCTAAGCTTTGCACAGTCAATGGTAAAATTATTGATGGATGCAAAATCTGTTTCTTCAAAGTTATAGACTTGATTGGTAGAGTCCTCGGTGGCACTTGGTTCGCCGTCGTCCTGTGATAAGTTCCAGTTAAAGTCAATAAATACATTGGCGCCAGAGATGTAACCGTCAATCACTTTTGTTTCAAGTAGTAATGGGCCTTGAGCTACGTCATCAGAAGTATCATTGTTTACTGTTATGACCAATCCAAGCGACGCAGAAAGACTGCCATCTGATACAACTACCGACATTTCATAAACGTTGTCGCCATTAGCATCACCTGCAACCTCATAATCAGGCGCTGAACTAAAAGTAATCGTTCCTGAAACTGAAATAGAAAAAGATGCGGCATCGCTCCCGGTCAATGAATAGCTTAAAGTATCTCCCTGAGCATCAGTTGCAGAAATGGTGGTAACCGCTGTTGAGTTTTCAATAACTCCGTATGATGTTACAGAAGTTGAAATAGTGGGTGCTGTATTTGCAGTTGGCTCAGGAGCAGAACTTCCTCCACCGCCTCCTCCACCGCAACTAATAATGAGGCTGAGAGCAATTAAATATACGAAAGATTTATAAATTTTAAGCGTCTGAATTTTCATTTATAAAGACTAACACATACATAACTTAAACCTAGTTATGTGTCTTAAATGTGACTTTGATTTCTGTGATTAAATAAACTGGAGCGGGAAACGAGGTTCGAACTCGCGACCTCAACCTTGGCAAGGTTGCGCT
>JAYNUL010000240.1:1257-2591 GCA_038281125.1 Fidelibacterota bacterium | reverse complement strand
GTAAGGCAAAACTCTTCATGTGAAGATGGGGGCGAAGATGGTGCTTTGATTGGTTGTTTTCCTGCGGGCTGTGGACCTGTAAATGTTGGACCTGTCTGGTATGTAGATCAAAACGGCAGCAATGCAAACGATGGTGGCCTTGAAACACCATTCCAAACGATTGCAAGAGCTCTAGAATCCTCTGATGATGGTGATACCATACGCCTTAGGCAAGGGGTCTACTATGAGCCATTTGATTTTGACGGTAAAAATATTGTGATAGAGTCCAGAGCTTTTGAATTAAATGATTCTCAGTACATGGAGGAAACATACTTTACCTCAGGTCCATTAGGAGGGACCTGTCTAACTCTGAGTGGCCCATCAAATAATAATGGTACCATTCGGGGAATATCATTCAGAGGAGGCTCAGAACCATCCGGAGGTGGACTTGAAATACTAAATTGCTCTCCAACTCTTAAAGATTTAATTATTGAAGACAATTCAGCTGATATTGGTGGTGGAATTTATTTATCAGGATCTGATGCAATTATTCAAAACGTTACAATCAGGAATAATGGTGCAAGCTTTGGTGGTGGATTATATGTAACTAATGGTTCACCAAGAATTGATGGAACCATTATTGAGAATAACATCGCTTATTGGGGTGGAGGAATCTATTTTGAAAATGCTGAGCCTATAGTCAAACATAGTATTTTAAGAAGGAATGAGGCCTTTATTGAGGGTGCAGGTCTCTATCAAAGTAACGGGTCAGGGTCAATAGAGTGGACCGCATTTGAGCACAATAATGGGTACGATTATGGCGGAGGGATTGTCTCTCATCAGGCTACTTTAGAGCTGAATCAAACAACATTTGCAGGAAATATTTCTGGGTTTGGGTCTATAATGGCGCTCTATAGTTCTGAAGTTACCATAAAAAATTCTATTTTTTGGTCGAATGAGGGTCCTATAGTTTATTCACCAGAATCAAGTGGAGTTACATACCTAGAGGCAAGTTATTCTAATATTGAAGGTGGCCAGGAACATTTTTCTCAATTTTCGAATATTATTTTTTCAACAGAGGGTGGAGTCATTAATCAGGACCCAGCATTCTGTTTTTCGTATGATTCGACCTACTCCTTACAGGAGACTTCAATATGTCAGGTGGCTTCAGATACCGCTGGAGTTATTGGAGCATATCAAACAACCTGCCAACAACTTGGTTTAGATAATAGTAATGAACTAAAAAACTATACCATACTCCAAAACTATCCTAACCCATTTAACCCTTTAACAGACATTATGTATACTCTAGAGGAATATGGTGACTTTTCGCTACATATTTATGATATAAGAGG
>JAYNUL010000240.1:0-1247 GCA_038281125.1 Fidelibacterota bacterium | reverse complement strand
CTATGCGTCCTACAAGCGCCTCTTGAAATGTGTCAGATTTTTGGTAATTTTCATCAAAATCATTTCTTGTATATTTATTCATATTTATTATATACAATATATATAATATTATTATTAAATTATAATGAACTTTTACAAAACTGTTTGTATTGTTGCTCTAGTTGTATTGGTAGTGAGTTTGGCTTTTATTGGAAGTGCATTGGCAAGCTCATCCAAAAATATGGAGTTTCCTCCAAACATATCAAAATGTCCCGAGAATTATGAAACGATTTATGATGAATATGGTGAATTTTCGCTACATATTTATGACATAAGAGGTAACCTTGTGAAAAAGTTAAAAACGGGTAGAGGGTCGCCTGGAAGCTATAAGTTAGCCTGGAATTCGAAGGATGAGAGTGGGAAAAAAGTAACCAGCGGTGTATACATCTGCCAATTAAAAACAAGTCAAAAAGTACATAACAGTAGGATGTTGCTATTGAAGTAGTTTTAAAATAATTGATTAAGCTGACCTTCATTTAAAATTTTGCATATTAACCGATGTTAATATTTTGTAAAACTAAATTAATTTATATCCAATTGTATGTAGTAAGTATTACATTGCAGGTATGAGATTAATAGCTTTCATCATACCAATAGTTTCGCTCCTTTACAGCCAGAGTCAGGAATACTTTCTAGGTAACTGGACCGGCCTTGAGAACTTGGATTCTCCATCCATGAGCTATGATAATCGAAACCTATCCATAATTATCAGTGAAGGAGGAGACCGTGAGGACTATTTCATATATACTTCAACCTGTAATTTTTTGTATGATGAAGATCTTTCTTGGTCCTACCATTATTTTAGATTTAACAAGGATACCGGCCAAATTACCTTTTTAAGAAGATTTATTACTCCGCTAGGTCTTTTAGGCTTTGAAGAATTAGCCTATGATATTATTGACTGGTCTTCAGATTTTTTTGTTGCAGAATACATTTCAAACGATGGAATCACATTTCACCAGCTGCGAGTTTCTCTCAATTTTCTCGATTTATATGAACCAATACCAACTAAAGTTGAGCTCTCTAAGAATTTCCCCAATCCCTTTAATCCTTCAACTAGTCTAATTGTTTCAACTAAAAATAAATCAGAAGGTAGTCTAACTATCTATGATTTAATGGGTAAGAAAGTGCGCATACTTTTTGATGGTACTTTTGATCAAGGAAATACTAAAATAGTTTGGAATGGGTTGGATAATCAGGGTTCCCAA
>JAYNUL010000239.1:0-2596 GCA_038281125.1 Fidelibacterota bacterium | reverse complement strand
GAACAAGAATTCCCTCCTGGATTTACAGGAGCAGTCCCAACTGAAGCTATGATTGAAATAATTTTTAAGAATCAGATTAGGTTACCGATTGAAATGTTGATGGAATTCAAAGGTTATAATTCACTTGGTGAACTTACTTATGTTCCTGTAAATATTGACACAATAGGAATCCCAGCGACTGATCTTGACACTGATACTTCAACGACAATTATTGCCTTAGATAAATTAGGTACTACTATTACGATTTATGCTTCATCAGATGATACAATTCCTTCTTATTCAAAAACACAACCCCCTTGTGACACTTGTTCAACAATCATTGACCTTTTAGCATCTAACCCAGTTCAGATGATTATCAACCCAGAGGTAAAAATAGATGGAAAAGGAGATTTGATCCCTGGAACTGCTATTGCTGGTGGTTTCAAAGTGACAATACCCTTTGTACTTCAGTTAGAGCCAATGACTTTTATGGGTGGTACTGCAACGGAAATTGAGGAGTTTGAACATGATACCAGATATAAGATTAGAAACAGTCTTTTAGAGTCTAGTTTAGTTTCAACAATAACAAATGCATTACCTTTCGGCGCTGAAGTATCAGTATTGATGAGTAATTTTCCACAATTTCCTACCGATACTTCTCGCGAACGAATTAATTTTTTTAGAGATACACTTGCTGCTCAGGGTATTTTAAACAGCTTCCTAGATAGCTTGTATATCGTTCGTAATTGCTCTGATATATCTCCAGATAGCAATAGCAATATCTATATATATGATATTATGACCGATCATTCGGAATGTATTGATGGTTTACCCTACATTGTGAAATCTAGTGGTACTGGTATTGATACTATATTTTCTTACGTTGATACACTTTTTAAATTCTTACTACCTGATCCTGAATCATACTATGGTGAAAATGATTCCACTGGTTATCCAGAGGGAATGGTAGCATTACCAGGTACTGGTGTGTATTCCAGTACAATTGACACATCAAAAATATATTTGCTTACAGACTATGGTAGTCATTATACTATGCCAAGATTTTATCTTCCAGGGACAGGAAACAAAGGCGTTTTTTTATCAACTGAGGATTATTTAGATATAAGTTCCTACATTACTTTCACGCTCAGTAGCTCCGGAGCTTTTGGTTCCGCAAATAATGAACTTATAATCACTTACCCAAATGGTGGACAAACACTAAATACCAGTGATAATCATGAAATAACTTGGGCATCCTATGGAACGAGTAGCGAAAAAGTTGACCTCTATTATTCAACAGAAGGCGATACAAATACTTATAAACCAGCTTCCTGTGTTCTGACAGAAAATTGGACTCTGATTGCAGGTGGCCTTGATAATACTGGTTCTTTTGATTGGAATTTATCTTCAAGTGGAATTGCTGATACGGATTCTCTTAGACTAAAGATTATCGCATCGAACGGCGAAGCGTGTGATATAAATGGCCATTACATAAAGATTAGAAATTCATCAACTTCTCCAGGTAATGGTTTCTTGAGGTCTAAGATTAGCTGGGGGAAAAAATGAAGAAATATTTCTTAATATTCCTTTTAATAATCGTTTCAGTACAATCTCAAACCAAGCGTGATCCAAGAGTGGTTGCATTAGCCGGTTCTTACACAACAATAGCAAATGGAATCTTTAGTGTCGGTTATAATCCAGGATTAATTGGTCTGCAACAAAATCAACCTATAATGGTCCAGGGATTTCAATTAGATTTTGGACTTGTAGGCAACTTTTTTTCAATTCAAAATATCGCAAACTATAGTGGAGATACCCTTGATATTAAAGAGAAAAATGAACTCTTTAGACAATTAGAAGATGCTGATGGTATGGCATTTTTTATGGATACGCACATGCCTATTCCACTTCTAAACATATCTTTGGGTAATAAAGCATTTACTGCTAACAATATCATTCTCCAAAACTACCGCCTGCCAATGGGGCTATTAGAACTTATGTTTTACGGGAATGGTCAAAAAGCTGAATTAGATCTAGAATTTAATTATGAGATATTAGGTATGAATGAATACGGATTTTCATTTGGCATACCATTTAAATCAATGTCATGGGGTATTACAGCGAAGTATATGCAGGGTCTATTTTACCTTGGTGTTGATGAGGAATCTTCATCTTCAAATTTAATAACAGATGATTTAGGAATATATGGTTCCGGTAAATACGTTATAAGACAGGGACTAGGTGGAGCAGGATTCGGTTTAGATATCGGAGTTGTTTCAAGACCTCACCAAGGATGGCAGTTTGGTGCTTCCATAATTAATCTGGTAGGTACAATTAATTGGAAACAAGGTGGCGGGAGCAGCACCAATAATATTAATCCTCTGACTTCTAGCTTTTATCCCTTTACTTGGGGCGATAGTACTCTAAATGCAAATGAGTCTATAATGTATACGTTTGATATAGATACTATTAGAGCAGATAAATTGGGTGGAGATTCATTATTTACAAATGAAACTAGATTCTTTGTTCCCGAGAATGCAAATAACTTTACGATAAGAGTGCCAGCGACATTTCGACTTGGTGCATGAAAACATTTGGATAGCTTGTTTAGTGGGGG
>JAYNUL010000238.1:0-2621 GCA_038281125.1 Fidelibacterota bacterium | reverse complement strand
AAAAACATCGTGCAATTATAGACGTTTCTCCATAAGGGAAAGACTTTAACACAATCGCAGGTGTCTGTGCAATCATATGGTGAAACTGTTAATATGCTCTAGCAAAAATCACCTCATGCTTAGCTTTATGACCTGTCAATACACAGGTTAATTCTTTGGGATCTTCATCAAATGGAATACACCTAATAGTTGCTTTTGTATCTTGTTTAATTTTTGCCTCAGTTTCTGAATTGCCATCCCACCCACAGCGAACAAATCCTCCCTTGCTAATGATACTTTTAAAGTCGTCATACTCTTTTACAATATGAGTGTTTTTATCACGGAAGTCACGGGCCTGAGTTATTAATTTTAACTGAATATTATCTAAGAGCCTTTGGACGTTGTCAATTACATCATCCTTTGGAATAGAGAGCTTACCTTTTTCGTCTCTTCTAGCCAGAACAACTTTTTGCTCTTTAATATCTCTGGGCCCAACCTCCATTCTTAACGGAACTCCTTTCATTTCCCATTCATTAAATTTGAAACCTGGAGAATTATTAGTCCAGTCTTCATATACTCTAATCTTTGATTTTTTCAACGCTGCTGTTATAGGTTCAAGATAATTCTTCAAATCCTTTTCTTCTTCATTTTTTGCTATTGGTATTATCACTAATTGAATTGGAGCAATTCTTGGGGGTAACCTCAACCCTTTGTCATCCCCGTGGGTTAAAATAACAGCACCGATTAAGCGGGTGCTAATCCCCCAGCTTGTAGCCCATACGAATTCTTCTTTATTATCTTTTGTCTGAAATGTAACATCAAATGCCTTTGCAAAGTTCTGCCCAAGATTGTGTGATGTGCCTGCCTGAAGAGCCCTTTTATCGCCCATCATAGCTTCTATGCAATAAGTTCTTTCAGCACCTGCAAACTTTTCCGAATCTGTTTTTAAACCTGTGAAAACTGGAATGGCTAAGTAATCTTCAGCTAATTCTCTGTAAAGCTCTAAAATATCTAGTGTTTCCTGCTCTGCTTCTTCTGGTGTTGAATGTGCTGTGTGACCCTCCTGCCATAAAAATTCACTAGTTCGCAGAAACAACCGTGTTCTCATCTCCCACCTAACTACATTTGCCCATTGATTAATTAAAACTGGTAAGTCTCTATGTGATTGTATCCATTTCTTATACATAGACCAAATAACTGTTTCCGATGTGGGGCGGACAATAATTTCTTCTTCAAGTTTGGATTCTGGATCGACAACAACACCTTTTAAATCATCAGACTTCAATCTTGTATGCGTAACTACCGCGCACTCCTTAGCAAATCCTTCAACATGCTCTGCCTCTTTTGCTAAAAATGATTTAGGGATAAATAAAGGAAAATAAGCATTAACATGCCCAGTGTCTTTAATCATTTTATCAAATATTTCTCTTATATTTTCCCATAGTTGGTATCCATATGGCTTTATAACCATTGTCCCTTTTACAGGGCCATAATCAGCTAACCCTGCGCGGTTCACTATTTGAGTGTACCAAGCTGAAAAATCATTTGATCGGTCTGGTAGTCCTTGGCTCATAAAAAAATATTAGAAAATTATATTAAAATTACCCGTCATCACTACGTGTACCAAGTTAGAATTGTTGTTAAATCTATCCTTTGAATGATTCTCTTTCCTTAACAGATTTTAGTGCAGCCAAATAGTTTCAAACTCTTAAATGAATGATCGATTAATAAAAAAATTAAAATTGCTAAAGCAATCAAAGCATAGGAAAGTCAAAAACCAGTTTATTGCTGAAGGAAAGAGATTAGTTAGAGAAGCAATCAATTGCGATAATGTTGTTGATTTACTATTTTGCACCAAAACTTTCTACGAGAAAAATAAAAATAACTGGCAAGGGTTTTTAGAAGTAGGCAGCATGATGATAGAAAGAGTAACGGATTCACAATTTAAAAGTATATCTTCAACGTCTACACCATCTGGTATTGCAGCACTATGTAATATACCTACAAGTCCTAATATCGATTTTAAAGTTCGTGAATGGATATATTTGGATAAAATTAGAGATCCCGGAAACCTGGGAACAATACTAAGAAGTGCATTATGGTTTGGGTTTAAAAATATAATCCTTTCTTCTAAGTCAGTCGATCCTTACAACCCAAAAGCAATTCGTTCAGGGATGGGGTCACATTTTGGACTCAACTTGTATCAAAACATTAGACTAAATGATTTTATTAAAACCCATCAAATAGTTTCTGGATCAACTTGTGGAGAAGATATTTCGGGTTTTAAGTTGCCTGAAAGGTATGTTCTTGTGCTAGGGAACGAAGCCCATGGAATTTCAAAGAACATAGAGTCCTTAATTCAAAAAAGTGTAAGTATAAAAAGGCTTGGGGAGGGAGACTCCCTTAACCTCTCTTCAGCTGCATCAATTTTAATGTATTCACTAACCAGAAAAAGGTAGATGCTATTTGTGTTTTATAAAAGATATGATATCAACTAAGCCAGAACATATTCTTAATTTATAGTGAAAAATCTATACCTTATATGTAAGATATAAAAACTCTGGCTTCAATGAAAAGTACATTAACCATTCAAACAGCATTTGGTATCGTTATTGCATCCCTGTTTTCTGCTTTTTTCGCAG
>JAYNUL010000237.1:0-2628 GCA_038281125.1 Fidelibacterota bacterium | reverse complement strand
AAAATTCAATGTTCCGGTTTATCTTGTAAACACTGGTTGGGTTGGCAACAGTGCTCAGTCAGGAGCAAGTAGATTCAGCCTTCCATTGACACGACAGATATTAAACTCAATATTGAATGGCCATATTGATGATTGTCAATTTGCAAATGATAAGTATTTTGGCTTTCAGATTCCCAGTACTCTTGGTGATATAGATCCAAATCTGCTCAATCCGCTAAAAGCTTGGAAGGATATTGAAGAATATCATAGATCTGCTAGAGAATTAATTCAAAAGTTTCAAGATAATTATAAGATGTATGATCTTGGAGATGAAAACATTTTGAATGCAGGTCCTAGTTTTACCTAGAAATATGATCTAGTTGGTTCAAAGATTTTTTTTTTATAATTTTTGTTAGTCGTGATTTGCACCATATTGCCGCGACATTAAATAAAAGCGCTAAAAAGGGTTCCAAAATAATTTGAACCGGACTTTTCGCCGGTTTTTTTTATGCAAAAAATTAAAGATATATTAAAAGAGAGAGTTCTTGTACTTGACGGTGCCATGGGTACTATGGTGCAAGGTTATGGATTGAAAGAGGTTGACTTTCGCGGTTCTCATTTTGAAGAACATCCCATTGATTTAATGGGAAATAATGATATTCTTTCAATAACTCGGCCAGATATTATTTCAGAAATCCATGAATCCTATTTACGAGCTGGAGCTGATTTGATAGAGACAAATACTTTTAATGCAAATTCAATTTCCCAAGCGGATTATCAATTGGAGCATCTGGCCTATGACTTAAACCTGGAATCTGCAAAGATAGCAAGAGATGTATGCGATCGAATTACAAAATCTAACCCAAATAAGCCAAGATTTGTTTGTGGTGCGATTGGACCAACCAACCAAACTGCTTCCATGAGCCCTGACGTATCAAACCCTGGTCATAGAAATGTTGATTTCGATCAATTAGTGATTGCATACAAGGAGCAGGCAAAGGGCCTTTTGGATGGTAAGGTAGATATTTTACTCATTGAGACTGTTTTTGATACACTGAACTGCAAAGCGGCACTGTTTGCAATACAATCGCTTTTCAAAGAAGCTGGTAAAGAAATTCCAGTTATTGTTTCAGGAACTATAACAGATGCCAGCGGGAGATTGTTATCTGGTCAAACGGTTGAAGCATTTTGGCATTCAATATTTCATGTAGATTTATTAGCTGTTGGCCTCAATTGTGCTCTTGGTGCAGAGGAAATGAGACCTTACATAGCATCTCTATCTAAAATAGCTGACACCAATATAATCGTATATCCTAATGCGGGATTGCCTAATGAGTTTGGTGGCTATGATGAGTCACCGGAAGACATGTCGCAGCAGCTTTCAGAATTCACTGACTCAGGTTTAGTCAACATAGTTGGTGGGTGTTGTGGCACCACCCCAGATCATATAAATGCATTTGCAAATGATGTAAATGGTAAAAAGCCCCGTAAAATTACAAATGTAGAGGCATTTACAAAACTTAGTGGTCTGGAGCCGTTAGTTATACGCCCAGAATCTAATTTCATTAATGTTGGAGAAAGAACAAACGTCACTGGCTCTCTTCGGTTTAAGAGGCTAATTAAAGAAGACAAGTTTGATGAAGCATTATCAGTTGCAAGAGACCAAGTAGAAAACGGAGCTCAGATTATTGATATTAATCTGGATGAAGGGCTAATCGATAGTGAAAATGCAATGGTTCGTTATCTCAGACTAATCTCCTCTGAACCAGATATTAGCAAGGTCCCCATAATGATTGATTCAAGTAAATGGAGTGTCATTGAATTAGGTCTCAAAAATATTCAAGGCAAAGGTATTGTGAACTCTATTTCATTAAAAGAGGGTGAAGATGAATTTATTAGACAGGCCAAATTAGTTAAACAATATGGTGCTGCTGTTATTGTCATGGCCTTTGATGAAAATGGTCAGGCAGATACCTTTGAAAGAAAAGTTGAAATATGTCAACGTGCCTTCCATATCCTTACAAATAAAGTTATGATGAAAGAGGAAGACATTATTTTTGATCCAAACATTTTTGCAGTTGCAACTGGTATTGAAGAGCATAATCAGTACGGAAAAGCATATATAGATGCAGCTAAAAAAATAAGAGAATTGATGCCAAAAGTACATGTCAGTGGTGGAGTTAGTAACCTTTCTTTTTCTTTTCGTGGTAACGACACCGTACGTGAGGCTATGCATTCATGCTTTTTATACCATGCCACCAGTAGTGGCATGGATATGGGCATTGTTAACCCAGGGCAACTAACGGTTTATGACGACATTGACATTGAACTGAGAGACGCCATTGAGGATGTTTTATTTGATCGCAGTAAGGATGCAACTGATAATTTAGTAGCCCTTGCTGAAAAATACCGTGGGACAAAAAAAGAGAAAAAGAGCAATGATGAATGGCGTAGTTTGCCTATTAAGGAAAGATTATCTTACTCTTTGATTGAGGGACTTGATAAGTTTATTGAGGAAGATACAGAAGTTGCAAGATCTGAGCTCGATAGTCCAATAGAAGTTATTGAAGGTCCACTAATGGACGGTATGAACAGAGTAGGTGACCTTTTTGGAGAAGGAAAGATGTTTCTTCCTCAGGTAGTAAAATC
>JAYNUL010000236.1:0-2630 GCA_038281125.1 Fidelibacterota bacterium | reverse complement strand
TTGTTAAAGAGGTAGCTTCAATTCTGTATGAAATTCCTGCCTGTGGAGTGCTGTCCTCACATCCAATAAACAGAATAAAAATTGGAGCAATGCTAGTGAGTAGTTTATTTTTTATTTTAAACATTATTTTGTTCCTTGTGTTTTTATTTTTAAAACCAATTTAATAAAAAATATGGAAAACATTAATCCAAAATTTTTTTAATCATTCTATGACATTTCAAAAAATGGTATATGCTTACTTTCTTTTCAAATGCTTTGTGGGGAGTACGGATTAAAGAAAGCAACTAATCACTGATAATTTTTCCATCATAGTCTGTTTTAAAAAATATGATCTCTGAATTTCCATTACTATCAATATCATGATTCCCCATTACAACTAAGCCAGTTCCATCATCTAACACAGAACTACCCTCACTGATATAATTACCTCCATAAGTTCTTTCCCAAATAATTTTCCCACGTTGATTCATTTTGATCATTAAAATCTTTGATTGCCCGCCTTTCATTCTCAGTTGACCAATGATAATAAATCCATCTTTTTCATCATTTAATAAACTAAAAGAGTTGGCTATTTTATCACTTTTTCCATTTATTTCTGAGGACCATAACTTTTCTCCAGTTGAATTGAGTTTTGAAACCAGAATATTTAATCCATTATCTCGAATACTGCTCCTTGTTTGCCCAACTAATATAAACTCGCCAGATGGTATTTCTTTGATAGAGACTGCATAATCATCATCAATACCCCCATAGGTTTTTCCCCAAATATCATCTCCATTTTCATCAATTTTCATTACCCACATATCCTCATTGGAGGATTGTGATAGAGTACTACCAGATAAAATATAATCACCGCTCTTAGTTTTGCTTATAGATGAGAATTGATCAAGACTTTTTCCTCCATAAGACACCGTCCAAACAAGATTCCCATCACCATCTACCTTGACCAACCAGCCATCTGTTCCACCACGCCCAAACGAATCGGTACTACCAACTGTTATCATTCCACCATCGTTTGACAAAACAGCATCCAAACCAATGTCATTCCCAAAACCACCGAATTCATTACCCCAGAAACGATTTTGATTTCTATCATATTTATATATAAACAAATCTATACCTGCATATTTTGTAGATAGTACTTCACCAATAACAAATAAACCGCCATCGCTTGTGACTTCAAAATCTTTAGGAATTTGATTACCTGTTTCTAAAATACTGTTTGATCTAATTGTCGCATCCTCAATGTTTACCTGCAAAAATGAAATATCATTTTCACCATTATTATATGTGTTAACATTGGCTACAGCCGTAAAATTATTCTGCCTTGTTTCTAATAATTTGACCCCATATTCAAATCTATCTGAACTGAAGACGTAAGGATTCATGCTTTCACCCAATGAATCTATTTCAAAAACAGAGGCCATTAGTTTTTCTGGAAACTGATCAGAATCAATCAGGCTTTCAAATCGAGCTTTTTGCTCCTCAAATGGGATAAGCTTATACCCAACACTATATACCTTTTCCCCTAAAATGCAGATGCTATTTGAGAAATGGGTTTCCTGATCAGAAGGATATGCATCATAAACTACTTCACCGTTTTTATCTATTAAAATATTCCTGGTCTTTGAATTTTTACCCCTTGAAGGAAGTATTCCTCCCGTTTTTGATTTCAATGCTAGTAAATAATTTCCATTGTTCATCTTTTCACATGCAGTTAATCTATCACTAGATTTTCCTCCGTATGTTTTGTTCCAAATTTCATTACCATTTTCATCAACCTCTATCAACCATATATCGCCTTCACTTTTTTTGAAACTTTTCGTTTCTCCAATTATTAAATGAGTTGAATCACTAGGAGAAAAAATAAATTTTCCAATGTCTACTTTTTCACCTCCATAGGTTTTTTCTAATACCTTTTTACCATTTTCATCCAATTGCATAAACCAAACTTCTTGGGAAAGCTTTGGCTTAATGAAAATTCTTTTTATTCGCTGGAAAATTGTTGCTTCTGGAACATTAAGTCCATTTTCTCTAAAAGAGTTAGTATATCCAATACTTATAAATCCATCTTCTACTTTTTTTGTTTGTAACAGTCCATCAGCAAATTTTCCTCCATAAACCTTTTTCCAGACAAGTTCTGCGCGACCATCAAGAAGCATTATAAAACCCTGCAAACTGTTGTTTTTAGTTACCTCTTCCCCCGTAATTAGATAACCAGATTCGTCGATTTTTTCAATTGAATGAAGAATAATATTATTTTTGATGGAATGAATTTTATCCCATATTTTTTCTCCCTTATGATTCATTGCAAGAATCCATATTACACTGGAGCTTTTATAGATACGCTGACCTATGATAATAATTTCATCTTTATTTAAAAATATTTCCCTGCCAAACTCATCTGATGCATTGCCGAAATTTCTTTGCCACTCAAAATTTAAACTGTCATCAGACTTCATGACCCATAGATCACTTCCACCGTTGCTAAAAGTGGTACTTGACCCTGCAAAGATTAAGCCTCCATCTTTTGGTTTAGCCATTGAGGAAATGACATCACTTTTACCTAATCCATAAAACTGCATTACTTGCTGACTCAGCAAATAATTAGTAAAAATTATTAAAATAAA
>JAYNUL010000235.1:0-2634 GCA_038281125.1 Fidelibacterota bacterium | reverse complement strand
TGCTTGCACTGTTCCACGTGAAACACTAAGAAATATTCTATCTGTTAATAAGCCGGTGAGTTCAAAAAGTACTTCACTACCGTCGTACAGAAATAAGGTGTCGCTACTTATATATTGATCTACCTCTAAATACGCCGGCGGAGAAATTCTTGCTGTGTAGCTATTCAAGCGAGGAATAGAATCTGTGGCTATCCACAATGATTTTACGAGACGACCTTGTAGCAACCATGTTAATTCAATGTCGCTCGTACATATCAAAGAAGGTATTTGCGATGACTTACCATTGATAGATACAATGGTTTTGGAAATCTCTGGAATAGTAAACACTTCACCATAATTCATGTGAATGGTGTCGTATCCTTCAAATTGAATTCCAGAACGTGATGTGAATTCACCTGTGGTAATTTCTAAACCTGTATTTGATACTGATGATTTAAATATCGCTATACATGTAATACTCAGTATGAGAATAATCGTAATAGGTAGTAAGGCAAATTTTGATCGCCAAGATTGTTCGATGCGCGGTAAATCGTCCGTAAGTTCTTCCAATACTTTTTTTGAAGCCCAATTCTCAATGGTGTCTTTTGATTGAAGAAATTGGACACTTCTAAACCATCGCCCTTCATCATACTTCTGTAAGGCTTTAGAGAAATAGGTGATGGGAAGAATAAAAGTGGCTAGGTAATATCCTAATAATCGGATAGGTCCTATAAGTAAACCTAAACCCCACAGTATCATTACTACCTTGATTCCTTTAATAAACTCCTCTAATGGCGGAAAAAAGGCGTAGTTTGTGAATACAATAATTAAGAGTAAGAATGCAGAGATTATTAAATATAAAACACTGTAATACAATAACTTATGTAAAAATAAGCGTTGTAAATAGGATTTTATATTTCCTGGTATTCTCATTACTAATTTCAAGTTGTTCAACACAACAAACGGTCATTACAAACCTACCTAATTATAACGTTGAACAACAGGGTAGGGCGCAAAGGCCGACAGTTTTATTATTCCAAGATCCAGGATGTGGACTTAATGATTCAATTTCTAAGTATTTAAATAAAACCGGATTTAATGTACTTCGTATCACTAAGCAAACCGAGTCTCTAGAAGTTCAGAATAGTGATCATAAAGAACGACGGGGATATGAGGGGGTGGAATTGTACAATGAATTGGCCCAAAAATATAATATTAAGGCCCTTGCTTCCACTGGATTAGAAATACATGGTAGTATTCCTTGGTTCGTGAATACTCCTGTGCAAACCTTGTTTTTTTACAATTACTATCCGGGTTCTTTACAAGATCATATTCTCACTTCAATGGGTAAGAATACAGATGTCTTTCCAATGTATATCGAAGAGTACCCAGCAGTGGAATTATTTGAATTACTATCCAAATATCCACCACCCAGTGGAAAAATATCCTCTTATCCTATCCGCTACGTCAATAGTATATGGCAAGAAGATCCTAAATCATATTTAGGAATGAATGAGCGCGAGGTTAGATTTTTTAGAATCTATTAAGCGCAGCTGATTTTATTTACTCGACGACCGTGACGTCCACCTTCAAATTCAGCTTCGAAAAAAGCAGTGATGATGGTATTGATTTCCTCTTGGGATAAAAATCTCGCAGGAATTGCAATGATGTTTGCATCATTATGTTGACGGGCAAGTGAAGCAATCTCAGGCAACCAACAAAGAGCACCGCGAATACCTTGGTGTTTGTTGACAGTCATATTGATACCATTACCAGATCCACAGATAACAACACCTAAATCTGCTTCTTTAGATTCTACTGCCTCAGCTACTTGGTGACCGTAATCTGGATAATCGACACTCTCTGTAGAGAAAGGTCCTTTATCAATCATTGAGTGTCCTTTTCCTTCTAATAACTCGATGATGGCACTTTTTACTTCAACACCAGCATGGTCACAACCAATCGCAATTTTCATAGTCTCTAACTTTGGTACAAATATCAACAATGATGTTTGTAACTAGGTTAATAGATGTGAGTAAGTATTGAACATCGTCTAGAAACTTATCCTTGCTTTTTTCATCCAAATTTCGAATTGAACAAAAAATTGAAAAACAGCTGTAAGAGTTGTTTTTACTTACACTCGACTTATCCGCATCCATTATTTAGATAATAACAGGAGCTTCTAAAAATCCTTTTCACTTTTCGTTGTTGATAACCAAAATCACATTGTGAATACAAAATTCCAAATCCTTTAAACATAAGGGAATCGGAAAACAAGCATAGTGGATAAAGTGAAACTCTTGTTCATAGAATGAAATAAATCTAAAAGTTATACCACTTATACACGGACTATATACATTACTATATCTTTCTTTAAAGAATAAGAATATATATATAATGAGAAGAGGCGATTGGTTAATACATGATTCTACAGAGGTCTATGATAATCCATGGATTAATGTAGTACATCACCAGGTATCCACACCGAATCATACCCCCGGAATTTATGGACAGGTGTCTTTTAAAAACTACGCTATTGGTATTATTCCTATTGATCAGGATGGCATGACCTGGCGTGTGGGTCAGTATAGATTTCCTGTGGATCGGTACAGCTGGGAAATCCCAGAAGGCGGTGGTCCATTGCAAGAAGATCCC
>JAYNUL010000234.1:0-2640 GCA_038281125.1 Fidelibacterota bacterium | reverse complement strand
AAGTGTTGCACTTAGCCCAGGAGTTATTGATACAGATATGTTAAGATCATGCAATATTAATGCAGAATCATATGAGAAACCTGAAAGCTGGGCAAAGAGGGCTGCCCCTTATATATTGAATATTAAACAAAAGGATAATGGCGCATCATTAACCATTAGTTAAAATGTTATTGGCTATTTTAGCAAAGTGTTTTATTCGTTGAATGATGATTAGATTTTTGTATTAAATGAAAATGGAAAACCGGTATGTGTGGGATTACTTGCGCCTTTGATCTCAAGGAAGACAGCTCTGTTCTGAGGCCTCAATTATTAGAAATGTCCAAGAAACTAAGGCATAGGGGCCCTGACTGGAGTGGGATTTACTCTGACAATAATGCGATACTTTCTCATGAGAGATTAGCTATTGTAGACCCTGCTTCTGGTAAGCAGCCACTTTATGGGCAAAATGATGATGTTGTACTAGCTGTTAATGGAGAAATCTATAATCATCTCAATCTTAAAGAAGAATTTGAAGGTAACTATAATTTTAGAACGGAATCAGACTGTGAGGTAATACTCGCTCTTTATGAAAAATATGGATTTGATTTTATAAACAAACTAAATGGTATTTTCGCTTTTGCACTTTATGATATTAAAAATAAAGAATACCTTATTGCTAGAGACCATATAGGCATAGTTCCGTTGTATATGGGCTGGGATAAGAAAGGAACATTCTATATTGCATCAGAGCTAAAAGCACTTGAAGGATTTTGCAGTAAAATTGAAATATTTCCTCCAGGGAAATACTTTTCAAGCAAAAAGGGAGAATTAGATAGATGGTATGAAAGAAGTTGGAGTTTTCATTCTTCGTTAGAAAACGAGGATAAAATAGTAGATAAAATAAGGACATCATTAGAGAGAGCGGTGCACCAACAGTTAATGACAGATGTTCCCTATGGAGTATTGCTGTCTGGTGGTCTTGATTCATCAATTATTGCTGCTATCACAAAGAAATACTCAAACAAAAGAATTGAAACAAATGATTCATCAGATGCATGGTGGCCGCAGTTACATTCTTTTTCAGTTGGTTTAAAAGGTTCGCCTGATCTAAAAGCAGCTAGAAAGGTTTCGCAACACATTGATAGCGTACATCATGAGGTTATTTTTACAATCCAGGAAGGGCTTGATGCAATTGAAGATGTTATCTATAGCCTAGAGACTTACGACGTGACTACCGTGAGAGCAGCAACCCCAATGTATTTAATGGCAAGAGTGATTAAATCAATGGGTATTAAAATGGTTTTATCTGGTGAAGGTGCTGATGAGATTTTTGGTGGCTATTTGTATTTTCATAAAGCACCAAGCGCAAGAGAATTTCACAATGAGACTGTTAGGAAGCTCAAAAAATTGCACCTATATGACTGTCTTAGAGCTAATAAAGCAATGGCAGCATGGGGTGTCGAGGCTAGGGTACCATTTCTGGATAAGGAATTCATTGATATTGCAATGGGTATAGATCCAAAAAATAAAATGATAGGTCCAGATAAGATGGAAAAATCAATCCTTCGAAAAGCTTTCCAAGATTATTTACCTGAAGAAATCATTAATAGACAAAAGGAGCAATTTTCAGATGGTGTTGGATATAATTGGATCGATACATTGAAATCTATTGTAAATAAGAATATATCCGATTCAGAATTTCAGGATGCAAAAAGTACATTTCCCATAAATACCCCTATGAACAAAGAGGAATACTTTTACAGAACATTATTTTCAAAATATTTTTCATCGGATGATGCTGCATTAACCGTTCCTTCTGTACCATCAATTGCATGTAGCTCCGAAATTGCGATCGAGTGGGACAAAAGTTTTAAAAATATTAATGATCCATCAGGAAGAGCAGTAACCGAAGTACACAAAAAATAAAACGTGAAAGCTACCCATACATTTCGCCTAATTTACTTTTTATCAATTCAATTTGCTCATTCGCAAGTTTTTGAGGTTGGAGATTATATTAATGATCTAGTTGGAAATGTTTGTGGAAATGGGAATGATGATTGGAAATTTTCCTTTGATGAAAACAAAAAGGTACTTTTCATCTCTTCTTTTGCAACTTGGTGAAAACCTTGTCAGTCTGAGGCTCAGACAATTGAAGAAATATATAAACAATTCAAAGATAAAGACGTTGAGGTCATGGGTGCAGGTATTGATTGGAATCAGCCTTATAGTTGCGAAGAGTGGGCTAAAAAGTTTCAACTAACCTTTCCAATATTGGATGATTCAAAAGGCAGACAGATATATAACTACTTTGGCGATGGCATTGTCCCATACAATGTGGTAATTGATAGGAACGGGAGGTTGATATATTCCGATTCTGGGTTTAAAAAACAGGATATTGTAAATGCAATAGAATCAAGTTTGAAAACACCTAAAACAGATTCGCTTCACATCAAAAAGAATAAACCAAAATCTCAAAACAAAACAAGTTATCAAAAACTAAGAAAAAATAAAGGCTATGATTAATTCAATTATTTGTTTAAATGATTTAGCCATTAATTTTATATCTTTTGGAATGCAATGTTATTTTATATAATCAGTATGTCTAAGGTTAATTAAGAGTATACTCTTCTATACTTATATATCTATTATTTATACTTTCCC
>JAYNUL010000233.1:0-2647 GCA_038281125.1 Fidelibacterota bacterium | reverse complement strand
TACTGGCCGTCACTAAGGGTCAAACTAAGGTCATAATTTGAATTCAGAGGTTTCTTATGATTCCTCAAACAGAAAGACCAATGTTCTATTGGCAAAAAAAGTTTAACCTTTCCAATGTTGGTGTGTCCTATATTTATGATTATCAACCAAAAATATAAAATGAAGTTCGTTCTTATAATCTCTATTACAGTTTACATCAATTCAATATTTGCTCAATGTGAAGACGGTGAATATTCTACAATTGGAGTGTTAGATGATATTAACGAAGAAATTTATAACGACGACGAATCGGTAAATGCATACAGTATTTTTAACTGGACATCTGACGATGTAAATAGAATTCTTTCTGGGAATGGCATCCCGAACCATGAAGTTGGAACTTTCCCTAATGCAAATAATCCCAATTCTATAAGCGAACAAAATGTAAATGAAGTTTTTTCTCTTTGCCCAACAATAGTTTCAGAAAATGGTGAACCCGTAGGCGGCCCAGCGGGAGCTATCGCATATGCAATCAATAGTGTAAAATTTGATCCTGCTACAGCTGGGAGATGTAATGACCAAGGAGAATGCAGCCTTGCTCAAGGTCAAGGAAATTGGAATATAGAAGCTCTTGGGCATGAAACATTTGACTTCGGAGATGATATGAATCATGCTCATGTGCAGCCTAACGGCCAATATCATTACCATGGAATGCCAGAGCTATTAATAGATTTTCTGGGAGATAATCAAGGTATGACTTTAGTTGGTTGGGCTTCTGATGGGTTTCCTGTATATGCTAAATATGGATACTCAGACCCAAATGATTCTGCAAGTGATCTTGTAGCCTTGCAGCCTAGTTGGAAACTAAAGGAAAACCCCGATGAAGGTCGTCCAGATACATTAACAGCCTTAGTAGGTGGGCCAGGTCAAGGAACAACAAATCCAAACATACCTATTCCATTGGGTGCTTTCACTCAAGATTTCGAATATGAAGAAGGCTATGGAGACTTAGATCAATGCAATGGTAGAATAGGAGTAACTCCAGAGTTCCCTAATGGTATATACTATTATGTAGTTACAGACGAATTTCCATTTTTCACTAGATGTCTGAAAGGTGATTTTGATAATGCAGGTGGAGGAGACGTACCAGATTGCAACGAAGTACCACCTGGGAATCCATGCTGTGGAGATGGCATTTGCGGTGGTCCAGAAACAGAAAATAATTGTCCAGAAGATTGTGCTACAGGATATATTGGTCCATCATTGATTAACTTTTCGATCTACGGTGATACGGTAAACACCAGTCAAGAATCAATAAGAATTGGTTTTGTATTAACTGTTGAGGATAGTGAAGATTATTTATCCAGTTATATTTTACGATTAATTATCAATGGAGGTCCACCACATGGCGGAGAAATATTAGAGAGTTCAGGATCCTTTGACGAAGGTGAAATGTCCTCTTCAATTGCCAGCACAATAGAAATACCTATGGCGACAACCGAAGGCAATTGGAATATTAGAATTATCTTAGAAGATGACCTAGGAGCTATTACAAATCTTGGTCCAAATGATTTAGCTAATCTAAATTTTCAAAATTACATTTATGTAATTAATACTATTCTAAGATCAAGTTATGAGAATATGCCAAATCAATACTTGTTGCATCAAAATTATCCAAATCCATTTAACCCAATAACAACCTTAAGATATAATTTACCTGAAAAAATACTCGTTAGTATAAGTATTTTCGATACTTCAGGTAATTTAATAAAAATGTTAGTAAATGAGGTTAAGAGTGCCGGTTTTTATTCTATCAGATGGGATGCTATCAATGATAAAGGTCAACCTATATCAGCGGGAGTTTACTTTTATAAAATCCAGGCAGGTAATTTTGTTGATACTAAAAAGATGATCTTATTGAAATAATTTTAATAAGTAAAATCAATTTAAAGGTTCTCAGAAGCTTCTATTTAGACCGAAAAAACCAACCAAATCTCCTTTTACTTTTTTGATTATTTGAATTCTCAACCTTTGTAGTTGTACTTTTATTTGAACAACAACTAGCAGAGCAATCACCTTTAGTAGCCATTATATCGTGATACCTGCTGCTTGAAACATCTTTCTTTTTGTCTACAGCTTTATCAGGTTTTTCATTAGAGTTGCTGATCTTGGCTGTATTTGATTTATCGTTTGAATCGTTTATTGAATTATTATTTGCAAAAACAAGGCTTGTGCTTAGCATTAAACAAGCTAGGATTTGTTTCTTATTCTGTAGATTGATATTTTCAAAAAAGTTCATTTTTCCAATTCCTTTTTATTCATATATACATATCATGCACAATTATTGCATTGTCCTAAATATAGTTGTTCTGAACTTTTTATGCTATAGCCAGGTATGGAGCCTGTTTGAACTTCCAATGGTAAACAGTTTGAAATATTTTATTTAGTTTAATTATAAAAGCGATTATGTTCTTTGTAATATATTAATCTATAAATTCTGAATACCAATGTTTGGTTTTTCAGCACGTTCTATCTCAAATATCTTATTCTGGATCACCAGAAAAAAATGGCTAATTCTAGCATTTCTTCTTAGCATCTCTTTTTTTTACTTTCCTTCACCAGATGGATTATCTCCTCAGGGTCATCGTGCACTAAACATTGTAGGGGT
>JAYNUL010000232.1:0-2673 GCA_038281125.1 Fidelibacterota bacterium | reverse complement strand
GCTTCTATCGTTTCAAGAAAATATGCTGGAATACCATCTGATGTGGAAGATATGATTCAACGTATTAGACGTCCCTAGATCAATAGTCCATATCCATTCCACCTCCACCCATTCCACCAGAACGACCAGAGAAACTTCCTCGGCTCCACTTTTTCTTTTGCTGTTTACCAAAATTATAATTTAGTACAATAGAGGTATTACGTTTCTGCCTTTGACGTTCTGCGTACATAAGCTGATTGTAGATTATTTCGTCCTCTCCGTTTCGCACTTCATTTTCTGTATTTATGATAAACTTTCCTGTGTCAAATAGATCATTGACTTTAAATGTAACAGATAAACGATTTTTCATAAATGACCTTTGGATACCAAGGTTGACTCGGTAATTACTTGGAATTGATCCAGTAGTAATCTTCATTTTACCTCTGCCATTTCCTGAAAGTTCAACTCTGGCAATAGTTGGAATATTCAATGTGAGTCGGCCACCAAACCCCATACCCCTAGAATTTCCATTAAAATCAGCCTCGCCTTCATCTGAAATTGTAGAGTTCCAACTATAACCCCAGATCATGATGCTTGCCAGAGGCATTGGACGGTACATAATGTTGCCACTAAAATTTATGCTTTTTGAATTTTCTGCATTTCCTGCAGTCAATATTTCATAGGTAGTTGTATCAGGGCCAGATGGTCTTTCCGTATCAATGAAAGTCATATAATCTCTATCCCACCACATGATAACATCACTTGTATTCTTGTAGGATGAGGACATGTTCAAATTTAGCTTTCTTGAATTACTTGAGAAGGATAATTCCATTACGTCACTGTACTCAGGTCTAAGATACGGATTCCCATTTCTCAACCTACTAATATCTTGAGTATTGTTGGGGAATGGACTAAGTGTCCGCCTATTGGGTCTATTCACCTTTTTTGAGTAACCAAACTGCATACTTTGTCTATCTGTTAGTTTGTAAAGTAAAAATGCACTTGGATATATTTTCGTGTATGGATTATCAAAAGGAGATTTCACTATTGCCGAGTCAAAAATACTAGTGATGATATTTGTTGAATCGTGGGTTACTGGTCCACTAAGGTTTGCCTTTGTTTCAACCTGTTCAAACCTAGCACCCAGTTTAAACCCAAACCTATCCGTTAGATTATACTTTGTGACAAGATATGCAGCATAAATATCTTCTTGATAGTCATTCTCATATTTATCTTCTAGATAGTTCAGATTTTCCCCAAAATCTCTAATTGTAAACTTAAGTCCTGTTTCAATCCCAAGCTTTTCACCATATTCATTCTCATAATCAACGGCCATAGTTACATTAGTATTATCCTCCAATGTTTTGGAGTCACTACTCTTGTAGTTTAGACTTTCCATTGTACCAGTTTCGAATACATCATCTATCTCATGAGCAATGCTTGCGTAAGCTTTAAGCAGCTGTTTTTGAGAATCATACTTGTTTTCATAGGAAAGGACATGATCAATATGATAACCATCGTCACTTTCTTCCATTTCTTTTAAACCTAATTCAGAAGGATCTCTAGTATTTATTAGGTAATTAATATTGTTTTGTTCTAATTCTTTATGCTCTGAGATATCAAGAGTATAGCCGATTGTTTTATTAGATGAAGGGTAATAATCGCCACCAATTCTAAGGCCCAGATTATTTGGAGTGCTTGTTCTACTAGTAGTTTGGGATAAAGAATCAACACTAGCATTATTAGGATAGATCCATTGAAAATCTCTAACTCCATCACCAACTCTATCACCTGTTTGATAATTCATACTTGTAAATAGATTTAACTTTTCCGTTCGATAATTAACATTTCCACTTAGATTTTGTTGCTTGTAGTCTCCTTGCATGGCCGATACATTTCCATTAAATCCGTCAAGTGCTCCTCTTTTCATTACAATATTGATAATCCCACCAACACCATCAGGGTCGTATTTTGCAGAGGGATTGGTAATAACTTCGACTTTCTCAATCATTGAAGCTGCAATGTTTTCAATCTCTCCACGTCTCCCGCTTCCAGTTCTACCGCTCCTTTTTCCATCAATCAGAATGGTAACATTTGCATCACCGGCTATTGATACTTCGCCATCAATATCGACGTCAACAGATGGGACCTTTCTGAGAACATCTGCGCCATTTCCTCCAGAAGAGGATATGTCTCGTCCTACATTGAAAATCTTTTTATCTATCGTCTGGATGAATGTACTCTCTTCTCCAAGAACGTCCACGGTTGCCATATTCAGAGATGAAATACTCATCTTGATCTCACCAAAATTCTGCCTAATTCCTCCTCCTTCTCCGGGAAAAATATTCAATGGGCCTATTTCTTTCTTTTTGTAGCCCATGAATTCAATAACAGCTACATATTTCCCCAAAGGTATTTCAGTAATATTCACCAAACCATTTTTATCACTTAGCCCGCCCGTTACAAGTTCATTATGCTCTAGATCCACTAGGGAAACTGAGGCATATTCAATGGGCTTCATTGAGGTTGAATCCTTTATAGATCCTTGAAGGACCCCAATTGCGGGCATTGCAGGTTTTTGTTTATGGTCTTTATGGGCATGTAAAAATTGTGAATTTAAGCCGGTGGCCAGAATAAGGGACATTCTCAAAAAGTTTTTCATTTTTTTCCTCGGTATGAAAAATTAAACAGATA
>JAYNUL010000231.1:0-2694 GCA_038281125.1 Fidelibacterota bacterium | reverse complement strand
CCAAGCCATATGCCAAAGATGCTGCAGTGGGCTCATTTATTATTCGCCTAACATTCAATCCTGAAATCTTGCCGGCATCCTTAGTAGCCTGTCTTTGTGAATCATTAAAATATGCAGGCACAGTTATTACTGCATCCGTCACCTTGGTACCTAGATATTCTTCTGCTTGTTGTTTCAGTTTCTGTAAAACCATAGCAGAAATTTCTGGCGGTGTATATTCTTTATCATTAGCCTTAACAACACATGCTCCATTAGAATTTTTGTCTACTGTATACGGTACCTCTGAGATTTCATTATCTACTTCATCGAACATTCTACCCATGAAACGTTTGATTGAAAATACAGTATTCTCGGGATTGGTAACCGCTTGACGCTTTGCAGTTTGTCCTACAAGCCTTTCTCCATCTTTTGCAAATCCTACAATTGATGGGGTAGTTCTGCCACCTTCAGGACTTGTGATAACTGTTGGTTCTCCACCTTCAAGTACAGCAACACATGAGTTTGTAGTTCCAAGATCGATTCCTATAATCTTACTCATTTTACTTTCTCCAATATTTTACAGATAACTAAAATTAAATACTTACATGTTTTGCAAGGAATGTACCAAATATTACAATAGTCAATATTGTCATAATATTATGAAATAATATGCATATTTGACATGCTTTAACGTTAATCAATAGGCTATTAAATACTTTTATTAACTTTTTTTACCTGTTTTATATCAAATGAAATTTTACCTTTTATCATCTTAACAGAAATCATTGTTCCTTTTTGAAAAGAATTTTTTAAAAGCAACTCTGATATGGGATCTTCAAGATTTTTCTGAATTTCTCTACGCAAAAGCCTGACTCCGTATCTTGGATCATATCCTCTACTGGCGATATATTTTTTTGCAGACTTGTTAAGTCTGAATTTTAGTCCAAGTTTTGAGAGATTATCAATTAAATCGGTCATTTGAAGATCAATGATATCGTAAACATTTGATTCGCTGAGTTGATGAAAGACAATTGAATCATCTATTCTATTTACCAATTCCGGAGAGAAAATATTTTTTACATGCCCTAATATTTTCTCCTTCATTTTTTGATATTCTAAATCATGTTTGCTAGACCCAAATCCAAACCCATTGTTTTTTAGATCTCGTGCACCCATATTGGATGTCATAATTACAATTGAATTTCTAAAATCAACTTTTCTACCTAATCCATCAGTCAAAACACCCTCATCAAAAACTTGAAGTAATATATTGTACAAGTCAGAATGCCCTTTCTCAATCTCGTCAAATAATACTACAGAATAAGGATTGCGCCTAACCTTCTCAGTGAGTTCACCTCCTTCATCGTATCCAATATATCCAGGTGGGGCACCAATAAGGCGCGACAGGGAAAAACGCTCCGTATATTCAGACATATCAATTTTCACAAGGGAGTTGGAATGAGGAAAAAGATTTTTTGCGAGGCATTTTGCTAATTCAGTTTTTCCTACTCCTGTTGGACCCAGAAATAGAAACACACCTATGGGGCGATTTGGGTTTTTTAACCCTGTTCTTGATCTTCTTATTGCATTAACAATGCTTTGAATAGCCTCATTTTGCCCTACGATATAATCACTTAGCTCTCTATTTAGGTGTAATAGTCTTTGAGTTTCAGATTCTGCTACTTTTGATAATGGAATACCAGTCATAATCGATACCACGTCTGCTATCATTTCAGAATCAATTGCAACTCGTGATTTATTTTCTTCATTTTGCCATACTTTTTGAGCATTTGACAACTTTTTTACAAGCTTTCTTTCTTTATCCCTAAGCTTTGCGGCATCTTCAAATAATTGTGCAGAAACTTTATTTTCTTTTTTCTCTCGGGTATTTTCAATATCAAATTCAATTTTCAATATATGTTTTGGTACTTCTAAATTATGTATATGAGCCCTTGCACCCGCCTCATCCATAATATCAATTGCTTTGTCAGGAAGAAATTTATCTGATATATATCTTTCTGAAAGTTCAACACATTCTCTTATCGCTTCTTCTGTATACATTACTTTATGATAATCTTCATATTCCTTTTTAAGTCCGTTGAGTATGTCTATTGACTCTTTAGTGTTTGGTGGATTGACATTTATCTTTTGAAAGCGTCGATCCAAGGCACCGTCCTTTTCGATATACTTCCTATATTCATCCATAGTAGTAGCCCCAATACAATGTATGTCTCCTCTAGCAAGAGAGGGCTTAAACATATTTGATGCATCTAATGAACCTGAGGCTCCACCAGCTCCAACTATTGTATGTAGTTCATCAATGAATATTATCATGTCATCACTTGTCTCTAGCTCAAGCATAACGCTTTTTAAACGCTCCTCAAATTGTCCTCTATACTTTGTACCAGCAACAATTGAAGCTAGGTCTAGCGAAAGTATTCGTTTTTCATGAAGTATTCTTGGAACGGTCTTTCGAATTATTCTTTGAGCAAGTCCTTCAATAATTGCGGTTTTACCAACCCCAGGTTCGCCAATCAATACAGGATTATTTTTTTTTCTTCTGGTTAAAATTTGAGCTACTCTTTCAATTTCATTTTCACGACCAATTACAGGATCTAATTTCCCTTTTTTTGCTAATTGCGTTATATCCCTAGAGAAGTGGTCTAATGTTGGAGTAGTACTTTTTTTTGATATTTCTTTCTGCACATTTGAATC
>JAYNUL010000230.1:0-2708 GCA_038281125.1 Fidelibacterota bacterium | reverse complement strand
GTTTGCTTACTCTAGCGTGGTTAAAAACTTCAATAATTTTAAAATTATTTTTATTTTTCTTTAATTCTTTCAAACCATTTTCATCTGTGAAAACCAGTTGTGGCTTTGGGTTAAATTCATCTTGCAAGTACTTAGAATCAATGAACTTGATATTTTTGTCTAAATAAAAGTTAAATGATCTACTTTTTGCTTTTTCATTTTCATTATATAAATAAAGATCTAAGGATTCATAATTATTCTCTTTTATGAATGCCGCTGCATTAGATTGCGATTGAAATTTAAGTAGGGGTTTCATTATACCAAGATTTAACACATAACTGAATAGTATACTTGCGGCGACAGATGGAATTAAAAGGTTTATAACTTTATTGTTATTTAATAACCTTCTTAAAAAGTAAAATGCAATAGCCATAGCTAAAGAGATGAAGATTAAACTAATTTTTATACCAAAAGCAAAAAAGGATATACCATATACCAATAACAATAGGGTAGCACCAATAAATAGTTGTAAAACATTTAAGTTCCTGCTGTATTGAGAATTAGCGCTCCACTTATTGATCTGAACTGCAGTCAATACAGATGCAAATGGTATTACACAATAGATATAGTGAGGAAGTTTATAATTAGACAAAGATAGAATTATCATAGGGAAAACAAATCCTAAAAATGAAATGATTTCAGTTTTTTCATCACAATTTTTTTGCTTAAATGCTATTACTACCCGATTAATCATTGCAAAGAGGAAAATTATTGTCCAGGGTAAAAAAACGTAAAGAAAAACATTAAAAAGATATAAAGGGCCTGTAGCATTGCTCCAACTGCTTGCACCAGTAATTCTTCCAAAACTTTGGGTCCAATAAAAAAATTCTACCCCTTCAAAACCAAATTGAGTGTAAAGACCATATGACATTGGAGTAAGGCATAGTAAACAAGCTAGTACTCCTAAAAACATACGCCTGTCCCAGATATATCTTATTTTACCATTATATAGGAGATCTATTGTTATAATTGTAATTGGTATCACAAAACCAATTGGCCCCTTACCCATCATTGAAAAGGAGATTGCAACCCATCCAATAAGTAAATTTTTTAATCGTTTTGATTGAAAAAATTCAGAAAATTGCCAAACCGATACCATCATTGGAGCCATCATGTATATATCTGTTCTAACATCAGCATTCATTACAAAAATTGCTTGAGATGATATAAGTAATATTGCAGCAATTTGAGATATTATTTTTGTATAGAATAATCTTGAAAACTTATAGGTAGAATAAGCCAGAATTATGGTAAAAAATAGTGATGGTAGCCTATAAATAAAGTCAGAAGGACCTAATAAGTTGAAAAATAATGCAGTTATCCAAAATATAAGAGGGGGTTTATCTAGGTATGGTTGCCCATTATCAAAAAAGTGTAAAAAGTTCCCACTTCGTAAAATTTCTCTGCTCATTGAAGCATACTGCATTGCATCAATCTCCATTATGGTATTGAACATGCCAAAGCCATAGCTACAAATTGTAATGAGGATCAGATAATTCAAAAAATACTAGCAGTCTAGATCAAGGGATACTGGGCAATGGTCTGACCCGAGAATATCATCATGTATATCAGCATCATTACAAAGGTCAACCATGTTTTGACTAACAAAGAAATAATCTATCCTCCAACCAACATTTCTCTGTCGGGCACCAAAACGATAGGTCCACCAAGAATATCTTGAAGGCTCATCATGGAACAAACGAAAAGTATCAACCCATCCATGTGAAACATAATTATCCAGTTTTTCCCTCTCAATAGGCATAAATCCTGATGTGTTAATATTTTCTTTTGGACGTGCAAGATCAATGGGGTGGTGGGCAGTATTCCAATCTCCCGTAACAATAACATTATTACCTGATTCAACCTGTTCATTAATTATGGGAAGTAAATCGTCATAGAAATCTAGTTTATATTGTAGGCGTGTGTCATCCTTTTGACCGTTTGGGAAATATATGTTATATAATAGAAAATTATCATGCTCGGTAATTAGGACCCTACCTTCATCATCATATTTTTGAATACCCAATCCCTCTTGAACAAATAGAGGTTCTTTTTTACTGAAGGTTGCTACTCCGCTATATCCTTTTTTTACTCCAGAATGCCAGAAGGTATAATATCCATGATCTTTTAATATTTCTGAAGTAAGTTGCTCTTTATGGGCTTTTGATTCCTGAATACAAAGAATATCGGGTTCCTCATCCGCTAAATAATCAAGAAAACCTTTTTTTACAGCAGCTCTAATACCATTTACATTCCATGAAATAAGTCTCATTTTAGATCCTTTATTTGAGGTGCTTATTTTACAAGAAAGATATATTATCTAATAATTTATCTTGTTTAGGATTCTATCTTTTTTAATTATTTAATTAGAAAGTATTTTTTTTAACTTATCTTTTATTTAGAATTGGTTATGAAACAAAAAAGAAAAGGACTTATAAAACCCAGGCTCAATTCATTTCATAAAGAATACAGCTTTGAAATAAAGGTTGTCTTATTGTTCACGCTCGGAATTTTCCTGTTAGTTGAAGATCTTGAAATAAAACAGTACATATTTGAAGCAATAAGAACAATTTTTTTTACTATAGGTCATGGAATAAAATGGTTTAGAGATTCGATACTGTTTTTGATAAAACAATTTGAGGTATCAGACATTGTTGGAATAAGTCTGA
>JAYNUL010000229.1:0-2759 GCA_038281125.1 Fidelibacterota bacterium | reverse complement strand
GTTTAAAAATAGTAGGTCCTCAATTTGGGGACGTGCTTTTAGATAATGTTTAAATGCTTTTGTTTCATTGTTCTCTTGTAAGGCAATATCACCAATTAATACTAATGCATCATGCTCATATGGTGAATTTGGATAATTGTTTAGGATTGATTTGCAAGACCGATGTGCTTTTTGATATAGTTTTAAATGGTATTGAGATTTTGCCATCATCAATTGAGAAGCAGGATCTCTGTAGGCTCTGTCATTTGATAATATGTTAGAAAATTTTGATGCGGCAAGACTATATCGTCCCTCTTTATATGAAATAACTGCATTGTTAAACTTTTCATAATAAGAAAGAGTGTCAACCTGCTCAGAATTAGCAAAATGACCTAACATAATTGTGTAAAAGATATATCGGATTATTTTTTCCATTTAATTTGAGTTAGAAGTTTGAAGGTTTATTAGTATCATTAATCATTGATATAAATTAGTTTGCCATTTTCGAATTGATAATATGTTTTTTCCCCTTTGTGATCTAAATATACCCATTGTTCTCCAATACCGTGCCTGCTAGATGTCGTATTTACAAAACTAGGGTTACCAATGGATATTCTGACTTGCCTATCTTTCATGCCAACTTCTACCTTTTTGTTCAATATCCTTTTTACAATATGTTTACCCCATGACTTCGGAAGAGGATCAGAAACAAAGTAATGGTCCTGTACACCAACTTGTCCTTCGTATCTATTGTATCTTACAAACCCTATTCCCTTTAATTTGGATTCTACTTTAAGCCATACTGGATAATCAGAATTGCTATTTTGAAATGGAAAGGTATCTAGAACCAATACCTGATCAAAACGATTGAATCTAGAATCTGATAAATTAAAGAAGCTTTTTGGATCAAGAGTATTATTCAACCATATTGTTTTCCCAATCATAGCTTGAGCTTTTTTCTCAATATCTTCAGTTAGCAAATAACTTGGAAGAAATTTTTGCTGGATCTCTTCTTGATTTAGCTTCATTTTAAATTGATTACCGCTTTCATCTTTTAAAATGAGAAAACCCTGCTTGTATTTATTTAAAATACCAACAATAACATAGCTTTTTCCTGCAAATCTAAAATAAGGCCTATATCTATTTTTATGGATTTTCGACCATATCTTATTGAAGTTCTTAGAACGTTTATAGCTATCATCAAGATCGGCAAAAACTACTCTCATTCCAGAAAATTCATATTGTTCTACCGGAAAATTTGGTCTGTTAAAAAATGAGCAAGAATAGCCAACAAATAATATGATTAAAGAGAAGTGAAATCTGCTCAATTTCATTTAAAACTAATTAACTGGTTTCCCGTCTCTCCAAACTCCCACTCTCTTATCCCCATTAGGATAAGTAAACGTACCCTGGCCATCCATCGTACCATTTTTGAATTCTCCTACGTATTTATTCCCATTTTCATAAGTGAATATTCCAATTCCATCCCTCTTGCCCTCTTTAAAATCACCAATGTACAAATTACCATTCTTAAACGTATAAGTTCCTTGACCGTGCATGGTTCCTGCTAAAAATTCACCTTCGTAAATATTACCATTCCGATATATAAATTTCCCCTGCCCATTGATTTGATCATTCTTCCATTCACCTGCGTACACGTCACCATTGGAGTAGGTACAGGTTCCCATTCCATCTCTCTTTCCTGATGAAAAACTACCTTCATGCTTATCACCATTTACATAGTCATATGTACCCTGCCCATTCACCTTGCCATTTAAAAAGCTACCTGTACATATGCTACCATCTGAAAAAGTATATTTCCCTACGCCGTTGATATTATCATTCTCCCATTCACCATTATATATGCTGCCATCTACAAACTCATATTTGCCTTTACCATGCTTCATTCCATTTTTCCATGACCCTTCGTATTTATCTCCAATAGATGATTTATAGATTCCTTGTCCATCTTGTTTTCCAGATGACCAATCACCATTATAGAGGTCACCAATTTTTGATTTGTATTCACCTCTACCATGAAATAATCCACTTTTGAACTGTCCAGAATAAGTAACGCCATCAGCAATAAATATTTCAACTCCCTGCCCTTCTTTTACATCATCAACCCAATCGCCTTCGTAACTATCACCATTTGAGTAGGTTATTTTTCCGCGTCCATGTCTAAAATCATTTACCCAGTCACCAACATAGGTCTCACCATTTACATCTTTAAACGTACCACTACCCATCTTCATATTATTTAACCAATCACCCTCATATACATTTCCTGAATTATCTTTGAATATGCCATATCCTTGCCTGATACCATCACTCCATTCACCTTCATACTGATCACCATTCTTATAATTATACTTACCTCTTCCCATTTTGACATCATTATACCATAACCCATCATAGATCTCACCATTAGCATAGTAATAGATACCTTTCCCTTGCTTTAAATTGTTAGCCCATTCGCCCTTGTATTGATCGCCATTTTTGTATGTAATATCGCCACGACCATCTCTAAAGCCCTGTTTCCAATTTCCTATATAACGGTCGCCATTAACGTAGTCCATTTCTCCTAGACCGTCCTTTAAATCATTTCTCCATTGACCATCATAGTGTTCACCATTTGCAGATGTGAAAATACCTTGTCCATCGCGCTTATCTAAAATCCACGAACCTTCATAAGTATCACCATTTAAATACTTAAATGAACCATTTCCATTGAACTTATTTTCCCTCCACTGACCAACATAGCGGTTACCTTTATAAAA
>JAYNUL010000228.1:0-2759 GCA_038281125.1 Fidelibacterota bacterium | reverse complement strand
ACAGATAATGTTTGGATTACCAGAAAACATAATCAAAGTTTGTTCAATATTGCACAGGAGACTGGATATTCAGGAGGTGCAGGTTCTCCAGTTGGTACTCTCTGGGCAGGGACATCTACTGCTGGTGCAATGGATGAGGATTTTGTTTCCTTTGTGGAAATGCATGGAGGGAATCCTCAGTCTCTGGTAAATGATACAATTTCGCTCCATCTTCCAGAGTCTGGTAAATATTTTGATGTTGTGTTGCTATCTTACTCCGGTGGAAATAGTGGTGGAGGTTTTTCTTACTCAAGAGAGGAGGTGTTTCCTACGCATCTTAGCGCTGAAATAATTGAAGGTCGGTGGATATTACCAATGTTTGAAGGGGATCAAGGCAACACGATGTATGAGTTTATCGATGGCTTGCGATACACTTATTATTGTGCACAAGATAGTGGATGTGATGCATCCTATTGGAATTCATTGGATACAAGTGATGCACTTCCTACTGTAAATCCCTACACGGTAGATGACAATACAATATCCATAGATTTGCATTTTGGGAATATGGCTACCTACACTATGGACTTTAGATGCGATGGCAAGTTGGTTGACTTTTATTATGATGAAGACGATAGTTGGGAAGGTCTCCATTCTACTATGTCAAGAGTAGGATATGATACAAGTGAATGTGAAGAACTTAATTCCTTCCCCATTAGCGGGAGATGGTTATGGGGATATGGATTTCATCCATTGGCAAGTACGATGTATGAATTAATAGATGGCACGATGTATACATATTACTGTATGCAAGATAGTGGATGCGATGCAACCGATTGGGATTTATTGGATACCAGTGATGCCATTCCAAATCCAGATTTCTATACATTTACCAATGATACGTTAACAATCAATGATGGCCCCGGTGCTCATGTCAACTTTGAATGCAATGGCAATATAGCCATTTTTAATGATAATACAGTTTCATATTGGTGGAGAGTTGGATTGGATACTACTGAATGCGAGGGGTTTTTTCTTGATTTGCCAAGCACCTCTTTGAATCCAAATACATTTAGATTGAATCAGAATTATCCAAATCCATTTAATCCAACTACAAATCTATCCTATGAATTATCAGCTGATTCATATGTAACTATCACTGTTTATGATTTACTTGGTAATGTGGTAAGAAACCTTGTCAGTGAAAATCAAAGTTCAGGGCTAAAATCAGTTCAATGGGATGCTACAAATGAAAAAGGACAATCAGTAGCTGCTGGAGTTTATTTATATAGAATTGAGTCAGGCTCTTTTACCAATACAAAAAAAATGATCCTTCTTAAATAGAAACTAATAGGTAATAACCAAATGTATAGGACCATAATCATCTTTTGCTTATTTGCATCACAAGTATTTGCAGATTGCGAATCCATGTTTGGTCAATATTATACCTTTGGTGGGATCTTTGATATTGAAGAATATGTTTTTGGTGAAGATAATTGCTGCGAACAGTATCCTATACCGTTTTGCAGTGATGAACGTGTCTATTTTGTAAAAGAGGATTATGCAGATTATAATGATCCAGAGAACTGGGATGTTATCTCCCCGAATCTTGCAATAACTAGAGCAGATAATCGTGGTTTGTATAATGCAATAACTGAATCCATCCATGAAAGAGGTGTTTCTCCATTAGGGACTTCCTGGAGGTATGGGCCTACATTTGGGGCTAATAGTGAAACTGCAGTAGACCCTGTTGTATCATATGGTCCATGGTTTACTTGGGGATATTGGTGGACCCCACCCATGATGGTGGGTATGTATTCCATTGAAGATGATGCTTATTATGATATCTATGTTACCAGCTGGACTAGTGGAAACAATCCAGGTACTTGGCCCGGTTCTGGCGGTGGAGAAGGTGAAGGAAATGGGGGAGGTTTTTCGTATTGGAGATCTGGACCAGTAGATGCAAATCCTGTCATTACAAGTATAGCTGATGTTCCAGATGATCAGGGTGGAAGAGTTTATCTTACTTTTCAAAGATCCATGCTTGATGTTAATGCCCATCCTAATGGGATCGATACCTACACTATCCAACGTTTTGATTCACCAAATTGGGTTGGTCTAGGGTCTATTGGTGCTCTTGGAGAACCCTCTTATATGTTCGAAGCTACTACTTTAGTCGACTCTTTGGGGGAGGGAAATGATTCCACAGTCTTCAGGGTCATTGCTATGAATTATATCATGGATTACGTGTTTTATAGTGATTCATATGGCGGACTTTCTGTTGATAATATCCCTCCAGGTGTTCCCAATGGATTCAATGCAAGTTGGGAAGATTCTCAGGTTTATATTTCTTGGAGTCCAAGTACGGATGAAGATTTCCAATACTACGATGTTGAAAAAGATACTGATGCTTCATTTCCCAATGCACAGACATTTTACACCTCAGATAATTTCTTTTTGGATCAGAATGTAGATGCATCATTGACCTATTATTATCGAGTTCGGTCTATTGATGACGCTGGAAATCAAAGTGAATTTTCAGAGATAGTTCAAATGTCTACGTTATCACATGAAAAATCAATGATCATTGATCAATATTTGTTGCATCAAAATTATCCTAATCCTTTTAATCCGATTACAACACTTCGTTATGATTTGCCTGAGGATTCGTTTGTAAAGGTCGTAGTCTATGATATGTCAGGAAATCAGGTAAAGACTTTGATAAATGATGAACATAAGGCAGGTTCTAGATCTGTTCAGTGGAATGCAACCAATAATCA
>JAYNUL010000227.1:0-2768 GCA_038281125.1 Fidelibacterota bacterium | reverse complement strand
AGAAGTTATTTTGTTTCCCATTAATTTGGCATAATATTTGGATATAAATAAGTAGGTATAAAATTAACATTTTTATTATTAAAATTTTATTTTAATTTAGAATATGCGTAAACTTCATTCAATACTGATAATAATAGGTGTTTTGACTTTTCTAAACAGTTGTACATCATATTATTTAGCTTCGTATTACGAAGATGATGGTATTTACTATACTAATCAAAGTAGTAATTATTATAAAGGAGTTTTTGATGAATATTCGCAATTATCATTAGATGATACTCGAAATGATGTTGATACCCCTAGTAATTTACCATGGGGTGCAAATCCAGATTCAGTGGAAGTGATATACAACTTTCCTCATTTTGGTAGGTTTTATTATAATCCGTTTTTTAATCGTTATGGCGGATATATAAATTATGGATACACAAGCCTTCCATTTTACTATAATTCATATGCCTATGAAATGGGATATCCATTCTTTCCAAGGCCAATTGATTTTTATTTAAATCCATATTCTAATTTTATTGGAAATTATTATTGGTATTATTTCAATAGATCTAGATGGTTTTATCCAGGTTACTATCGAGGATTATTTAATTCAAAAAAATATAATGACTCATATGCAGATTCAAACTACGAGTATACTAAACCAGGATACTCTAAATCAGCATCAAGAAGAGGTGAAAAATCATCAGAAGCTAACAATAAGGGCAGAAATTCTAACTCGATGAGAATATCTGGAATCTACTTAGGTGATAGAGTTATTCAAAATTCCAATTTTGAAAGTCCTGATGATGCAAAATATGATAGAGGTAATACTAGAAATTTAGGCGAGATTAATGAAAACACAAATATCCCTATTTATAGATCTAGACAGGTAAATTCATCAAGAAATCTACCATCACTAAACTCTGTTCCTAATCTAAGTAGAATTAAAAATGAAGCACTTAGAGATTCATACAGAAGAATCAGATCTATTAAGACAAATACAAGAAATAGCAACTCCTTTAAATCTGGCTTTGAAAATGATTATAATTACACTAGAGGAAACTCTGTTAGATCATACCAAAGATCAAACAATAACATACGTAACACTAGATCAAATAATTCTTCTTATTCAAACTCAAGAAGTTCTTCAAGAAGTTCTGGATTTAGCTCTAGATCATCAAATGGCGGTTCTAGATCATCAGCATCTGGTTCAACAAGAGCAGGAAAAATTGATTAAATGTCCAAATTAATTATTAAGCTTTATCTTATCCTAGGTATATCAGCTATATATTCTCAAACTTATGAAGATGCCTTAAGGTATAACCAATTTTATCATGAAGGTAGCTCAAGGTTTAACTCTATGGGTGGTGCATTTGGTGCATTAGGAGGAGATCTATCATCCATAAATATTAACCCTGCAGGATCATCCATATTTCTTAAATCAGAATTAGGATTTACTTTAAATTTTAAAAATCAAGAAATTAAAAATGATTTTAATCAATTCATTTCAAATTCTAAAAATAATCTTTATTCATTCAATCATTTAGGCTTTGTTTTAGTGTATGATATCAACAAAACTAAATTCTCTTTAGGATATAATATGAATAGATTAAATGATTTCAATAAATCATTCTCATTTAGCGGATCTAATAATGAAGGTATTGATAATTATTTTCTTTATTATGCCGATGGAGTTCCATTCAATGATTTATTGGTTTATGAAGATGAAACTATTCAGGATGCATACAAATACTTAGGAGACAACTTTGGTTTTGGAGATCAACAAGCCTTCTTAGGATTTCAAAGCTATATAATAAACGCAAGTAATGATTTACCTGGAAAATACTTTTCAAATGCTTCATATAATAATCTTGATCAATCTATTACGGCAATAAGAAAAGGTGATCACCTTATGCACTCAATAAATTTTAGTGGATCTTTTAAAGAAAATATTTACATGGGAATTAATTTAAATTTTCACTCTGTAAATTATGAAGAAGATAAACTCTTTCAAGAATCTGGATACTTAAGTGAATCCCCTTTGAAGAATGTCAATTTTAAAGAAAAGCTATTTGCATATGGAGAAGGTATGTCATTTCAAATTGGAACAATATTTAAAATTAAAGAATTAAGATTAGGCCTTTCTTACACAACCCCTACTCTGATAAAAATTGAAGAGGAAAATGCTCAATACATTGAGACCAACATAATAGAAAATGACATAATAAACGAATATTTAATTGACCCAAACGTAATTAACTTTTATGAAGAATATAAATTGACCTTACCCTCTAAATCATTGTTTAGCATTGCATACATATTTGGTGATATAGGATTAATAAGCTTAGACTATGAATTAACTAAATATAGCAACTCAAAATTTAATGATAATAATGGTAATGATACATATATTAAGTCCTTAAATAATTTAATTAAAAATAGATTTAATGATATCTCTGAATCCATAAGAATTGGTGGCGAGTATAGAATTAAAGACTATAGCTTAAGAGCTGGGTATTATTACTATAAAGGACCTGATTCTACCTATGATAATTACAGATCAGGACTATCATTGGGTCTTGGAATTAATTATGGTTTTCTTAATGTTGATATTAGTGCTTCAAAATCAAAGGATTTTTTTAAAAATCAATTATATACTAATGGGTTAACTGATTTATATTCAATTGATAATGATATATTTACGTTATTTACAACTTTTAGATTCAAACTTTAACTTCTACTTAACTTCTTAATAACTATCTTTGTGTTACTCAAATTTT
>JAYNUL010000226.1:0-2801 GCA_038281125.1 Fidelibacterota bacterium | reverse complement strand
GGTGAGTTTGGGATTAATGCAAATGTAACAACGAATGGAGAAGCCATTACTCCCTTTTTCAATATCTATCGATCAGTTAATAATGGTGATTTTGTAATAATAAATAATGGATTAAGCATCAATGATAATCAGTTTATAGATGGTGCGTTAGAAAGCGAGAATGAATATTGTTACCAGGTAACATCAGTCTATAATGGCAATGAGGGGGATCCAGCAGCGCCAGTTTGTGCAATTCCAGGTGTCCTCAACGTATCATACCAGGCTGAAAACATACCCAACCATTTTGAATTAAAACAGAACTACCCAAATCCATTTAACCCATATACTACAATAGAGTTTTCTTTGATTTCTGATGGCTATGTCCAAATATCAATTTATGATCTTAACGGTCGTAAGGTATTGGATATAATTGATGATTACATTGAATTTGGAATACATTCAATCACAATTGATTCCAAAGGACTTTCCTCGGGAATGTACTTTTATTCCTTCCAAGTAAGAGACTCAGACAAAAACCCTGTTTTTTATACAACCAAAAAAATGGCTCTGATTAAATAGTCAGTGTCACAAAAAAATGAAAACAACAATACAATTGAATAATTTTATTAACTTTATGTAGTATTCATTATGAATTTTTATAAAACAATCCCCCGATCAAAGAACATAGTTATGAAAAAAATAGTATATTTAATTAGTGCGATGGGTCTTTTGTATGGTCAAATTGAAAGACCCGTCTGCGGTACACCAACACCCTCGCAGGATCAGATAGAACAAATTGGCTTAGCTGTCGATGAGTGGTCCAATGTAAGGGACAATGAACGTAATGAAATGAAAATGGTATTTGTAGCCTGGCACATTGTACACGCATCAAATGGTCAAGGGAACTACGATGACGATGTAGCATATGATGCCATTTTGTGGTTAAATGAAACATTCGCACCAAATAATTTTGCTTTTGAACTTGATACCATAACCAGAACTGAGAATGATCAATGGTTTGGTAACTGGTATAGTGATGTTTTTCAAGGCACAGCAGCTCTATCTATTGATCCTTTTCACAATATGAATGTTTACACTGCGGACTTGTATAGTGATGGTGTAGCTGGATTTTCATTTTTAGCACCATCTTTTCCTGCAGGAGATTACCGGCATAGTGTCAACATGGACTATAGAGACCTTGCATATGGGAATGATGTTCTGACACATGAAGCAGGTCATCATTTAGGTCTTCCTCATACTTTCTCAAGTGGCTGTAATATGGATGGAGATGGAATAAGCGATACACCAAGGCATCTTGATAGTCAACTATGGTCATGCAATGAGAATTTGGATAGTTGCCCAAATGATGAAGGGAATGATCCTATCCATAATTATATGACTTACACGAGTAGTTCTTGCCAGTATGAGTTTACTTTGGGGCAGGAGGATTACATGCACTATTGCGTTGAAAATTATCACTATGGATATCTTGAAAACAATTTTGGTTCACCAAACTTAGTTGTGGATGCACTGTCTTTTGCGGATGACACCGACGATGATGGAATCTTTAACCCCGGAGAACAAATGAAATTGTATGTCGATGTTAGAAACGACTACGATTATAATGCTGATAGCATAACTTTGGTCATTTCATCAGAAAATGATTACTTATACTTCATAGATAATACGATCCAGTTTTATAATTCTATTGGCGAAGGTGAAGTTGGATCCTCGGCTACGGACTGGTTTGAGATGTATGCACTTCCAAACATAGAGCTTGGTAATGTGGAGTGCAACATAAACATCACCACTAGTGATATAGAGAACCCATATGAGGTGAATATTCCCATTCAAATTTCGGTGAGCCTGAATCAAAAAGGCTTTCCAATTGACGATATAGTGATTAAATCATCGCCTATCATAGCAGATTTATATGGAAACGGTACTAAAAATATTTTATTTGGGAGTGATGATGACAATATATATGGTTATATGATTGAAGGGTTAGAAATGTTTGGTTTCCCATTTACAACTGGTGATGATGTACGATCTAGTCCAGCAGTCGCTGATCTTGATAGAAACAATAGCCTAGAACTCATTTTCGGTTCACATGATGGCAGCTTAAACATATTAACTGGCTTTGGACAGCAACTGGTAAATTATCAAATCAATGGCAGTATTAATGGCTCGCCAGCAGCGGTTGATTTGGATCAGGATGGGGATTTAGAGGTTGTTTTTACTTCCTTTAATGGAAATACTGGCGATGTACATGCTATACATCACAATGGATCTTCCTTCTATGGATTCCCAGTTTATCTTAATGAGAAAATGGTAGGAGGTGCTGCGGCAGGGGACCTCGATGGAGATGGCTATCCCGAGGTTGTTGTTTGTACTGATGATGACAATATATATGCCATAAAAAAAGACGGTTCCATCATGACAGGTTTTCCGTTTACTTCAACAGATCGTTTTTTTAATGCTCCAACATTAGTTGATCTTGATGGAGATAGCGATTTGGAGATTGTTGTAGGTAATAGAAGAGGTACATTGCAAGTTTTACACCACGACGGAACAGAGATGGCTTCCTATGAAGTTGGAGATGACATTAGAGGAGGGGTATCTGTTGCAGATTTAAATAATGATGGGAGTTATGAACTATTAGTTACCAGCTATGAAGATATGATGCACGTTTGGAACCCAATTGATGGAGCAGAGTTGGAAGGTTGGCCAGTAGATATGGGAAGCAATTCATTGTCAGAACCTGCAACTGCAGACTTGGATAACGATGGAGATTTAGAGATTGTAGCTTCAACAAGATCTGG
>JAYNUL010000225.1:1274-2803 GCA_038281125.1 Fidelibacterota bacterium | reverse complement strand
ATCATATCAACTTTCATTGCATATTTTCCTGGAGGAATGTTAATGATAGTGAATCTACCACTTGCATCTGAAGCCGTACCATATGCGGTATTGACTAGATAGATATTTGCACCAGGTAATGGTTCTTTTGAATCTTTTTCCAATATGACCCCAGAAACTTTACCAGTGGTCTGAGAGAAACCAAAAGCGATGAAAAAAGCTAAAAGTATTATTCGATGCATCTTAAAATATTCTCGGATTTTGTTGCCAGAAGATAAATAATAAAATAATGTTTATTTAAAAGAAAATGAGGGGCGAAAACACCCCTCATTTTCTAGAAGTTAAATACTACTTCAATAATAGCATTTTTTGAGTAATTGTCTTATTGCTCGAGCTCAATTTATAAATATAAACGCCTGAAGCAATATTACCCGCATGCCATTTTGCAATATGATTACCACCCTGTAATTCACCGTTAAATAGAGTAACAACTCTCTGTCCCAACATATTATAAACGGATAAATCTACATCCTGTTTATTCGGTATTGAAAACTTGATTGTTGTTTCAGGATTAAACGGGTTTGGATAGTTCTGATGAAGAGCAAATTCATTTACTACAATATCTTCATCATTTCTTAAGATAGTGGCCTGGTTGCCAATCCAAGTATTGGACCAAACTTCACATGTTTGATGTGCCATATCATCATTCGATGAAGAAAGAGTTAATTGACCTTCCCAACCATCTCCATCATTATCATGAATCATAGGCTCAAAAGGAATTCTCATTCCATTTGTTGGCGTTAGTCTAGCATCATCATCAATTACAATGTCATCGAGAGATATACGAAATTCAAACACGTAATCAGGATTGTAAATCTCATGAAAATAATTACCATCTCCATGAGATGCTAGTACACCAGCACCATTATCTGAATTAGCTCCTGCAGGATTAAAATATATTTTATAATCCGGTTCTTCTCCTCTCTCCATCCCGATGTGCTTTGGTCCTCTCTGGTCATACAAGCCGATACAAATCTGGACAACATCAGCGGTCCACCAGCCTCCACTTCCAACAGCATCAACTACATTATCAAGTATTTCAGCTGCTATGTAAAGAGAATCATTATTCATCGCCACATAAAATGTTCCATGTAGATCATTGTTATCATCTACTGTGCCCATTCCAACATTTGGTGTTCCATATGAGTTTTCTTGTGCACCTAACATAAATGGTTGAATTCCACTATCATACCATTCACTCAAATCTCCATCAGCTACAAAGGAAGATGGTGGACTTAGAGATACTGTTGGTACTCCTTTTGCTATATTCGTAATTGAAGCAACAGAAACTCCCACAGGGCCAACATTATTTGAAGCGTCCTTACAGGCTACAGCATAGTAGTAGGTTACATTCACATCGTCTAATGGATAAAATAGATAATGTACTGCAGCTCCTGCTCCTTCTAGAACATTAGTAGCAACCACATCAACAGAAGGATGAGTGATGTCAGTAGTGTCAGTAAAAGGAAGGGTACTAGCATAAACGTTAT
>JAYNUL010000225.1:0-1264 GCA_038281125.1 Fidelibacterota bacterium | reverse complement strand
GAGGAATTACATCTAGAACACCTAAACTAATTAACAGCAAATCGTCAAAGGCATAACCTACTTCAACTCCATCCCACCTAGATGACACAATAACAGCCGTAACAGTTTCAGTACCTTCAGGCATAACGAATTCTATAGAATGTCTTTCCCATTCATCAGTTAATGGAAGCCAGATATCACCTGTAGTCCCTACTACAGTTCCTTCAGCATTTTTCCCTTCTAGTTTAAATGCTGCTCCAGCATCTGATATGTTATCTCCCAAAACTTGTTTTGCAAAACCGCTTAAGCTCCAAGTTTCACCAAATTGAGCAGGAATAGGATCTTCAGTATAGTATACGGCCCAGTTATCCAAGACACCAATACTTAGATGACTTTCTCCACTGTGCGACAGAGCAGGATCATTTACAACTTGAACATGCCCAGTTCCATCACCCATGGCCATTCCCCAGCCCATGTCATCATCCTGTTCATCAGGTAACTCAAATCCTGGATTTGATAGAGCATTTAAGGAACCAGTCAATTTAAAATCATCAAAAATTATACTACCACTCACCCAATCTGTACCGTCAACCCCATCTGTCATATTTGGATCCCCTGAACCGCCAATGGAAAATTCAAAGTGCATTCCTCCTATTGCATGTTTATCAAATTCTTGATTCCCAGGACCTGGCACCCATCCAGTCATATGAAATTGATTATCTTGAACCTGAGCTGCATCAATTGGACCATCTAAAGCTATTGATACTGTATTCCAGCCTGGCTCACTATCAAGAATATCCCAGAAGGAATACCAATATTCTCCGGCGCCATCATAATTGGCAGGATCTTCCACACTACCATAATCATTAATATTTAATCTAAATGTCACACGATCTGATATGGAAGCAGGAGACGCTACATAGTATGAAAAAGTTAAACTATCATAAGCAGACCAATCCCACACACCTTCATTTTCATCTGGCCAAAAATCTAAGAGACTATTAAGCGGAACTATAGTTGGATTGGTTGTTGTAAATGTAGCCTGAGTTGATACTAGCTTAAATGTCCAAAAAAGTCCAGTTCCAGCTTCGATAACAACCGTCATCATGTTACCATCCAACGTAACAGAATATGTCACAGATTCAGGAACATCTACATCTGGTAACTGACCAGCATTCACTGCCTTTGGAAGAGCTAAATAGGCACCTAAACCAGTTAATGTAAGTTCGCCACTAGCATCATCGTATTCCCAGGTAGCAGCATTGGACCCATCATGAGGAGCAAC
>JAYNUL010000224.1:0-2807 GCA_038281125.1 Fidelibacterota bacterium | reverse complement strand
AGTCAGTCGATAGTGTCACTGATGGCATTAACTATGTTCAGGGAACCATGGATGTTCTAACAGGCAATATTGATTTAGACATATATCCTGTTAAATAAATTTTATCAAAACTATATAAGCTGCTTTTAATAAGTGGCTTATATTTACCAAGGCCTTTTAAATGAACATTAAAGTAATTTCGTCCTTTATTTTAATATTATTTTTATACTCATGCGGAGGTGGCGGTGGCGGTGGCTCTGATCAACTTCAGCTAGATATTAACTATCCACCGACAATTTCTGGAACAATTTCTGACATAAGAGTGGGAGAGACCTTTTCTTTTACACCAACAACTTTTGATAGTAATGGAGACACTTTAACATTTAGCATATCCGAAAAGCCTGACTGGCTTTCCTTTGATCTTTCAACAGGTTCCTTAAACGGCACAGCACCCGAAGAAAGTTTAGGCAGCTCATACACTTTTACAATTACTGTAACGGATGGCGAAAATCAAGCAAGCCTTGGCCCTTTATCTTTTTCTGTTACCCCACCAATATTTTTTATAAGTTTTGACTTAGAAAACATGGATGAGTACAGAAATATGGATTTTGAATTAGCTGCCTGTTTTGTAACTGAAGATAATGATGAATGTTTAGATTCAGAAGAAATTATCACAATTGATTCTAATGGAGTTCATTTATATAAAGACGGTATTGAAACTGGTTTTTCATTTGAAGTGAAGGTTGATAGAGACCCAGCACGACAAGAATGTTCTTTAGATTTATCTGAGGGGGTGATTGAGGCTAAAGATATTGTTATAAAAGTGGACTGTCAGCAAGATGAATCTGCGGGCTTATTTTTACTTGATAGGATGCATAAAATTCGTCTAACAATGTCGATTGATGAGTGGCAAAGATTTGTGTTAGACACCGAGAGAGCAAACTATAAGACTGGAGATGCTAATGGCAATGTTACAGAGTGGAATACTTGGAGTCATAGCGAAGTATACAGACAAGTCGATTTTGAATATTTAGACGCATCAGGAAATGTGATAGAAGCTCTGAATAATGTTGGTTTTAAAATGAAAGGTAATACAAGTCGACAATGGCCAGAAGAGTACAATGATTCAGATGGAAACTGGGATCCAAGGCCTCGAAGGTTTAGCTTTTCATTAAAATTCGATGAAAAATTTGATGAAGATGAAGGAGTATATTCATGTATAGACAATTCTGGTTTTCCCGCCGCTGTAGAAGGCCATCCTTGTTGGTCAAGAGTTGGAAAAGATTTGGCAGAAGTTCCTGAAAATGATGATAGAGAATTTATGGGACTGGAAAAAATATTTTTTAGATATAACAGAGATGATCCTTCATACCAAAGAGAGCTTTTGGCTCATGATATTTTAAATTCTTACGGAATACCGCTATCTAGAGTAGCTCATGCAAACATAGAGTTGGTAATTAATGGTGATGGGGATTATTTTGGTAAAACCTTACCAATAACTTATAACATGGGTGTTTTTCAAATGGTTGAGCAAGTAGATAAGCCATTCCTGAAAAGGTTTTTTGGTAAAAACGGCTTTTTGTTCAAAATTGGTGGCGGTGATTTAGCTGGATCGGAAGAAATAAATCCCCTTTGTGTGTTCTACGAAGAGTCTGATAAATATATAGACAAAGACTTCTGTCAAATTGGGGTTGAAAAGTCCGATCCCGAATCGAGAGAAGAATGGCTTGGATCAGCTAATTATCTAAACCCTTCTTTTGTTAATTCAGATATTAATGATGGCGGGGAAGAATCTCAGTTTAAGCCTTATAAACCAAACTATGATCTAAAGTCGAAAAAAAAGAGTATTGATGAAGGAAGAATGCTATTACAAGATTTTATTAGGTTTGTTCAAACTAATCCTAGTGCATCATCATTGTCAGATCAATTTGATGTTGATGGATTTATTAAGGCCCAAGCAGCAGAAATAGTTATTGGAGCCGTTGATCACTATGTAAGAGTTGCTAACAACTATTATCTTTATTTCAATCCTTTAACTGAAAAGTGGATATATATGCCAAATGACTTTGACTTTACATTTAGAGATCATCATCCGCTTGCATGGGGCACACCAGAATGGGCTGCTGCTTTTAGAGATATAACTGGCACTTTTGCCTTTCCCGCAAATAATAAAGTTGATTGGGCCTCAAGAGAGCTTGGAGATGTTAGTCCAGTATTATGGGAAATAGTTTTTTCTGATGATAGCAATAAAGATTTATTGTATGAGCATGTAAGATTTATTATTGATAATTATTTGCAATGGAGCGAAGTATCTCAATCGTTATATTCTAGAAATAACCTTGTTAGAGATACAATTAATCAAACAGAGGCGGCTCTTCCTGGAGGATGCGAGGTAACTTACAACCCCCAGGCAATTGATGCCATTGACTCAAGCAATCTGTGCGATGATAAAGACATTTCAATAAGTAAATTTATTGAGCTACGTATAAAAGCATTAGATGAAGAACTTTCAGATAATGGGTTTTAAGAATATTATTAATTATGATTAGTGCCTTAGATCATTTAATAGTAGCCGTATCAGACATTGATGAAGCTGAAAAAAATTATTCTAAAGTCTTTGGAACAGACCCAGTATGGAAAGGGTCGCATGAAGAATATGGAACTGAAAATGCTCTATTCAATTTTAATAATACCTACTTTGAACTTCTAGCAGCCAAAGGTGATGGCTTGGGAGCAATGTTAGTTAATCATGCTCTTCAAGAAACTGGAGAAGGCTTAATAGGAATAGTTTTTGGAACAGATAATTTAAAAGAAACACATCAAACACT
>JAYNUL010000223.1:0-2808 GCA_038281125.1 Fidelibacterota bacterium | reverse complement strand
CTTGATTCAAAAAATTCTGAAACTCAGAAAATTCTAAAGAATGCACCTTCTATAAAAGAGTTTATTGATAAGGCTTCAATTGAGATGCTGAATTCAATCAAGAATGAGTTCTCGGACTTATGTAAAATTGAAATCGACTACAATTTAGTTAGAGGTTTAGATTATTATTCTGGTTTTGTATTTGAAGCCATATCATCAGAACTGGGTGCACAAGATTCATTTTTAGGTGGTGGTAGATATGACCAACTGTGCTCTCAATTGGGAGGAAAGGACATGCCTGCAATTGGAATGGCTATCGGGCTTGAAAGGTTGGCAAGTATTGCAGTTCCAATAAAGCCAAACAGAAAATTGGTTTCTTTTATTATCGCGGCTAGCAATTTAGAGCCAAAAGCATATAAAATAGCGCACCATCTTAGATCAATAAATGAAGAAGTTCTTCTCGATATTAATTTATCAGAAGGTAGTCTTAAATCAAAGATGAGGAAAGCCAATAAAAATAATTCTGATTATGTAATTATTATTGGAGAGGAAGAGTTAAAAAATAAAACTGCAGTTATAAAGCCCTTAAATGATGAACTTAAGGAGCAGCAAACTGTCTCAATTGAAGACCTATATATTTTTTATAAGACCATATAGACTGAGGAAATATTTATGAATGAAGTTTTTGAAAATAATGGATTAGTGACGCAATTGCGTAATTTCTATATTAGTAATAGAAAAGCGATACTTGTAGTTTTGGCTTTATTTATAGCAATACTTTCTTTTTATTTAATTAACAATCAACTAACTAAAACGAGTAATGAAGAGGCTGCAAAGATATACAATCAATGGACTTCACAAGAGATAGAAACAGAAAATGGCAAATTAGTTTCAGAATCACTATTCAATAATTTAGTAAGCTCATACAATAAAACAGGCTACGCAAAAATAGCACTATTAAAGCAAGCATCTCTTGAAGCAAAAAACGGAAATTTAAATATAGCCTTAGAATACTTTCTTGCTCTTAAAGATTCTACAGATGGTATTGGTGGGAATGAGTTATTCAACAAAATTGCCAGCATCAACTCAGCTAGGATTATGTATTCACTCGAAAATTATGATGACGCTTTGAAGGTTCTAGAAAAATATTCATCATCAAATGCTGTTATTCACGAGCTTATTGGAGATATTTTATACAAGCAAGCTAAATTAGATTTAGCTAAAGAACAATACAATCTTGCTATGGAAAAATATACTGATGAGGCATCCATTTCCATAATTTCAATGAAAATATCAAATTTAACACTCTAAAAAATGCAGGAGAACTTGTTGAATATAAAAGCTAATAAATTTATTGCTATGTTTTTAGTACTTTTTGTATTGTCTTCATGTTCTTCATTAAGCTCTATGAAGTTTTGGGGAAGTGATGAAGCTGATTCAGATGAGCCAAAAACACTAGAGCCTATAAGTAATTCTGTAAATATTAATATAAATTGGACTAAACCATTTTCGGGCGATAACTTTTTAGGAAACTTTATTCCTGCTTTCGGATCACAGAGTGTTTTCTTTGCTGATACCAATGGAAGTATAAAATCTATAAATCCAAATACAGGAACCATTCAATGGGAAAGTCAAGTTAATGCCTTGTCGTCAGGAGTCGCTGCAGGGTTTGGAATAATTGTAGTCTCTGATGTTAAAGGAAATGTGATTACTTTAAATCAAGATGATGGTTCTGTTTTATGGACACTTAATTTAAAGGGTGAGGTGTTGGCTCCTCCAGCTATTGATCCTAAGTTTGTTGTTGTAAAAACTGGTTCTGGAGAATTACTTGCACTGGATAAATCAAGCGGTGAGATATCATGGTCATATCGATCAAAACTTCCAGCTTTAACAATAAGAGGTAGCAGCAGTCCGGTGATTGAGGGTGATATGGTTTACGTAACCTTTGATAATGGAAGGCTTGGCGTTTTTGAACTTGATTCAGGATTTCCTGTTTGGGATGGGGCAATATCCTATGCAAAGGGGTCATCGGAATTAGAGAATTTAGTTGATTCTGATTCAAATCCAGTCATTGATGCGGGCTTGGTTTATACAATAAACTACCAAGGAAACTTAAGTTTATTTGATATATCTCAAAAAAGAGCCGTTTGGCAGACTGAGGCCTCATCTTTTTATTCGCCCTTATTAATTAAAGGTTTAATTATTTTAGTAGAGTCAAAATCGAATTTAAGATCTTTCTTCACAAAAACTATGGAAGAATCATGGACATCAGATGCTTATTTAAATAGACAGCTATCAAATCCAATCAGCTTTTCCGGTTTTACCATTGTTGGAGATTATGAGGGATACATTCATGTTTTAGATCCATTAAATGGTAAGACAGTTGGAAGAAAAAAAATCTCAAAAAAACCCATAAAAAAAATTATAAGTAGAAGTAAAAATTTCTATGCAGTTGATGAGTCTTTTAATTTATATTCATTAAGCATATAAAATGATAATTAGTTATGTTTACATCAATAGCAATAATAGGAAGACCTAATGTTGGAAAATCAACACTTTTCAACAAATTAACAAAATCTAGACAAGCAATAGTTTCTGATTTTTCTGGTTTAACAAAAGATAGGAATTATGGATATATATCTTTTGGAAATCAAAAGAGTCTCTTAATTGATACGGGCGGAATTGCTCAAGATGATACTGTCTTAAAGGAAGATATTGCTGAGCAAGCATGGATTGCAGCTGAAGAATCAAGTTTGATTATATTTCTCCTTGACGGGTCGCAAAATCTAAACAAAGAAGATTTAGATATTCTTTCAAGATTAAGAAAAT
>JAYNUL010000222.1:0-2812 GCA_038281125.1 Fidelibacterota bacterium | reverse complement strand
GTCCATTACTCCATCACCATCTTGATCTCTTGGTACGTAGGACAAGGCCAAATCAATAGCATTAAGAATAGCGCTCTCGTTATAGCCCGAGGCAGTATATATTACTTGGTAGTTATGGTCTAGCACAACATTGTGCGGTATGTAGCCATCTCCAAAGAGACTCCATGCTTCGCCTCCTGATGTTCCTCCATCAAGTATTGGGTATGTTATACCAAATGACGAAGCCCATGATTCGCAGCTATATGATGTCCAATCAAATCCATTTGCTATTATGTTTAAGTGGTCCTCATTATTTGATAGATAATCCTGCCATATTTCTTCAGTTTGTGGAGCCTCCACTTGACATGATCCTCACCAGGAAGTAAAAAGATTAATCCATGTAACCTTTCCATAGCTCTCTTCATACAGGCTCCAAACAGAACCATTCACTATGTCGGGGTTAATATCCTCCCCATTCACACATACTGTAGCTTCAAAATCTGGAGATATATCGCCAACTTGCAATTGGGCAAATATGGAACCTAGTAGATGTAAAAACAGAATGGCCCCTTTATAAAGTTGTAATCTAATACTCATAAAATAGTTAATCTACAGGACCCATGCTTTGGGCTTTTGGGAATGTCATAAGTAATGCAATTATTAATTTTTTCATGATTACTCAAAATAATAATCCTTAAAAACTAGCACTGTATGATACTTTTACACCATCATTAAACGGAGGAATTATTCTACAAATTCCATTACTACAGAAAAGGCCTCCCTGAATTGAACCATACATGATTGATACCCTCTGAGATGAAGTAATATTGTATGCGAATTCTGCAGAAACCCATCTATTTTGTGCCCATTTTGGCGCATTAGTATTTTTACGGTCACCAATAAAGTATTTTATGTCTCCATAGATTAATGCCTCAAGTGGGTTGTAGTATGGATCATTTAGTTGCCCAGTCTCAAATGCATTGGTAGCATCATGTGTAATTGTTAAGGACCACTTTGAGGCCTTGCTTACTGAAAAATAAATTAAACGGTTGTATTGCTTATTTACCGGACCATTATCAGATGCAAATTGCGTTGTTGTGGTACTAAATGACTGGCTATAATCATCTGGGTCATACATTGTCCACTTTGATTTACCATAATCATAATTTGTTGCATTCCCTTTCATTCTATTAAACTTTTTTCTTTCTTGATATTGAAATCCCAAACCAATACTGTATCCACTTTCAAAAATGTAGTTTAGCTCTATTGGTATTGTGAATGATTCAGCCTGCTGCCATAATTTTGATTCAACATCATATTCATCGGTAAATAGAGAATCGTAGAAAGGAACAAGTGTAGTATCGTAGTACCATGTGCCATCCCACTCAAGAGAATCATAAACTTCAATATAAGAAGTATCAACATTTGAAAGATCTTTTTGCATTCCAACATAATTTCTTATGTTATTGATAATTTCTCTATTCCTGCCCAGACCAATTTTAAAATATAAACGATCATTCAAAACATATCCATTAACCTCATTATAATTTTCCCAATATGGGAGCGTTGAGAAATCTGAACTCGGTAAATATCCATCAATTTTTTCGTAAGTCCATTCATTATGCGAATTTGACTGCCATTTTTCGTTGCGACTCAAATGAGCATATTGCATAGAAATTGCTAAGTCCATAATTGAACCATTTAATTCAAATTGGACACCACGCTCATCATTAAAACTATGTGTATGACTGACTCTGCCAAGCAAAGTAGAGTTATGTTCCCTTGCAAGGGTTGGCATTTGTTGATATTCGATTTGATTTCCATACTCATTAGCAGTTAGTTCACCATGTAATCTATCGAAAGAATAACGTTTATATTCGGTTGTTAGGCCCCAGTTACCAAAATATAAATTTATATTTTGGTAGTAACCATATCCCTTTTTTAATGTATCATTTGGTGTCCCTCCAATAGTGCTGACGCTCATCGTAGAAACCTTATCAGCATATTCCAAGAAAATATCAGTAAAGTTACCTGCCCACGATAAGTATGACCCTAGGATATTGTGATTAATATCTACTGGCGGTCCAGCGTTAAGGGAATGTTTTTCATTTGTCTCGAGTTGAGTGAATCCTAATGATAGTGCGCTAAGATCATAATTAATTCGATTTGCAGACATATTATGAATGTTATTGTTTTCAGGTATCCTTGCTCCACCACCCAACATCCAAATATCTGAATTACCATTTAGGTGGCTAAAAGAAAAGGGATACTTATTATATTCAAGATAGAGCCCTCTGACACCATTATCAAAATGAGTTACTTGGTCATCAAACTGATTAAGCACAAGACCTCTACCCCAAAACTGGTAAATGTCACCTAATTTGATTAAAAAATCATCCGCAACATATTCCAATCTAAATTTTCTTATATCATTGGTTGAAAAACCTATATCTGGTGGATTAGAATATTCATACTGAATCCAGCCTTGAACATCATTATAAAAAAAATTAAGATCTAATAGATTTTCAGAAAAATTGTAAAAATTATAACTGTTTCCATATCTGGCATCTACTGCACCATTAAAGCCTATGTCATTAGCAATGATTATTGAAAAGCTTATCAAGAAGGTTCCAAGGGTGTAACAATTTGCCCTATCCCTTATTTTTCTCATTAATATTTTTTTTACCTAAAACTTGTTTAATCTGTTCTTCAATTTCAATCTCCTCGCCAGCAACATATCCCTGATGCCTCCATTTTACAATACCATTTTTATCGACAAGAATTAAAGTTGGCATTATCATCCCATTCAACTTTTTTGCAATTACTTTATTAG
>JAYNUL010000221.1:0-2856 GCA_038281125.1 Fidelibacterota bacterium | reverse complement strand
AGTAAAAAAAGTATAGATAATCGCTTTATCATCTTATCACCGCAAATTTGCCAATATGGTATTGTGTCTTTTTAGTAACTCTCTTATTGTCATATTTATCATTCGAAAAGTAATCATTTTTCAGGCTACCTTGAATATCACCATCGTCATCATACGTATCAATACAATATTCTTTTTCCTCAGGAAACTCAATTACGTATATGTAGAGGCCAGGCGCAACTTCAGGCCCATCTTGATTGTTCCCAGTCCTAAGATTCCACCATGCATTACCATCAAACTGTTGTTGATGGTCAATCGTTGTAATATGCTCTCCTGCAATGGTATAAACGGATATGCGACACTCCGTTGGTAGGTGAGTGAATCTAATCCTACGCAGGTTTGGCGTTTCATTAAATTTTGAACTAGCCTTGTATGGATTGGGCACTACTTTTATAGAATCAAGACACAACGTATCTGATATACCTACTTTCTCTCCAAGCTTGGACATATCTGAGTACCAACTATCACCATCTACAAAAAGTTTATGTGGCTTGATCAACATTTGCTCGCCACCCTTCCAAGGATATACAGGCCGCCAGGGGTTATTTCTAATCCCATCATCATTCTGGTCTGAAAATACTGACAGTGGTTCAACTCCTGGATCTGCTGGAATTTTCGCGTACCACAAAGACCCTTGATAAAATACAGTGTCACCCTGAGCATATTCTTTTCCATCATCATAGGCTTTTCTGTTTTTTTGACTATTGGATACAGGTAGTAAAAGTTCAAGATTATAGTTATATGCCTCAACCCAGGCTCCTGCTATCCTTAAAGAGTCTTGAATAAGAAAGATATCTTCACCAGGTGTCCATACGTAATTAGCAGCACCATTAGGGTAATCAATAGGCGAGGCATCAAAAGATCCATAATCATTACATAATATGCCAACTTCTTTTCCAGTCCACATGTTAACAACTTTGAAAGGAAAATACATTTTACCGGGTCCATTAGTATTACTTATGGGCACAGCAGTCCCACTATCTGGTTCTGATACAAACTCCAACTTGTAGTCAAAGTTTAATCTCCTTAAATAGCTAGCAACATTGGTGTAAGACAACTCGGGAAGAACAGAAAATAAAAAACCAAACACAGTGGCGCTGTCCATTGCCATACTATCTGGATCTTGCCATGACCAAAGCAACGTGTCAAGACTAACTGGAGGAACTGCAGATACCTCAAGAGGAATTTTATTTTCTATCTTAAATCGAATACCTTTAAACTGGTTACTCCACTTGTCAACAGGTGAAATAATGTCATAGTTAGGAACAATATAAGATCCGTTCTCATAAACTACCCCAGGAAGCCCTGAAATAGAATCTTTTTCAAAAAAGTTAAGATTTTCCTCATAATATGTAGTTGCAGAAGCTGGAGTACCAATGCTATCCTCCACAACATACCCAAAAATCAAAGGGTCTTCACATGCCATTCCCTCTACAGCAGAACTACTCTGTCTAGCCTGAACTTCATATCTTATTTGATCTTGAACAATTTTAGTTCTATCTACGATAAAATAATCTCTATCACCTGTTCCAATATTTAAGGCGTTTGAAGTGAACAATGCTTCTATATCTTTTGCATCAGGAAAAGATATATCTAATGCGGTATATCCTGGAACAACCGTTATAAAATTATGATCGCCTGAATCGCCTTTTGCTGATTCCAAGAATGGATAACCGCGATTAGGATTTGCATCCTTCCTGATCCAGTTACCTGCTTCATTATAAAAGTTGATTGAATCTGGCCCATAAAACTCTCCTGGATTAGAAACTGCCCAGAGGGTGTCTGCAGAAAAGATACCTGACGAGTCTATCTCACTTAAATTGAGTGTGAATTTAGGAAGACCCATATCGTATGCTGTGACCGTGTAAGTATACTCAACACCATCAATTACATTTGAATCAACATAGGAATATTCAAGGCCAGTGTTGCTTCCGAGCGTGAACCTAGGAAGGTAAGGATCTAATCCCCCAATTGATGTTTGACGGGCCTCCTCAGGCTCACAGTCTCCATTGTGATTATAGATACAGTGGAAATAGTCCTCATCATAGTCAAGATCATACTGTGCATAGGGAACCCAGCCAACAAACTCTCCATTATAATCATAAAGCTTATCTGCGTCCCCGCCCCATGTTTTACCTCCATCAATTGAACGATATAGCTTGTAGCCCTCAAAGTCTGAGTAGCCGGTTAAAGAGTCATAAGAGGCCTCTGATGAAGCGTCCCAAGAAACAAGAACCTGCCCATGACTGGCTACTGCATACACCGTTGGACTAACCGGCGCAGAAAAATTGCTATAGATCACTTCAACCGTATCCATACTAATTGAATTCTCTGAATCCATAACCCTAAGTACATATGTATAACTAGAATACCTGCTTTCAGGATCTAGATCTGATACAGAGAGTGTCTGCTCTGAAATGGTATTCCCTGACGGTGTAGTCCATTCATAACTAACAGATTCACCATCTGGATCAAAGGAATTTGAAGCATCAAGCATAACGGTTGGAGATTCAAACTTTGGAAGTCTTCTTGTTTCACCAGCATCAGCAACCGGGCATAAGTTTGCAGCTACTGTAGTAATAACCGTATCAAATGCACTACAAAAACCATCATTAATTTCTAAGGCGAATCTGTAAGAGGCAGGTTCGTTTAGATCTGTAGGACTTGTAACTAATGGGCTCGAAGTATTTGCATCAACAATGCTAAGTCCATCTAAAGAAGTCCAATCATAAGTTAATTCATTCCAGTTTACATCATAGGATTGGCTTGCAGAGAGGTGAAATTGATACTCGCAGGTGCTTATATCAGTTCCAGCAT
>JAYNUL010000220.1:0-2880 GCA_038281125.1 Fidelibacterota bacterium | reverse complement strand
GGAAATATTCACCGCAATGGTTCATACAAATTGATGCTTCTAGATTTCTTAAGTAGCCTTTTTGATTGAAACTTTGCCCCCAAGCCAACCCAATGAATAGTAATATTGAAAATATTCTGGTCATTCTATGACCTAATAGTGTGAGGTGTTTAGTCATTTAAGAAGAATCATCTTCTTGGTATCAACAAAATCTCCTGCCTGAATTTTATATAAGTATACCCCTGCAGATACAGGTTCACCTTGATTATTGGTGGCATTCCATTGGATTGATTTGTAGCCAGATGATTGATTAGTGTTAACCAGATTATTTACCACATTGCCAAGCATATCATAAATGGTAACGTCTACAAATGAATCTTTTGGAAGCTCATATTTCAAAGTTGTGATAGGGTTGAATGGGTTTGGGTGATTTTGATTTAATGCAAAATTATTAGGAGCTGCTTCATTATTATGTATACCCACAAAATCCAAAATTATAGCTATGGTTTCAGAATGATCGGTAAAGTATTCTACAAATGCTGAAACTCTATAAAAATACTCTACATTAAATTCAAGACCGCTAGCTATATAATTATTGTCATAAACATAAAAACTATCAACATCATATACAAAATTTGAATCTAAAGATTGTTCTAAAAGATAATACTGGGAATTATCAATTGAATCCCATGATAAAGTTATATTTTGTCCATCTAAAGAATAGCCAATTCCTTCTACCCGGTAAGAAAATTCAAATACACCCAAATCAGGAGCAAAGCCAAAGAAGTCATTTATTTCATTTTCCCCATCATTATTAGGATCAGCTGTACCTGCATCAATGCAAGGTGATCCAATTTGTAAAATAAAGTCACCAGACTCCGCATCCAAAAACAGTGGATCTTCATAAATATTACTCTCACCTTCCCAATCTAAATTTGTAAAATTTATATTAGCATGTTGATTAGGAAGTGCTACATCATTAGGTGTATTTAACCAAAATATAGAATTGCTAATAGTAACCATTCCATTGAGACCAAAAGAGTTGATTGACCCACCGGATCCAGTAGTATTTCCATAAAATACTGATTGATTAATTATGAGGTCGGATTGTCTCCATATAGAAAGTCCAGATCCTCTGGATGCGTGATTATTATATACACTGGTTTTTGTCAAAACTAGATTTCCAATATCTATATAAACGCCACCGCCTGATCCAGGCCATTGATTAAAATTAAGAACTACACCTTCAGTAGCATAATTATTGAAAATTTTGGAATTTTCCATAGTCACATCAGATAATGCAATCATAATTCCACCACCCAACCAAGTTGCATCGTTATTAGAAATAATAACATCAGATAAAATAGGTCCTTCTGACTCCCAAACAGATATTCCACCGCCTGCATAGGCATGATTCCCAGTAACAATAATATCCTCCAGTACTGGTGTTGAAGGAATCATTTGGGCTCCTGAATAACTTGGATTAGGGGGTGCAATAAAAATACCTCCTCCGCCATAACACTTCGCATCCTGTGCATTACCGCCAGTAATAGTTAGTTTTGCCAATTTTACATTTTCACATTGTTCTATCACCAATACTCGCCTTTGGTTTTCAAAATCAGACTCTGCATCTAAAATTGAAGTTTCACGGTTGGTCCCTATTAAGTGAATATTATCGGGAATATAAATTGGAAATTTTTCACCTGTGGTTGATGGGGAGAAGATACCTTCTCCTATTTGAATAGTAGTTGTATGTGATGAATCATTTTTTACAAGAGTAAATGCATATCCAATAGTTTTTACGGGTGCCATTCCTGTGCCTGAATTTCCATCATCACCATTTATCGAGACAAATATAGTATCACCTGAAACACAATTACCGCTTATATCATTTTGAATAAAGGAGCCAAGATTGTTTCTTGATTTTAATACAAAATCATTCACTCTGTTTTCCTCACAATCTATGTTGTCAAAAATACTTTCACTTACATCAATAGGACCATCATACCCTCTAGAATAGAATGTTCTACCATCACCGCTTGAATTATTTTCAAACAAGTTATTTTGAATGTTTAGTTGTTCAGGTACATCTCTTTGTTCTTGGTCATTCATTGAGCTTATAAATCTGTCTTCGTCAAATTCAACATCATCATCATCAAAATGACTTATGGCGCCACCATTTGAAATCATTTGTTGATCTCCAATGCCATTGTCTATAAATCGATTATAATTTATAATTGGATATGCCTTAAAAATGTTAATTCCTCCTCCAGAGCGTTCAGGTTTTCGTATGGGAACAGCACAGTTATCTATATCTACCATTACAGTGCCAAGGCCTCCTCTAAAAGTAAAACCAATTATGATAGGGGCAATATTATTATCCCTTATTACAAGACAGCTACCAAAAGAGGAGTTTTGATCAGCCAATGAACCATCTATTATTGTATTTTGAATATTTTCGTTTTCATACCATTCAGGGTCAATTACATCAAAAATAAAATTGCTAGTTAGGACTATTTCCTTATCAAGAATTAAATTTTCAAAATATATACCTTGATTAACAATTACAGTGTCACCGTTCTCTGAATTATCTATACCCTCTTGAATGGTATTATAGTCCATTGGGATATTGATAGTAGTTGAAAATCCCAACCCAGTGAGTAGTAATATTGGAAATATTCTGGTCATTCTATGACCTAGTAGTGTGAGGCGTTTAATCATCTGATTTATCTTGCTTATACTCATTGTAAACCCACCAAACAAGCATACCTATAAAGAAAAGTCCTATGATAATTTTTTCTTCTAATGTTCTCCCGTGTGCCATCTACAAATCTACCCATCATCCTACAAACAGGAAACGGACTTTCTTTTCAAATACTTTGCGGGGAATACGGATTAAGG
>JAYNUL010000219.1:0-2883 GCA_038281125.1 Fidelibacterota bacterium | reverse complement strand
GAGTAGGTGACCTTTTTGGAGAAGGAAAGATGTTTCTTCCTCAGGTAGTAAAATCTGCGAGAGTTATGAAAAAGGCAGTCGCATATCTTATCCCGTTTATCGAAAAAGAAAAGAAGGGTAAAGGTGTTGGAAAAACCTCCAATGGAACCATACTCTTGGCTACAGTTAAGGGGGATGTTCATGATATAGGAAAAAATATTGTAGGAGTGGTCCTAGGATGCAACGGGTACTCCATTGTTGATATGGGAGTTATGGTTCCTGCAGATAAAATTTTATCAAAAGCAAAAGAGGTAAAGGCGGATATCATTGGGTTATCAGGATTAATTACTCCAAGTTTAGAAGAAATGGTACACGTTGCTTCAGAAATGAAACGCCTTAATTTTGACGTACCTCTTCTTATTGGAGGTGCTACAACCAGTGTAAAACATACCGCAGTTAAAATTGAAGAAAAGTATCCTCATGGTGTTTTCCATGTTCAAGATGCAAGCCGTTGTGTTGGTTTTGTGGCTAAACTACTAAAACCGAGTGAAAAAATTGAATTGATAGAGGATACAAAAAACAAGTATAGTTCGATTAAAGAATCTTTTTACGAAAATCAAAAAAACATAAATCTTTTATCGATTGAGGATGCAAGGTTAAGAAAACCAGCGCTTGAATATGATCCTTTTACACCGAAAAAATTAGGTTCTTTTAAAATAGAAAATATATCCCTTAGTGCTTTATCAAATTATATAGACTGGTCTCCACTATTTCATGCTTGGGAATTATCAGGTGTTTACCCGAAAATATTTGAGCATCCAACTAAAGGTGCCGAAGCAAAGAAAGTTTTTGATGATGCGCAGCTCCTATTGCAGTCGATCATTAAAGATGAAAAACTCGAGGCTAAAGCAGTCTATGGTTTTTTCAAAGCTCAATCTCATAGTGAAGAGGTTAAATTATTTGAGGACCAAACCTCTTTTTATTTTCCAAGGCAATTAATGGATAAAGGAAGCCAACCAAATTTCAGTTTAGCAGACTATATATCCCCAACTGGAGATGACCACATTGGATTATTTGCTGTGACAGCTGGACATGGGATTGAAAATATCATTAAGGAATATAAAGCAAAAAATGATGATTATAGTGAAATAATGGCAAAAGTCTTGGCCGATCGTTTAGCTGAGGCAGCCGCTGAATGGTTGCATAAAAAAGTAAGAACAGAATATTGGGGTTATTCAAAAGATGAAGATTTAGACCTAAATGCGATGCTTTATGAAAAGTATTGTGGAATCAGACCTGCTCCCGGTTACCCAGCTTGTCCAGATCACAAAGAGAAAGATAAAATTTGGAAATTATTAAATGTTGAAGAGCAAATAGGTATCAGCTTAACAGAATCTAGAGCAATGTTTCCAGCCGCGTCTGTATGTGGCTGGTACTTTTCTCATCCAAAAGCACGATACTTTAGCGTACTTAAAAATGAGATATTATAATGAGAATCAGAGACAAAATAAAAAAACCTCGCCGTCCCGTAGTTGCATATGAGATATTGCCACCAAGGGAAAAAGACGGTACACTGAATTCTTATGCTGAAACAATTAGCTCCCTACTATCGCAAACCCATATCGATGCTATAAATATACCAGAGGTGCATGATGAGGCTGGCAGAGGAGACCGTCCTGTTGCAAATCATAAAAGAGGGGAGCCAAGAGAGTTTGGCAGACTCTTACAGGATATTGTTGGTATAGAAGCAATCATTAATAGGGTAGTTGTTCATGATGATTTTGATACACAAATGAGATGGCTAGAAGAGACAAACAAAGATTTTGAAATTGAAAATATGATTATCGTTGGAGGAGAATCAAGTAATGTTACGTATCCCGGACCAACAGTTAATGAAGCTCTAAACGCCATATCTAATACTTACAATAATAATACCGGAGATATATTTTGTGGCGGGATTTCTATACCGAGTAGAAATGAAGAATCAAAAAATCTTATAAAAAAAAGTAAGCATGGCTCTGAGTTTTTCACCACCCAAGTCTTATATGACTCTGAAAATGCAATTAAAATGATTAATAATTATCAGGAGCGATGTAATGAGCTTAAAACCTTTCCCAGGAGAATTTTATTAAGTTTTGCGCCAGTGTCATCGCAAAAGAATATTGAATTTCTAAAATGGCTTGGTGTTGAAATACCAGATAATACTGAAAGGTATTTACAAGGTAGACCCGGTTCAATGAAAGAGCGTTCACTCGATGTCGCTATTGAGGTATTAAATGAAATTCTAACTAACATAGAGGAAAATGATTTAAGGGTTCCAGTTGGCCTAAATGTTGAGCATATAATGTCATATAATTTCCAATCTTCAGTAGAAATGTTGCAAGAGCTAGCGCGCATTTATAGGGAATTTTGTATAAAAACACAGAATTATTCACATTAAATGGTACTAAGTTTGCGACCTTTTAAAGCCAGTTTTTGAAAAAAGAGTTACGAGGATAATCAAATGAGTAAATTTTTATTTACATCTGAGTCAGTTACAGAAGGGCATCCAGACAAAGCGTGTGACGCCTTCTCTGATGCAATCTTGGATGAAATTCTATCAAAGGATAATAATGCTCATGTAGCGTGTGAATCATTAGCTACCAAAGGCCTTGTTGTTATATCCGGAGAGGTAAGAACTACCGCATCAATTGATGTAGACAAGGTGGTTAAGGATACTATCCGAACCATAGGCTATGACAAAACTAATAGTGGGGTTGATCCCGAAGAGGTAGAGGTTTTATCAAAACTTCATGAACAGAGCCCAGAGATAGCTCAGGGAGTAGATTCCGATGAAGTATCTGAGCAGGGTGCAGGTGATCAGGGTTTGATGTTTGGTTTTGCCTGTAAAGAAACACCTGAATT
>JAYNUL010000218.1:0-2920 GCA_038281125.1 Fidelibacterota bacterium | reverse complement strand
AATGCAGACGGATCTTTCCAAAATATAATGGATGGTGAGACTTGGCTTGAAGCGTGGCAAGGTGTTGAATCTGATCAGTGTGGTACGCCAGTCGCTCCACATGATGGTTCTAATGCTGCTACATGGGAGTACAACGATGCTAGTGGTGAGCTTACATTAACTGGACTCGGTGCTTATTTAGGACTACCCAAAGCTGTAAATGCAGGCCAATTACCTGATGTAGAAGTTCCAGAGTCAGTAACCTATAGTATTACCCAAGAAGATGGCTTTATGACTGTAGCCATTGAATGTGGCACAGGGCTATTCTGGACATATAAGCTTGTTCCGGCGCAAGCTGCTATGATTTCTATAAACAATAGTTGGATGAATGATGACTTTAGAACTCTTGTAGAAATGAGACCGCGTGATGGTGGCCCATGGGACTGGTCAGGATATGATAGTATTTCCTTTAAATACAATAATACAGTTGCGCAGTCCCTTGAAAATAGAGTTCATTTAAGACTAAACCTAAGTGACTATGCCGATATCGCAGATCCTTCAAACTATTCAGGCTTAGGTGAATACTACTATTCCTTTCAATACATATTAGACAGTGAACCAGGTTGGAATACCGTTACGCTTCCTTTAGTTCGAAATGATGACTGGGGTGGTGGTGGCTTTAACCTAACAGGATGGGCAGGTGAAACCGGCAATGGTGAACTTGATAAGCACGCTATTGGTGGTTTTCACTTTGAGTTTTCAGTTAGTGGAGGCGGAGATGGTGACTTTGTTACTGGAACCGTCGTTTTAGACGATTTCAAATTAACCGGTTCATTGAATCAACTAACCAATCCTGGTTTTGAACTTGAAGATGCCCAAGACGATAGTATGGGTTGGGGTTTCGCTATTGGTGGCGGTCATGCTGAAGTGGTAACTGATGCAGCAATGGCGCACAGTGGTGAAAAATATCTTAGCATAGGCGTAACCGATAATTGGGCTGTTGCCTATAATGAGGACATAGTCCCTGCGCAATTTGGAGAGACCTGGAGATTTAGTGGATATGGTAAAGAAGTCATCGGTGATGGTGCAAATGGTGCGGCATTAAAACTTGAAGCAAAAGATGAGTCAGGAACTATTTTAGGAACAACTGGAGATGTATATGTACCTCTTACCAGCGATTACGAGCACCATCATGTTGAAATGGTAATGCCAGAGGGAACAGTATCCGTAACCGCGGTAATTGTTGCTTCTCGATGGGATGGTGTTGAAGTTAGTTATTCATTTGATGATATGTTCCTAATGAGTATGGGTATTTTAGATGTTGTTCCTCCAGTAGCTGTTGGTGGTATCAGCGCTGTCCCAGCAAGTTATTATAACTTAGTTACATGGACAGATATTGAAGGTGAAGAAGGTGAGTCATATCATGTGTATGCGAGTACATCTCCGATCACAGATATCAATGATCCTGCTGTGGATGTAGTTGCTACTAATGTTTTAGAAGGAGCTCAAGCTGCAGTTCATTATCTATTTCATCCGCTTGAAGATACCCAGGTAACCTATTATTATGCAGTCGCATGTAAGGATGCATCAAATAATGTTGGTGAGGCTGGAGCTTCAGAAAGCTCATTATCCAATACGGCAAAGGGTGTGCCAACCATATCTTTAAATCCTCCAACTGAATTTGCTGCAGACGGAGATTTGTCAGAATGGTATGATAGCGGCATACAGCCATTTATGATCGGTGCCTCAGATAACTCGTACGGAACACCAAATGTTGGAATGGGAGCGGTAGATGACGATAACGATCTGCATGGAACTTTTTATGTAGCTGTCGATAATGATTACCTGTATATTGCAGCTGAGGTCCTAGATAACGTTGTCGTTGATGATCAAGCCAGTGGTTGGTGGACATCTGATGTAGTACAAATCTGTATTGGGCTTTATGATCAACGTGGTCCAAAGCACGTAGGAATGCAGAGAGGAGAGGAACCTGATTATAAAATGTACTTCCTTCCAAACGGTGCATTTTCAGATAATGGTGCAGGACTTCTAGCTGAAAATGGAGATGGTAACTATTTTCATGAAACGTACAATCCTGACTATGCATTTGAGTTTCGTATTTCTCTAGATGAGATTCTCATTGAAGATGATGTTCGGCTAACGCCAGCTAATGGAATGAGAACTCCTTTTGAGCCAATGATTCATGACAACGATGGCGATGGATGGGAAGGTCAACTAGTTTTATCGCCTACAAATGATGATATGGCCCACCAGACATGTGAGGTATGGTCAAGCACTTGGATTGGCACTCAGTCAACCGTATTAAGTGCTGAGGAAGAAATTGTTGCAAACGAGTTTGCTTTGCATCAAAACTATCCAAATCCATTCAATCCTGAAACAACGATTAAATTTTCGATTCCAAGTACCCAAGATGTGAACCTGTCGGTTTACAATATGTTGGGACAACGAGTCGTTACATTATTTAATGGTGAACTACAGGGTGGAAGCCACATTGCAAAATGGCATGCAGGCGATATTGCTTCAGGCGTTTATATTTATAAACTGACTTCAAGCAATAAGACGATCACTCAAAAGATGTTGCTGCTTAAGTAGCACTTAACTGTTAGAAAGTGAGGGGTGGTATCACCCCTCATTTTCTTTTATAAAAACAATCATTTATTAATTACTTTTTATATCACTAATCCGCGGATAATTATAGAATGTACCGATACCTAGTTTTTTTCCTTTTTTCAGTCCTTAGTTTATCTCAGACAACTGGAAAAGTTTCTGGAGTTATAGTAGAAAAAGACTCAAAAGAGCCACTGCCTGGTGCAAATATATATTTAGTCAATACCGCATATGGTACAGCTTCAGATGCAAGTGGTCGATTCACTATCATTAACATTCCTCCAGGAAAATATGCAATGAAAGTTGATATGAT
>JAYNUL010000217.1:0-2922 GCA_038281125.1 Fidelibacterota bacterium | reverse complement strand
CCTTAGTGCACAGCCTATAAATTTATATATGTTTATAAAATAATTACAATAAAAAATTGATTATTTATTAAATTTATTCTAATAATTAGTTTTTTTTACCTTCTGCCCCTTAGGTGTATCTTCAACTTTCCATCCTTCTTCTTGTATTTGGTCTCTGAGGTCATCTGCAAAAGTCCAATTATTTTCAGCTCTGGCTGCTTCTCTAAGCTGCAAAAGTTTTTCGATTTTCAATGGTATTTTCAGAGTTTTCTCGCTCAAAAAACCAAATACCATATCAAAGTTTGTCAAGAAATTCCATGCCTCTCCTATTTCTATTTTGCTAATAGAGTCAGCTTTTATTTTCTTTGACACTCGTCTCATCCAACTATGAAAAATGCCCAAAGCCTTTGGAGTATTCAGATCGTCATTCATTGCTTCAACAAAGTCATAAAAAGAATCGGGCAATTCTTTTCTTTGAATGTCTTGTGCACCTAAATCAATTAGCATAGATTGAAATTCATTTATGCGACTAATTACCTTGTCACTTTCTTGTTTCTTTTTTAATGAAAAGGAGATTTTTGTTCTGTAGTGACCTGCAAGTAATTGATAACGAATTGACTCAGCAGTAAAACCTTTTTTTACTAGATCACTGACAGTAAAACAGTTTCCAAGTGATTTACTCATTTTCCCACCATCAACAAGCAAAAATTCTGAGTGTAACCAATAATTCACGAATTTTTCTCCACTAGAACAAATAGATTGGGCAATTTCATTTTCATGGTGTGGGAAAATATTGTCAACCCCACCACAATGGATATCAAAGTGATTTCCTAGATTTTCGCTACTCATTGCAGAGCATTCTATATGCCAGCCCGGACGACCTTTCCCCCATGGTGCGTCCCACCCTATTTCTCCGTCCTCTTTTTTCCATCCTTTCCAAAGCGCAAAATCTTGAGGAGAGTTTTTATCATATTCATCATCTTTAATTCGATTTGATTTTGCTTGACCTTTTTTACTTATTCTAGCCAATCTTCCATAATCAGAAAAAGTGCTTATATTAAAATAAACTGATCCATCTGATTCAGTATACGCGTGGCCTTTATCAATTAAATTCTCTATAATTTCTATCATTTTATCAATTGATTTTGTCGCTCTTGGATAATTGTCTGCCGGTAGAATTTTAAGCCACCTCAAATCATTCATAAATTGCTCAGTATAACCTTCAGTTATGATATTTAAGTCAACATTTAGGTCATTTGCCATTTTAATAGTTTTATCATCAACATCTGTTATGTTCATTATGTGGGTTACTTCATAGCCAGTATGAATCAACCATCTTTTCAAAAGGTCCTCAAAAATAAATGTTCTAAAATTTCCAATATGGGCAAAATCATAAACTGTCGGTCCGCAGGTGTAAAGGCCTACCTTCCCAGGATTTATTGGCTTGAAGAGTTCTTTTTTTCTGCTGTATGAATTATAAAGCTTTATATTCATCTAAAGACTAAGTTCAATTATGTATCTTATTAATTTTTGAAAACTCTGACCCCTGGCATGAGCAGATTTTGGAACAAGGCTTGTTGAGGTCATACCCGGTAATGTATTCATTTCTAAAAAGTATGGCACTCCTGATTTGTCTAATATATAATCAGCTCTAGCATAAACAGAACAGTCAAATTTCTGAAACAATTTCATTGTATTTGCCTCTATTTTTTCAACTAAGTTTTGTTCTAAATCCGCGGGGCATACATACTCACTCATCCCAGGCGTATATTTGCATTCATAATCATAATAATTATTTTTTGGATTTATTTCAACTATAGGGTACGTATCCTCATTAATAATTGGGATTGTAAGCTCCCTGCCAGAAATAAATTTTTCTATTATAACTTTATTTCCATGTTGAAATGCCAGATCTATTGCAGGTTTAATAAATTGATCATTTTTAACAATTGATAAACCAACAGTGCTACCTTGATCATTTGGCTTTACTACAAATGGCAACTTTATTTTCACATTTTGGTCAAGTCTTTGAATCAATTGCCAATCAGGAGTCTCAATTCCATTTCTTTTTGCAATTTTTTTACTTGCAGCTTTATCCATACAAAGTGATGAAGCAATAGCTCCAGAACCTGTGTATTTTATATCGTTTTCATCTAACCATTTTTGAATCTTACCGTTCTCGCCGATTCCACCATGTAGTGCATTAAAAATTATATTTTGTTTTTTTAATTCCTTTAAATATTTTTTGTAGTTAGTGTCAAAGACAAACTCTGTAGCTGTATATCCATTCTCTTCACAAGCTTTGATAACCGCTTTACCCGTAGCGATGGAGACTTCTTTCTCTTCGCTGGGCCCCCCCATTAGTACTCCAACTCTTAAAGACATAATTTCTCTACTCCATCGTAAAGATCTTTAACTACGTATGTGGGGGTTTCCTTCTTTCCAAGAATGCCTAATGTTTTTTGTCCATGCCCAGTTAATACCAGCATAGTATCCATACCTATGAACGAGCCAGCTTTCATATCAGCGAAAGAATCTCCAATCATTAAACATTTTTTTAAATCAAAACCATAATCGCGTTTTGCTTCAAGAAACATGCCTATACCGGGCTTCCTCCTATCTGTTGCATTATCAGGGTGGTCAAAACATGTATAAATTTTTAGTAACTTAATTTCATGTTGTTTAAATATTCTATAAATAAAATCATGAATAAAGTTCAAGTTTTCTTCCTTAATTAAACCTCTACTTATTCCAGACTGATTTGTAATAATGCAAAATTTATTTCCTAATTCGGACAGCCTTTTTAATGCTGGAATAGTAAAGTCATATAAATTAAAATTTTGAAGTGATTTTATATATCCTTTAGGATCAGAGTTTATTGTTCCATCACGATCTAAAAAAATGCAATCATAGATTTTCATTGATTCAACTCAACTTTTTTTA
>JAYNUL010000216.1:0-2974 GCA_038281125.1 Fidelibacterota bacterium | reverse complement strand
AATATAATCAAAGCTCGTTTCTTTGCCTTGAAATTGTTGTTTTGAGTTTAATCTTAAACTCATTCCTAAAAGGCCAATCAAATTTTCTAAATTTATATTCAAATCTTGAGAGCCCTTAATTATAGTGTTGGGTATCCTTGGTCCAGATAAAACACTATATGGTATAAATGACCCATTCAAATCATGGATGTAGGTATTGAATATTGGATCATACCTATATTGGCCTAGTCCAACTCCAACCGAGTCATATACAATAGTTCTATTTTGTATTAACGTTTGTTCCTGTCTGAATTTAATTCTCATACGTACAGGATTGCGTTTTTCATATTTTGATAATTCCATATCAAACAACGAATAATTATGATTATTAATAAGGCCATCGCCGTTTTTAATCCTTTTTCTATATAAAAAACTTTGATTGAAACTACCGTTTTCTTTTTTACTATATTTTACAAAACCTACAAAATCATTTGTTTCAAAGGTTTCACCATTATACTCAAGGTACTCGTCAACTCTTCTATCAAAGCCTATTTGAAAAGTTTTACTTTCTTTTTTAACATTAATTCCTAATCCATATTTAGAAAAGTTTCCTTTCGATTTATCATTTTCCATTAAAAAGCTAAAAAAGGGAGAAAATGAATTAATATTTATTTGAAAATTCCCCTCCTGTCTTTTAAAACTCTTTTTTTCATTGTTTACTAAAACAAAGTCATAAAATGATCTGTTAAATAGTTTGCTAGATAATTTTTGTTGAAAATTTATTCTATCATTACTTTCACCATGATAGTTTAGCCTCCCAAGTTCAAAGTATGACCTTGCAATATCATGAATTAAGTACTCAGTTTTCAAGGTGGTTTCCTTAATGCCTCTAGTTATCAGTGTATCCAAATTCCAAAGTCTAGTATGCATTATTTGATCCTCCCTACCAATTGAACTATAGTAAGAATCCCTTTCTCTTGAATCAAATTTTAGGCTCAAAACTCCATCTCCAACATTGAGTGAATCTAGATTAAAGCCATACTGGTAAGATCCCCCCCTGATTGCATTATTTGCATATAATTTATTATCATCAACTATTGATCCTGAAAATTTTCCATTAAGATGCATATTTTTGGTTATTGCATACTCATAATCAAAATATCCATATTGATGACTTCTTGGTGCGTTTACGGTTCTGTAGGGAGAATATAATTGTATGAAGTCGGTTCTGTTTTCTTCAGGTAAGAATGAATAATAAACTCTACCCTTATCAGATATTTTTCTTTCGTAATCACCATTAGCATCAAACTGAAATACAACTTGATAACGGTTAGAATCCAATAGGGTTTTTGATGGGTCATACTCAAAAATTCCATTTATGGATACATAATCTCCATTTTCATCCAATATTGAGGTAGGAATCGTAACGGACCCGCTTGGTTGTTTAGATAAAGAATCTAGATAATCGCCATTAAGATCTTCAGTCCTAAATCTATCATCTTCACTATATAAACCAATATCTAGTGAAGTTTTTTGACCAATCTTTTTTTCAAAATGTCCACCAGTAAATCCCTTTTGATACTGGTAATCTGAGTACTGAAATTCAAAATAAAGATCAGAATCAAAATCTATCATTACCTTTGGAGTAAATATTACTTCTGCGGTTGAATAATCAATAATGTAATCATAGTTAGCTCCTCGAATCATTTCTTTACCATTGCACCATACCTTTTCAGTTCCAGCTAGTACTACTATTTCTCTGTTACCATCCTTTCCTACTAGTTGATAAGGACCTTGGTCACCATCCCGTCCTTTCATCTCTAAATATCTAAAAGTTCCTTTAGATTTAGCATAAACTGCAGAGCCATAATTTTCAGAAATTTGGAAACTATTACTAAGGCCGATTAATTTTCTATTAATGTTTTTATTTTCATATAGTATATCTCCAGCATTTAATTTGAAATTTTTATGTGTAATTATGAGATGCACATTGTCTAGATCATCTAACTCTCTTGTAGTACCCTCTGGCTGTATTGGAAAGTTTTGATCTGTTAAAATTCCACTAATATCTAGATTGTCTGATATTTTACCATTGATTTGCATTTGAAGTCCCCCAGTAAAATCTGATCCACCCATTGGAGAAATTTTGATTTGACGATGAAAAGTGCCTGATGAAAAGATATTGGATTGATATGTTTTTTCGTTTTCAAAGTCCTCCCCAGATTGAATTGACTGTTTCTCAAATTCTAATTTTGGTAACTTTTTCCATTTTGGGCCAATAGTCATTGGAAGACCATTTTTTAAAAAATCATATTTTATAATAACTTTTTGAGCAGCAATAGAATCATCCAAGAAAACTATTCCCTTTATTGGAAAAATTTCTGACGGTTTAATTTTTGATTTTGATCCTTCGATTTCTAACGATGATTCAATAATAAATTGATTGCTCAATTTTAATTTATTTGTGTCTCCATTATATACTAATGTATCTATTCCACTTGATATCTGAGCATAGGTGCTGATTTGTATTACAAAAAGAGCAAGAAATATCCTTTTATCATTTAACATCTAGAATTAGTATCTGATTTAAAGATAAGATTGCTATTGAACTATTTTTTGATTGTACATCGACAATAGGGGAGCTGGATTGGGGTAATCTGTACTTGATATTTGTATTTATTGATAACGCAATACCATGGTCATTAAAGACAAACCAATCATCGCCAATGGCAATTACATGTTTAGGATCATTTATCGAAGCAGGCATGGATGTTTTTAGTTTTCCATTTAAACTAAAAACATATGCTATTCCATCGCACCCTAATAGAAAAAGATCGCTGTTATCATTCAAAGACATATCTATGAAACAATTACTGGATAACCGTTCTTTTGTAAAATCAATAAAAGGACTTGAATTAAAACGAGATCCCTCAACAGTATAAATGGAATTATAGGTTTGCGAAAGGAGATGGACCACACCAGAAGAATTTACCGC
>JAYNUL010000215.1:0-2976 GCA_038281125.1 Fidelibacterota bacterium | reverse complement strand
CTGCATCTGGTGCTTGGTCTGATTCTATTGATACTTCAGGAACTCAATCTATTACAGAGACTGAAACAGGAGTTAAAACTTATACTATTACTTGTACTGGCGATGGCGGTAGTGCGACAGATTCAGCTTCAGTAACAGTAGATCCAGAAGAAACTGATACAGCTTTTAATGGTTTTGCAATTGATGGATATATTTCTGGTGCTAATATTTTTATTGATCAAAACTTTAACTTTAAACAAGACGACGGTGAATACACTGCAGTAACAAATACTGACGGTTCTTTTACTATTGAAACCAACGATGCAGATGTTTTTGCTTGCTTAAAAAAACGTCCTATTGTCGCTGATGTGCCGGTGGGTGCAGTAGATTCAACCCTTGGTGGAGTAACCGAGGCCTACCAAATGATCTTACCCTCGGTTGAAGATGCAGGAACTAACACCATTGTTATTTCTCCTTTTACTTCTTTGTTTGCTGAAGCAATTTTATTGTCTAAAAGCAATATAACTGAAGAATTGACAGTGGTTGAGGGTTGTACTGGAAAAGGAGACAGTATTGCAAATTCAATTTCTAATAGAATTGATGAATTAAAGACTTCAATAAACAATAATTTTTCAATAACATATGACGAACTTTTATCTAATTTCATTGAAAACCCAAATGAGAAAGTTAATGAAGGTGCAGCCCAAAATATTGCAAAATTACTCCCACACATTCAAAAAATAGATAACCAAGTATCTGATTATTTAACGAATACCTTTAATAAGAGCATTAGAGCAAATGTTTCATTATCGGAAGATGCATTATCAATAATTTTTAGTGAATCATCATATGAAAAATTACCATTAAATTTTTATAGTATTTACAACACAGAACCTAATTCTCAAGGTTGGTACAGGTCAGAAAGTATTAATGCAAGTGGTGCATTTATTTCAAATGATGGCATCTTATCAAGAGCTGATTGTAGCGAAAACGATACATCTTTATGCAATGTTACAAATTTAACTCTTCAAAATATCGCCAATACATCCACGCAATTTCGTCAAAACTCTTCCTTTAGAAAAAATACTCCAGTAGATTTTGCAGATTTAGGCATTGAAGATGGTTCCTTATATGTTGATGCTTATACAGCAAGTTCATGGAGAAATAATTCACTTGATTGGAATCAATCTAACAATAGATCTAGAGAATGCCAAAAACAAGAGAGCATTAGATTTCAAACTTCTGGAAGTAAACGTGATGGTGGTACAGAGTTTACATATGCAGCCTATTCACAAGGTTTTGAAAAAGCTGACTGTAGTGAAGTGCGTCATTATTATACTCCAATACTAACAGCTCAGACATTCATAAATGACGCTCAAACAAGTTTTGAAGCACGATATTATATCTTTGATGTTTTAAGGTCAGGAATTTCAAAAAACCTACCATACGATTTTGTAGACAATAGTATAAGCATCAACCCAGAACCAATAGTTAAAGAAATTGCCAATTTACCAAGAATGTTCAAAGACCTTGACATTATTCGAGGTTTGTTCAGAGGAGATGATTATATTTTGTTTAATTATCATAAAGATGGCTCAATGAATGCTACTTTTGAAGCTGGCACTAATCCAAGTAATGATATGTTTTTTGATAGAGTAAATAATATAAATTCCAATGAAAGAGTTTATGGCCAAGCCGCAAGAACAGCTTTTTTTAACAGAATAAGTAATGATCCAAATTTTAATACAAACTTTTATGGCGATAGCGCTCCTTTGAACACATCTATTCTAGGAAGAATTGCTAACTCTTATATCGAAGTGACCGATTATAATGGGACAGATACGATTAATCTTCAAGTTACTCCAACTTATAATTATGAAACCAAAACATTAGATTATTCATTGGTAGATAATCTAGATTTTAATAATGTTATGGATTTTATTGAAAACGGTATAAATGGAAATCCAATTAATACAAAAATTTGGTTCAATCCAGACGGCGCAATTTCCTCAAATGTTCCAATTGTTTTATATCTATATCAAGGAAATGACGCAATACTGGATCAGGGAGAATCCTACTTTAAGATTTCTTTTGAACTATCTGTTAGCTCATCAGCATCTGGTAATTCAAATTCTTATATTTCATCTCAAGAATGGACTTTGAATAGTAATGAAATCATTAATGTTAGTTATGGTGATGGTGAAACTGTAATATCTAGAGATATTAAAAATGCTGACATTGATAAAATTTTGCTTACAGATGCAGATTCGGCTTCAGGTGATGGTGTTTTAACATCTCTAAAATCATATATTGATCAACCATCGAATTTAAATATCAAAATTTTAAAACTCATAAACAGTGTTTCAGATCAAATAGGTAATATTAAATCTTTCTTTTCTGATGGTGGAATATATACATTAAAACTTGATCTTGGTTCAGGAGGTCATTCAATTATTGGTTTTAATAGAAATATTGTTAAAAATATAACAGGTACATTCACATTAAAATCATCACCTGAATATGCCATAAGTGTGAATGATATGATAATTAAGGAGGGTAATTCGAGTAATTTATGCTTCAATAGGTCGTCTGTAGGTAATTTGTCCGCTACCAGTTTTGATTTGTCATTTACCCAAACAGAAAGGCCTGGAAAAGGTGGTCTTGCTGATGATTTCACTTTATCATCAACTAAGGTTGAATTTGATAATGGTGATACTCAATCTTGCATTACTTTAAATGCTATAAAAGATACACACTTTGACTGGTCTCATGATATTTATTTAGATATTTCGAATCCAACTAATGGCCAGCCACTATCCAGGAATAGAGTAAAAATTACAATTTTGGATATATATTTTCCCAATAGAATAGATTGGAGAAGAAAATAGTAATATAAATAAATTTGTGGTGCCCTATGCCTGAGTCGAACAGGCACTCCCGAGGGAACGCGATTTTGAATCGCGCGCGTCTACCAATTCCGCCAATAGGGCACGCATG
>JAYNUL010000214.1:0-2976 GCA_038281125.1 Fidelibacterota bacterium | reverse complement strand
TCTATTTTTCCAGACCTAAGGTTTGGGATGAAATATCTATTAAATGATAATAGGTATTTGAATTTTTCTGTCGGTAATTATCATCAGTTTATCGCAACGTTTCAAGATGATTATAATCCAAATATTTTAGATCAATGGATAGCAGTAGATAATTCTGTCTCTCCTGCAAAATCTTCACAAATTGTTTTAGGTTATGAAGAGTATATAAAAGATTTATACAAGATACAGGTAGAAGGGTATTATAAAGATATTAAAAACCTGTTCACGTTTGAAGAATCTAGGGCAACCACCGATGAAGCAATATCTGACTCTGTATTGTCAGATATTGTTACGCCATCAGATGGTTATGCTTATGGTCTAGAATTATTTGCTCAAAAAATGAGTGGAAGACTAAGTGGTTGGTTGGCCTATACTTTTTCTGTATCAAGAAAATCAATGAATAGTATTTTTTATGAAAAGGAAGAAGAATATTATAATTCGTGGGATAGGACACACAGCTTTAGTGCTCTTGGGAATTATATTTTCAACAATAAATGGGATATGAACTGGAAATTATCATTACAATCTGGCCAGGCATATACACCCATCATTGGTTATTACAATCAAATACTTCCTGAAAGCCCGGATGAGGTTTACAGAACAATACCGGGAACTAGAAATTCAGCTAGATATTCCCCATATAGCAGATTAGATCTTGGGATTGTATACCATACAAAACTCTTTGGTTCAAAAATGGATATTTATGTCCAAGTTATAAATGTTCTAAACAGGAAAAATATTTTTCGAAAATCATATAATGTAGGAAGTACATACAACGGATTGGATGATGACGGGGACTGGGATGAAGATAAACATGATACAAATGGAAATGGAAAGCCAGATGTTGGTGAACCAAATGTTGACGAAGTAGACGAGGGCAGACTTCAAGTAAATGACATTAGTTTATTTCCAATCATTCCTACAATTGGCTTTAGTTGGGAGTTCTAAATGAAAAGTAAGACTATTATTTTAATTCAATTTATAATCGCAATGTTTATTACATCTTGTGATTTTGACGACAATTTGATTGAATACGAAGAGCAGCTAGTAGTTTTTGCATCAATTAATGCTGGTCTACCAGTTTCAGATACTGTTTATGTTTCGCGAACTGCTGGTTTATCTGAGTCAGTCGATGCTCAAGACTTATACATTGATGATGCAAATGTACGATTGGTTAATTTATCAAACGGATCACAGCTAGACTTTTATTCATTGGGGGATGGCAGATATTATCCAATTGATCTTTCAGTACCTAATCTTGATTCAATTCTAATTCATTGGTCGAATTATATTATTGAATCCGGAAAAACTTATAGATTAATAGTTACTCATGAGGATGATTCTATTGCGGCTCAAACTACTGTCCCAGAGCAAATGATAATTTCATCAGAAGAATCTTATGATTATAGTTGTCCAGATGGAACCCTAGAGCCTGTAAGAATGATTGATGTAAACAATTTACAAAATATGACTATTCAGGATTTGTTGTGGTTATATCAAAACCCAGTTGAATATATTGAGCAAAACAACATCAATGTAGATTCTGTAGATTTTAAGATTGGAGATTGCTACAGTAAAAGTTTTGCAAGTGCTCCCCTATTCTCCGTGGATTTTAACGAAGAAGATTACAACACCATTCAAATCATTTCTTATGCTCTTGAAGCGGATGAAGTTGGAATGGAACCATTTGAAGATGAAAACCAAAATGGAATGTTTGATGAAGGTGAAAAATTTTCTGATCGTAATAGAAATGGTTTAAGGGACAGTTGTTATGTGAATTTAATTTATAGCAATGAAAAAGGTCTTTTTGAAAATGATAGCTTGGATTATAATAGTTTAGCAAGAATTTGGAAAGATCCGTTAAAAAGAGGCGGTGCCGATGGAACATGGAGAGAGAATAGTCCATACAGAAATAATCCCTGGCTTTGGAATGCAGACAGAGCTCCATCACCAATTATGTGGCTTTATTTTGATTATTATGGATATCACATCATGAGCTACAAATCTACAAGTGATTCCTATTTTAATTATTTTAAAGGAGACCCTGTTGGGCAGAATATTTATTTACTTCCAAATTCTAATTTTGAGGATGGACTAGGAGTTTTTTACAGCTCATCTTCATCATCCTTCCTAGTCAAGGTTGTGGAATATGGAGGTTAAACTTTTGTAAAAAATTTGTAGCCCGTAGGAGAATCGAACTCCTGTTGCCAGGATGAAAACCTGGAGTCCTAACCACTAGACGAACGGGCCATAAATGTTTTTTTATATTATAGAATTAAAGTCAAATTTATTAAATAAGGAAACTCAGCACCAACTCATTTTTAAACCAAAAGACCTATTTATTTGCTTGATCTAATATATCAAGCAACTGACCATTATTATGTAGCTCAGTTGTGATGTCTGCTCCTCCAATTAATTCACCATTAACAAACAATTGGGGAATGGTAGGCCAGTTTGAATATTCGCTCAGCTTAATTCTTATATTTGGATCTTCTAAAATGTTGACATCCTTATAATCTATTCCATAATGGTTAAGAATTTGTACAACAGAATTTGAAAATCCACACATGGGCATGCCCTTTGTCCCTTTCATGTATAAAATTACAGGGTTGTTTTTTATATCATCAATTATTTGTTCTTTTAATTCCATTTTTCTTTTTCCTTTTTCTACTTTACTAATTTTATTTCTTTATGTCCACATTGTTTACACTGATAATGTTTTACTTTTACAAAATAAATTATACTAATTACCTGATGTTTCCAGTTTTTTTTTATTCTTTGAATTTTATCACTTCCGCATTGAGGACAGGAATGCAAATCCATGTAACGCTCAATCATCCTATCTCTCCATCGGTTTGCAACTAAATATACTACGTATAATATCAGACTTATTCCAACAATGTCTGATACCTCAAATTGTTTTATCAAAAACAGTAT
>JAYNUL010000213.1:0-2976 GCA_038281125.1 Fidelibacterota bacterium | reverse complement strand
ACATAGCTCTATTTCATTTGAAAACTCCAACTCAATTTTATATGGGTCCGATAATGGTTCATGCCCTGATCGATTAACACTTGTTGTTGTAATAGGGCTGGGATAATTATGTGCAACAGAGATACAGAATGGATGATTTGAAATCCTAATTCCGAGGGTATTTCCATTCCCTAGGATCAGGTTCGAAACAATATTGCTTTTTACTGGTACAATTAAAGTTGTTTTTGGTTTTATTTGTTTCTCAACAATAGTCTTTTCATGGTTTGGCAAATCTATCCACGATGAAACATTTTGAAAGCTAGGACATAAAACACTCATTGGCGCTGACCGGCCTTTTATATTATTAAGTCGTTTAATAGCTTTTTCATTTCTTGCATCACAACCAAATCCATAAATAGTATCTGTTGGATATGCTATTATTCCCCCACTTTCTAGAACCGAGACCGCCTTTTTTATACTATCACTATTATCTTCTTTTACTCGTTCAAACATACTTCTTTTTTAGGGTCTTGTTTTCCATCTACGATGAAACCAAAAGTATTGTTCTGGATTTGATCGAATACACTTTTCCAAAGTGCTTGTATACTGCTGGGTAATATCTCCTATATCTTGGGATGAGGTGTTTACCTTTAAAAATTTTATTTCATAATTCATAAACGCTCTTTTTATACAAATTCCAACGAGCATTGGAGCAGATGTCCGAATATGAAACAAAGCTGCTCCTTTAGGAGTTGATGCTGGGTAACCAAAAAAGTCAGTAAAGACACCCCTTTTCTTAGCATCTTGATCGCTAACTAATCCTAAAACTCCATTTCTATTTAGAACGTCATACATCCTTTCAATAGGCTCTTTTCTAAAAATATGTCTTGTACCTGGAATCTCTCTTTGTTCTTGGAAAAACTTATCTGCTCCTCTGTTTTTTTGTCGCTGTGCAACACCCGTAAATAAGGGCACCTTTTCTCCAACCCACTTACCTAAAATTTCCCAACATCCAAAGTGTCCAGAAATAAGAATAACTCCCTTACACTCTTCTATCGCTTCTTCAAGAATTTCCTCCCCTTTGATGTTAACAACTATTCCATCCCACGATTTTGGTACAGAAATAAAATCAATGAGATTTTGGGTAAAGAATAAGTACGTTTTTCTTAAAGTAAGGTTTACCTTCACATCTGACCAGTATGGGAATGCCTTTTTTATATTTTTACTGGCCAAGTCCCTTCTCAACTGCAAATTATGATACAATATGCTAGCAATTTGGAATGCTAATTTGCTCCTAGATCTCTTTGAGATTGATGATAATAATGTTTTAAATAGTATTAGTAGGTAGTAAGTGACCTTGTGAGAGAATTTCATCTTATACCAAAATTACAACTGTGTTATACCTAAATTTTGCCTGTTTAATATCTAATAATAAATAAGATTTCATAATTGTGATAAAACTATTCTTAATAATATTGCTTATCTCACCAACTTTTGGAGATGTGGTTTACAGAGTTCCAATCGAAGGCACAATTGATCTTGGTCTCCCACCTTTTATTCAAAGAACTTTGGATAGGGCTGAATCAGAAAGTGCATCCCTTGTTATTTTTGATATAAACACTTTTGGTGGTCGAGTTGATGCTGCAACACAGATTAAGGATGCTATCTTAGGTTCTGAACTTACTACAGTAGCATTTATCAACAGAAGAGCGATTTCAGCAGGGGCTCTTATTTCATTGTCATGTGAAAAAATTTATATGACTGGAGGAGGTCTAATTGGGGCTGCAACTGCCGTGGACATGTCAGGAAAAAAAGGTAGTGAAAAAGTAATTAGCTTCATGCGTGAAGAGATGGCTGCAACTGCTGAAAAGCGTGGACGAAATAAGGAGATAGCCCGAGGGATGGTTGATGAAGAGCTTAATTTTACCCATCTGGTGGTTAATGGTGATTCTGTCTTAGTCGATGATATTGAAGGGAGGAAAGACGGCAAGTTGATTTCATTAACAACTGATCAAGCAGTTAAGTACGGCATTGCTGATGGTTCTGCAGAAACGATTGATGCGTTAATGGATACATTGGGTTACGGCTCTGTTAAAGTCATAGAAAATTCAGAAAACTGGTCAGAAAACATCGTACGATTTTTAACTAACCCAGTAGTTTCATCTCTACTAACTACTTTTGGCTTCTTGGGAATTCTTTTTGAATTACAAAGTCCAGGTTGGGGTATCCCAGGTTTCGTTGGTTTAACTTGTTTAATTTTGTCGTTAAGTGTTTCCTATATTGCACAACTAGCAACAATGTCGGACATGATATTCATATTATCAGGTCTATCATTACTTCTTCTTGAAATGTTAGTCATCCCTGGATTTGGCATTGTTGGGATAGGGGGTATTGGAGTTATGCTGTATGGATTATATCTTCTTCTATTGCCAGAAGTTCCTGTTGGCGAAGAAGTACTAGGACAAGCGATGGATGGTTTTTTAATTGGTTTAATTGGTGCAATAATTGGGATTGTTCTTCTGGGTAGGTTGATGATTAAATCAAAGTTTTGGGAACAATTAACCGCACCAAGTTCTCAAAATAAGGATCAAGGCTTTTCGAATACCCAAGGCTGGGAGAACTTAAAAGGAGAAATTGCAATAGCAGATACTGATCTCCATCCTTCAGGATGGATTAATATTAAAGATCAGAGAATATTTGTTTTAACTGAAGGCGGTTTTATTGAAAAAGGGAAAGAAGTTACCATTTTAAGCGTAGATGGTAACCGAGTCCTAGTAAGAGAATTATAAAAAGGGAGAGTTTAATTATGCCTGTAGTACAAATGGTTTTACTTGGTTTCATTGTTTTCGCAACCATCACTCTATTTTATTTTGTTCCAGTTGGAATGTGGATACAAGGAATTGTGTCACTTGGGATTGGTAGAATACGAATTGTCGATTTAATTCGTATGCGATTACGAAAGATTTCTCCGAGGTTAGTTACTGATGGGGTTATTAA
>JAYNUL010000212.1:0-2977 GCA_038281125.1 Fidelibacterota bacterium | reverse complement strand
ATCGATGTCTCGAATGAGGGGCTGTCTTCGTCAATATCCGTTAAACGAATGAAATAGTCTAACTCAAGAGAGTATTCATCAGCATATACCGTATCAATCCACATCTCATATGCGAAGGGATTACCATTTGTGTTGCGAGGAACATGGCCTCCGCCAAAAAGATCGGATGGCGTCCGCCCTGGAACAACTAAGTCACTAATCACGGTATTCTCCCATTCATCATCCATCAAATAATCTTCATTATCTGGCATGTTGGGTAAGTGCGGATAGCCTTGGATGTGCGTATCAAACATATATTGAGAAAAAGTATTCTTAATCCGTTCCATATTAGCAACATTAATTGCATCTTGAGCACTGTTGGTGATCGTACTGTAAGAAGGAAGCGCAATGCCTAAGAGTGTTCCCATTAATGCAATAGTAACAACAAACTCTGCCAGTGTAAATCCTTTGCTTGTCTTCTTCTTTTTCATCTTGTTCTCAAATTTAATTTTAAGAAAAAAAAAGGCCCTGCTAATCTGTCAACAGGGCCTTTTAATTGTTACGATCTAATTAATCACCTGTATTGAACCCTGAACCAGTACCAGAATCTCCACTAATGTTGGAAAGTCTACCATGCAAGTCATCATCGCCATGAATATCAAAGTATTCCTGAGTCGGATTTTCTGGAGCTAAACCTACATTCATTCCACGGTCATCGCCATCAAGGTCGGTGTAATCGTGAGTATTATAGGACCACCAATAATAATTATCATCTCTTCTCTTATGAAGAATTGTTTTATAGCTGTTCCCTGCAGGATCTTCTATAAGCATCCAGGAACCATCAGATGCCGATGCAATATCATTCCATAATGTGATGGATGGATCATAGCTATCGACTTCAATATAACTAAAAGGATTATTTGGATATTTATAACGTCCTTCTTCCAAAAACTTTTGGGTTGCATAATTTTCAACCGCCGTGCGTAATGATGCGACTGTTGCAGCTTCAGCTGCCTCTTCAGCGTTAGAAACGGCTCCCATGTAACGAGGTACTGCTACTGCAGCCAAGATACCTAGGATGATCGTTACCATGATTAATTCTATGAGGGTAAAACCTTTGTTGTTTTTCATTTTCATCTCCTTTGAGCTTAGAATGCATCTGTAGCAGGATCTAGATCACCTGTAAAGTGAGTATCTCTGACGCCATTATCGATATGAATGTTACCGTTATCTAGTTCCTCCTGAAACCATAATACAGGATTTTCAGGTGCAAGCCCAATATTAGCTCCACGGTCATCTGCATCTAAATCTGTTAAATCACCATAGAAAAAGGTCCACCAATAAAAGTTACTATCTCTCCTTTTATGACCAATTACCCGAACACCTAGATAATCATCAAATACGGGACTAATAACCCAGCTCCCAATTTGAAGTGCTCTGGCGCTCTCTTCCTCCCATTCCATTGATGTGAAACCATCTACTTCCACGTAATCAAATGGATTCTCTGGATATTCATAGCGACCAGTCTCAAGAAACTTTTGGGTTGCATATTGTTCAACTGCATCTCGTAGTGCTGCAATAGTACCTGCTTCTGCAGCAGCTTCTGCATTACTAACAGAGCCCATATACCTTGGCACGGCAACTGCAGCCAAAACACCTAGGATTATGGTTACGATAATTAATTCTATGAGGGTAAAACCCTTAGTGTTTTTCATGTTTGTATTCCTTGTAAATTTACAATACATCCTGTTTAGAAGCTTGAACCGCCGTCACTAATGTCCTTACCCATGGTGAGTCGAACACCATTTTTTACAGTATGGTTCTGACCATTCGAATTGGGATTCTCCGGCGCAAGTCCAACATTCGCTCCTCTATCATCACCATCAAGATCGGTAAGATCAGCAGAGCTGTATGACCACACATACTGATTATCATCATTTCTTTGGTGAATAATAGTACCGTTCCACTGAACAAACCCCCACTCACCGTCATTCATGTTATATCTGTCGTTGTCCATACTGTTAGTGGTAACGTCGGTAGATCCATTATATCCATCAACTTCAATATAGTTGAATGGATTAGCTGGATAGGAATAACGGCCAGTTTCTAAAAACTTTTGAGTTGCGTAATTCTCAACAGCGGTTCTTAGTGCAGCTATCGTTGCTGCTTCAGCAGCTTCCTCTGCATTGGAGACAGCACCCATGTAGCGCGGTACTGCTACTGCAGCTAAAATGCCTAATATGATCGTAACCATTATCAATTCTATAAGGGTAAAACCTTTACTATTTTTCATGATTTTTTCCTTTATTTTAAAAGTTATTATGTATCTGAAGATTATTAAAACTACTGTTCATCAACAAAAAACGTACCAGAACCTGTTGGAAAGTAAAGGTTTTTTTTGTTGAACTTTATATTCTCAACTTTAAGACGGGGACATTATTATAAAAGAACAAGATTGTCACTGCTACCTAGATTGAAGAGATCCACATTTTGTGACAACTGTATATTTATGTTACAAATTGTCAAAACAAAAAAGCTCCTCAAAAAGAGAAGCTTTAAAAAAAAGCAAAGGCCCTGTTTACAATTAAATAGGGCCTTTAAATGATTAATGATAATTTATTTAGAAACCACTCCCGCCACTTTGGACATCGTTAGTTCCAATTATCCTGTGACCATTATTAAAGTTTAGCCACTCACCAGGATCATCATATGAAGAACCTGGATTCTCTGGATACAAACCAACATTAGCGCCCCTATCATCTGCATCCAAATCAGTCATGTCTGCATAGCTGTATGACCATAGGTATTGATTGTCATCTCGTCTTTGATGAATAATACCAACATCATCGGTTGCCCATTCTATAATTCCCCACTCTCCATCATTCATGATATATCTGTCTCCATCCTGTGTCAGAGTTCCGACGAAACCATCTACTTCAATGTAGTCAAACGGATTGGGAGGATAAGAGTAACGACCAGTTTCTAAGAACTTTTGTGT
>JAYNUL010000211.1:0-3034 GCA_038281125.1 Fidelibacterota bacterium | reverse complement strand
TCATCACTGTTAAAGACTCAAAAAAATAATTAACAATGAAAAACATAATAATTCAAAAAGAGTCTGAAACAGGAGTCAGGCAGTGGCATTTTGATAGAATTCAAGCTCTAACCTTTGTTTGTATAGCCTTAATATTTATTGGTGTATCCCTATTTTTTGTTTCAGATCAACTTAGTCACTATTTATACGAAAAAAGGTTACAGGAATTTAGAACAAACTATGCAAATGTTTCGAAAAACCTAGATTCACTAAAAAGTAAACTGAATTATTTAGATTCTCAAATTAATAAAATTGAAGAAAAGGATAACGCAATAAGAACTTATGCGGGAATGCCCATTATTGATAAAGATATCAGGAAGCTAGGAGTTGGTGGACATTTGTCAGATGTAAAGTTTTCTGATAACCTTGCACCAATAATTAATAAAGAATTATCAATACTGGAAATGAATGTTGAAAAATTGTCTAGAGAGGTTAGTCTAGAATTAACGAGCTATACTTCTATTTATAATAAAGTTCAAGAAGACATCAATAGAATTAGTAAGATCCCATCAATCCGACCTGTAGAAGGTGGGTATTTAAATTCAACATTTGGATACAGAAATGATCCCATTGATCATGTAAGAAGATTTCATCAAGGGCAGGATATAACTGTCAAATCAGGAACTCCAGTTTTGTCTCCAGCAGATGGAGTTGTGAAAAGAGCCTATTATGCGGGAGGTTTCGGTAACCATATAAAGTTAGAACATGGTTCAGGATACACCACTCTCTTTGCACATCTTTCAAAAATAAATGTTAAGCATGGTCAAATTGTTAAAAGAGGGGAAATAATTGGATATACTGGAAATACTGGACGATCAACTGCCCCTCATCTACATTATGAAATTCATCACAATGGCCAACCTCAAAATCCATTAGACTACTTTTTTTCTGAATCAAAGTAATATATTATGATGAAAAAGACTTTTCACATAGATACCTATGGATGTCAGATGAATGTTGCAGATTCAGAGTTAGTAGAGTCAATTCTTTTAAATCAAGGTTATACAAAGGCTAGTTCTATAAATGTTGCAGATGTAATTTTCGTGAACACTTGTGCAATTAGAGAACATGCTGAAGAGAAAGTGCATTCTCAGCTTGGTCGCTATGATCTCATTAAAAAAGAAAAACCTGATGTGATCATAGGTGTTCTAGGATGCATGGCTCAAAGTCTTAAAGATGATTTGCTAGAAAATAAGCCCTATGTCGATATAATTCTTGGTCCTGATTCTTATAAAAGATTACCCGATTTATTAAATAGGAATGAAAAAGATAATGAAAGCCTAGTTGATACCAAATTATCACGTTTTGAAGTGTACAACGAAATATTACCTAATAGAAATGATGGTATAAATGCTTGGATATCCATAATGAGAGGTTGTGATAAATTCTGTACCTTCTGTATTGTTCCATTTACGCGTGGTCGTGAAAGGAGCAGGAGCCTAGACAGCATTTTAAATGAAGTAGAAGATGTAATAAGTAAGGGATTTAAAGAAATTACTTTGCTTGGTCAGAATGTAAACTCCTACAAACATAAAAATATCCACTTCCATGACCTTTTAGAAAATATTGCAAATTTAGATGGACTAGAAAGGATTCGATATACATCACCTCATCCACAAGATATTACTGATCAATTGCTCAGTGTGATGGCAAAATATGATAACATATCTAATTATATTCACCTTCCTCTTCAAGCAGGCAGTAATAAAATTTTAAAACGAATGAATAGAACATATTCAAAAGAATACTTTATTAAACTCGCTTTTAAAATTAAAGAAATACTACCAAATGTTGGTATCTCTACAGATATTATTGTAGGATTTCCTGGAGAATCAGAAAATGACTTTAATGAGACATTACATGTAATGAATGAAATAAAATTTGATTCAGCATTTAACTTTAAATATTCGCCTCGAAGGGGAACAAAAGCATCAGAGTATGATGATCAAATACCCGAAGACATAAAGCAGGAGAGACTCCAGCGTGTAATTAATCTTCAGAAAATTCATACTCTTGAAAATAATGAGAAACTAGTTGGTAGCTTTGAGAAAGTAATTGTTGAAAAAGAATCAAAAATGTCCAAAAGTCAATGGGCTGGAAGAATTGATTCTAATAAGTGGGTTATTTTTGATAAGGAAGGCGCTAAAATTGGAGACATCTTACCTATTCAAATAGTCAAAGCAAAAGGAATAACCCTACAAGGACAACTTATGCAAAATTTGGAAGCTGCTTAATGAAACTAATAAAAACTTTTATCATCATCGTTGTTGTTTTGTTTTTAGTTTATTTTCTTACACAAAACAATGCTAGAGTATATGTCAATCTTGTTTTTACTGAGTTTAATGATGCATCGGTTTCGATGGTGATTTTTGGATCCTTATCTATTGGAATTTTTTTAGGTTATCTGTTTGCTGTTTTTTCAATATTATCAGCCAAAGCTGAAATAAGGAGTATGCAAAATAAGAATAAGAGATTATCCGATGAATTAAATGATCTTAGGAATGTAGCTATAGATGAAGGCATATATGATAATGATGACGGAGAGTATTAGTTTTGAGTATGATATATTATTATTTAGGTATGGCAATTGTCCTTGCCTCAATAGTGTACTTCTATTTTTTCTTTTCAAGAAAAAAAAAGATACCTAGGACTAATTCCCTTTATACTGATGCACTCAATGCAATGGTCAACGGTGATCTAAGCAATGCAATTGGACTTTTAAAACAGGTAGTAAAGCAAGACTCAAACCATGTAAGAGCCTATCTTCAGTTAGGTAATATCCTCAGAAAGGAGAATCCCGAACAGGCATTAAAAATTCATCAATCTCTAACTGTAAGGCCTAATTTACCTAGAGATATACAGGTCGATATCCATACCGCACTTGCAGAGGATTATAGATTTATTTCAAATTATAAAAAAGCAATAGAAGAAGCGAAACTTGTTCTTGCAATAGAAAAACGTAATCTATGGGCATTAAATTTTCTAATTAAAATCT
>JAYNUL010000210.1:0-3078 GCA_038281125.1 Fidelibacterota bacterium | reverse complement strand
GGGGATTATCTATTTTTTAGTATTGGTGATAGAGGAGAACGAGAAGAAGCCCAAGATTTAGATACACCAAATGGGAAAATCCATCGTCTTCACTTAGATGGAAGAATCCCTATTGACAATCCATACAAATCAAAAGGCGGGGAGGTCAGCACCATCTGGTGTTATGGAAATAGAAATCCTCAAGGATTGGCTTTTTCGAAGGAAGGGGTTTTATGGGAATCAGAGCACGGCCCAAGGGGAGGAGATGAATTAAATATTATTGAAAAGGGTCTTAATTATGGCTGGCCAAAAATAACTTATGGCATAAACTACATTGGGACCAAAATTACCGATTACACACACTTAGAAGGAATGGAGCAACCAATTTGGCATTGGACCCCAAGCATTGCTGTTTGCGGCATCAAGGTATATGAAAATGATTTGATTCCAAGTTGGAATGGAGACATACTTGTTACCTCTCTTAAATATGAATTTTTAGAGCGAGTGATAATAGAAAATGGAAAAAGAATTGGTAGTGAAAAAATTTATGATGCAGGCTCAAGAGTAAGAGATGTTGAAGTTTGCCCCAAAGGTGTTATTTACGTAGCTCTGGAAGATCCAGGTCGGATTGTAAAAATCTTTCCATTTTCGAAAGATTTTTAAAATTTTATGCCAATTGAATAACGCCGGGTTGGACCTGGTTCAAAAAATCTACCTCCCCAAGCGTTCATCCTTATATTTGAACTATAAGGTGTATTAAAAATATTTTCTATGTAACAAAAAATTGTAGCGTGTCTATCAAAGAGTATAAGCTTTCTTTTTACATTTAGACTAGCAAGCATATAATTTGAGGTAGAGGATGTATTATTGTCATCAAGAAATACTTTTCCCGCATAATAAATCTCAAAGTCAAATTCTGTATTTCTATTTAACTCATTAAGAAAATTAAGTTTTCCGAAATATCTAGGTATCGCAGGGAAGTAATTACCATTAAGTACATTTCCATTACTGTTAAAATTGACAAACCTATAGTTAGTAAAAGTATGAATGAATTGCAGATTTGATTTTTGGGTAATGTTCTTTCTAAGCGATAATTCAAGTCCTTCCCGCGTTGTAGATCCAGCATTTTTAAAGTAGGATCTCCCGGGTTCATTTTCTATCTCGAATGGAATTATTTCACTTGTTGTTTTAGATTTGAACAATACTATCTCAATGTATTCGGAGCGATTACTTTCTGAAATAAATCCTATTTCTCCTACCGCACTTTGCTGAGGGTTAAGTTCAGAGCTGTTTCCAATTTCATAAAGGGTAGGTGTTTCAAAATGGGTTGTATAGTTAACGAAAGACGCCAGTTTCTCGTTAAATTGATATCTATAGCCAAGCAATGGTGTAAGGTTTTTGTATTCTGATTTATTATCCAAAATGTCACTTTCAAAAAAGTTATCTTTCAATCTAATTTGATTATAATCTATTCTGGTCCCGAAGTATAACTGATGGTTATCGAGAGTTGCCTGGCATTGTAAATATGATGCACCCATCAAAAACTTTTCGTCACTATTATAAACCATATTTCCTCTTATACCTGTCAGGTTATCATATCTTTTTCTAGAGTCAAATAGGTTATTTATTTCAATTCCAAACATTACCTTAAATAATATTTTCTCAAAATTAATATGATAGATTGCTTTGGAATTAAAACCATAGTAACTCCTAACTAAATCTACTTGGCCACCGTCTTCGAACGGGAGTTTATTATCGAATGTTCTATGCAAAAACCACAAATCAGTTTTCAATAATATATTGTTATTAAAGTATTTTTCAGTTCTTAAAGTCAATTTACTTTGTTTCACATTTTCCCCTGCGTCATAAAGTTGGTTTTCCATCCTTGCCATCTTAGGATTATCAACATTTTGCGTGGAAGTCAGTCCACCAGGGTCAAGTGCATATGGGCTGTACAAATGATTAAAAGATAAAATAAAGTTTTCGAAATACTTCCATCGATATTTTAATTGAGAGTTGAAGATTATTGATTGGGAAGCACTATGATCTCTGTAGCCCTTCTGATTTTCAATATCTGCCTGAATATTCCAGTCTAAATAACGTTTACTTCTATTTATGAAATACATTAAAGCGATATCATTCAAAGAGTTAACAATAAAACTATACTTTGTGTAGTTATAGCTTTTAGGAGTTCTCGAAGAAAAACTGATTGCCCCGCCTGAAGCATTTCCGAATAAAATTGAGGTTGAGGATCTTAAAACGCAAACTTGGTCAAAGTAATTAGCTGATATATTATCAATTTGACCTTGCCCGTCTGGAGTTGATTCGGGTATTCCATCAACAAGAATTTTTATTCCCCTTATTCCAAAGTTCGATCGGGCTCCAAATCCCCGTATTGATATTCTAGAATCTTGCGCATTATTAAAATCGCTAAGAGCAAAAAGTCCAGGTACATTTCTTAAAACTGTGTTCAATGATGAGCTAACATTAAATGTCTCTACCCTATTACCACTAATCAAAGTTTCTGAAATAGGATTTATATATGATTTTCTGAATGCAGTGACATCTATTGGATCGAGCTTGAAATAAATTGAATCATTTTCACTAACATACTGCTTTTCCTTTTTCTTCAAGTCTATACCAAAAGACATAGTAATTAGTAAAAACATTGCGAAATACCGTTTTAAAACTATTGTAGAAAACTTTACTAAATATATTATCAAACTCTTATGACTTTTCGTCATTAGAATGACCATTTTCTAATAAATATTTCAAATCAATTATATCTAGAGCTTTTTCATTTGTTGCTTCTAAAATTACAGGTGGTGCACAGTTTGCTTCATATGCTTCCATCCATCGTAATGCACACAAACACCATCTATCACCCGGGATCAATCCTGGGAACCCAAATGCTATGTTAGGTGAAGACAAGTCATTGCCCTTTGATTTAGTGAAGTCTAAAAATTCCTTTGTCATTACAGCTGCAACTAGATGCAAACCATGATCTCTTTGATCTGTTTTACAAAAACCATCTCTGAGATATCCTGTTAAAGGAGATTTTGAGCAAAGCTTTAAAGTGGTTCCAAGTACATTCTTCAA
>JAYNUL010000209.1:0-3123 GCA_038281125.1 Fidelibacterota bacterium | reverse complement strand
GATGTTCCTCAGTAGTTGAGTCGTTCCATAAATTAATTGGTCTTCCATTTTCTCCACCTCTATTTACAACAGTACTATTGTGTTCATTAAGATTAGCTTCATTAGCGAGAGTGTTGAGATGATCTGCATAAGGTTTAAAAAAACTATTCCCCATCAATAACATATTGTATCCTTGGGTTTGTATTTGCTGAGGGGTTTCATCTTTAGCACAAGACACTATAAATATCAGGATACAGAAGTTTAAAATAAATTTCCTCATTGTATTTTTTTTAGACCCCCAATTAATCTAAATAGTTTAACATAAACAAGTAAAACTTAATACACTAAAAGATTTACTTGTGCTGTAACTTTGAATAACAGGGGGAGCAACTTATAATGATAAAACCGTTATACTGTTATAGTGTAGCGGTTTTTATTTTTTCACGATGTTGTTTTCCCCAATTTGTTAACTCGATAATGAGCGGAACAAGGGAATAACCATAATCGGCCAACTTGTAAGTGACCTTGAGTGGTAGGGAATCATGTACCGTTCTCTGGATTAGTCCGTTTATCTCTAAATCTTTCAATTCTTTTGACAACATTCTTGGAGTGATTTTCGGTATACCTTTCTCCAATTCAGAGTATCTGAATTCACCATTACAAAGCAATGCGATTATGGACATTTTCCACCTTCCTTGAATAATCTCCATGGAATCCTGAATGGCCTGCAGATCACTCTTAAAGTGTTCAATTATTTCTAAAGGGGGTTTCTCTACCCTGTAACTTTTAAACTCTTCTATTCTTTCTTTTAGGGCCTTATTCATAAATCATCTTTTACACAAAAGTACACTATACTTTCGTATAGTACTATACTTTATATAGTTGATTTGGCTTAATTTTGTTTCAATATTCAAACACATTAATAGAAATGAAGATTCTTTACTGGATAGTAAGCCTCGGATTGATTGCTTTTGAAATTACAGCCGGAATTGGGAAACAAGTGGGCGCTAATATGGCTGTCGAATGGATGAATAAATTGGGCGTTACCAAACCATTTATGAGCGCATTTGGTGGTTTAGAAGTAGGAGCTGCTGGTGTTATTCTTTTCAGCCTTTTTAGCAAAGGAGGGTTCAATGATAAATTGGTGCCTTGGGCTTGTTTGGTTCTTGTTGTTCTTAAGGTATTGGAAGTAATTCTGCAAATCAAAGCAAGTGAGCTATTTGCTGCAATGGTAGGGCCTATAGTTGTTCTTCTCCTCATTGCTGGGTTTCTCTTTCTAAAGCAAAATATATAGGCATGAAAAAAACAGTTTTAGTCTTTGGAGCCAATGGCAAATTAGGAACCCATGTTGTCAATCAAGCATTAGATAAGGGTTATAAAGTCAAAGCCTTTGTCAGAAACCCTGAAAAGTATACGCGGCCTAAAGGTCAGGAAATGGAAATAGTCAAAGGTGATGCAACGAATATTACAGATGTTAAACACGCTATGGAAGGGGCTGATGTAGTAGTAAGCTGTTTAGGTAATCCTCCAAAAAAAGGGATATACATTATGGAGAAAGCACATTCCAACATAATGTCGGCAGCATCCGATTCCTCTTCATCGCCACGTTGTCTGATGATATCGAGTATCGGTATAGGCGGATCTTCATGGCTTGTGAAATTCCTTCTTCAAAAAATCGGAGGCAAAGAAGGGTTTACAGACTTTGAAAACGCCGAAAAAAGAGTACTTCAGCAAAATAATGTCTCGTTTGTTGTTATCCGTCCCGCGGGACTCACAGATAAAAAAGGGAAAGGAAAATATAGCTTGATTACCAAGCCAACTGTTTTCTTTCCAAAATTCATATCTCGTTCTGATGTAGCTACGTTTTTTATCGATTGTATTAGTAATACCTCTCATGATGGAAAAGCAATAATGATAGAAGGCATCTAATTGAATTTGAATAGAGACATACTAATTTCATCTACTTAATAATGGGTGACTTTTATCTCATTTAATTCATTCTTGGATTTAGTTGTGCTGCAACTTTGAATAATAGGGGGAGCAAGCTAACCGCTACATTACACAAATTATATAACCCTTCACCTACTGAAGGGTTTTTTCTTTTACGATCTAATCACTATGAAGTTAAATAATTTTTGGCAACGATTGAATATTCAATTATAAATGAAAATACGATAAGGAGAAGAGTAATACACGAGGATAATTCAGTCTTTTGGAACCACACGTTAAGCAGAACTAATTTAAGTTATGAAGAAAATTACAAACGATGTGGATATATTGTAAGTCGCTTTAGAGGTAGGTTCTAATTAAATCAATCCTTCTTTTTCTTATTAAATAGCTTAATCCAATCCTGTATGCTTAATGTAAAACCTAATGCTATATAAACAAACCCCATTAAGTAATCCCCATCAATTATATCCCAAATACCTAATCCTAAAAACATCAAGGACATTACAATTGAAATTTTTGATAATAGTTTTACATATTTCATACCTACAATTTAATACAACATTTATTTTTAGTTACAAGCACCATTTGTATATGATTTAATTCCAGAAAATGAAGATGCATGGCATGAGTTTGGATATGTATTGCCATCACAACCACAAACTGGATCATAAATTTCTATGCAGGCTATTGTATTGTCAATTAGTGACTCATCAATGCAAGAATCACACAAGCGATCTTTTTCTTTTGAGCAAGAAAATAAAGTAAATACCGTTAGAGCTAATAATCTTTTCATATTTAATTAAGTTTTATTTCTATTTAATTCACTTAAAAAAATGGCAGTTGAAACTGCGACATTTAAACTTTCAGGTATATTGACTCCTTCATTAAATGATGGAATAGAAAGTTCTCCATTTAAATGAGATGATAATGATTTTGAAATTCCATGAGCTTCATTTCCAAAAACATAAGTAGCTTTATCTAATAGTTTAGTTGAGTATATTGAGTCACCATTTGTACTAGTTCCAAAGATTGGCTTATTTAAGGAAACTAAAGATTTAGGCAAATCATTGAGGTAATGACATCTAACCCTAACTATTGAGCCAGCAGATGCCTGAATGACTTTTGGATTAAAGCAGTCAACTGTATCATAACTACAAAATAATTCAGATAGTCCAAACCAATCACACAAACGAA
>JAYNUL010000208.1:0-3129 GCA_038281125.1 Fidelibacterota bacterium | reverse complement strand
ATACCAGGTTGTACATATTGTCAACCTCAGGTTGGGTCATTAGGAATGACTGAAGAACAAGCACTTAGTTCTGGTTTCAAAGTAAAAGTTGGTAGATTTTCATTTCAAGCTAGCGGAAAAGCTATGGCCGTAGGTGACACGGTGGGATTTGTAAAGTTAATTTTTGATGAAAAATATGGAGAACTTCTTGGTGCTCATATAGTCGGTTCAGAAGCAACTGAGATGATAGCTGAACTTGGCATGGCAAAAGCTCTAGAAGGAACTTGGGATGATCTCTCCATGACAGTTCATGCTCACCCAACTCTCTCTGAAGCAATCATGGAAGCGGCGATGGACGCACAAGGACATTCAATACATCAATGATAATTACTCAATCAAAGCAGCTTGAGGTCCAAATTTTGGATCTTGGTCGAAAATCATACAAAGATGTGTGGAATCTTCAAAAAAAAATGCAATTGAAACGATTGAATGGTGATATGGGCGATGTTCTAATATTAGTTGAACATGATCCTGTATATACTCTAGGAAAGAATGCGAACCCTGATCATCTACTGCAAAGTAGAGATAGATCCATTGATGTCTTTAATGTAGAAAGAGGCGGTGATATTACTTTTCATGGACCCGGCCAGCTGGTTGGTTATCCCATTTTAGATCTTTCGAATTACAAAAAGAGTGTTAGTTGGTACATGCGCTCCTTAGAGCAATTAACAATTGATGTGCTTTATGAGTTTAAGATTAGTGCTAACAGAGTTGAAGGTTTGACAGGAGTTTGGGTCGGAGATGAAAAGATTGCTGCCCAAGGTGTTAGGCTGACAAAATGGATAACAATGCACGGTTTTTCAATAAATATAAATACTGATCTGTCATTCTATGATGGAATAATTCCTTGTGGTATTTTTAATCATGGAGTCACATCCATGAAGGAGATATTGAACAGAACTCAAAAAATGGAAAAGGTAAAATCGTTAGTTATTGATAAGTTTAATCAAATTTTTACTAAAAATAAGCTGAAATGGCAAGACTGAACGGATTTACAAAAAAACAAATCATCGAGGTGTACCGGAAAATGGCCCTTTCAAGGAAGTTAGATGATAAGATGCTCATCTTGCTCAAGCAGGGTAAGAGCTTTTTCCATATTGGTGCATCTGGACATGAAGCCGCTCAGCTAGCTGCCGCTGAGGTGATTAAGCCAGGAGAAGATTGGTCATTCCCCTACTATAGGGATGGCGCATATTGTATCGGATTAGGCATGACAGCTCGAGAACAGTTATTGTCCTTTTTAGCCAAGGCTGCAGACCCCAATTCTGGTGGAAGACAAATGCCTCAGCACTACGGGCACAAAGATCTTAGGATTGTTAGTCAATCTAGTCCAACAGGCACGCAGTTTTTGCAAGCTGTAGGCTGTGCCATGGTTTGTAAAATGGGGAAAACCAAAGAGGTGGTTTATGTTTCAGCTGGGGAAGGTACCACTAGTCAGGGTGATTTCCATGAAGCATTAAATTGGGCAAGTAATGCTAAGGCGCCAGTGATTTTTCATATTCAGGATAATGAATATGCAATTTCAACGCATAGATCTGAACAGACTGCTAGTTCAATCTATGATATGACATCTGGATATGGTAACCTGTCAAGGTACGATGTAGATGGGACAGATTTCTTTGAAACTAGTTTAGCTTTTAAAGAGGCAGTTCAAAGGGCTAGAAGAAATAAAGGCCCATCTATTATTGTGTCCCATGTAGTTCGCCTTCTTCCTCATTCAAGTTCAGATGATCAAAGAAAATATAGGGATGAGAAATCTCTAAATAATGATCTAAAGAAAGACCCTATTTCAATTTTAGAGTCAAAATGTATTGATGCAAAATTTATAAAGGCAGAAGAATTTGCAAAAATAAAATTGCAGGTAGACAAGGATGTAGATTCTGATTCAGCATGGGCTGAGGAGCAAGACTTTCCTGAACCTGGAACCGCAATGGACCATATTTACAGCAGCAAGGAATATCCTGAAGAATCTACTTTTAATCCTGTTGCTGAAAAGATCGTTATCGTTGATGCTATCAATCATGCACTTCATGAGGAAATGGAATTAAATGAAAAAATGGTTGTCTACGGTCAAGATATTGCAGATCCTAAAGGTGGAGTTTTTACAGCAACAAAAGGACTTTCAGATAAATTTGGAAATGGTAGGGTGTTCAATTCACCATTAGCAGAATCATCAATTGTTGGTACCGCGGTTGGCATGGCCGTTTCAGGTTACAAACCAGTTGTAGAAATTCAGTTTGGAGATTACATATGGACTGCAATGATGCAGATAAGAAATGAAGTAGCTACTATGAGGTACCGGTCAAATAATTCATGGGCCTGCCCAATGGTGATTAGAGTTCCTGTTGGAGGGTATATACATGGTGCTCTCTGTCATAGCCAGTCAATTGATGGGTATTTCATACACCTGCCTGGTATATATATTGCTTATCCTTCCTGTGCAGCCGATGCAAAAGGTCTCCTAAAGATGGCTTGCAGGATGGATGACCCAGTGATTTTTATGGAACATAAGGGACTTTACAGGCAAGGATATGCTGCAACAGAGGAGCCAGATTCTGATTATCTATTATCCTTTGGTAAAGGAAGAAAAGTTTTGGAAGGAGACGAGCTGACAGTTGTTACTTGGGGAGCCATGGTGCAAAAAACACTAGAGGCCGTACAGTCATTAGGAATCCAAAATGACTCTGTTGAGGTCATCGATTTACGGACCTTAAACCCATTGGATATGGATCTGATTGAAACCTCTATAATGAAAACAAGCAAGGCTCTAGTTGTTCATGAGGATAATATTACCAACGGGCCTGGAGCAGAAATAGCAGCAATTATTGCAGATAAATTTTTTGAATTACTGGATGGTCCGGTACGCAGAGTTGGAGCAAAGGATTCACCTGTGCCATTTAATTGGATAATTGAAGAAGAGATTTTGCCGCAAACCGTTGACGTAGCAAATGCAATTCAAGAACTTTTGGAGTATTAAATGATCGTTGATGTTGTTATGCCTAAAATGGGTGAGTCCATAAATGAAGGCACCATTCTTGAATGGAGAAAAGAAGTCGGTGAAAAAATAAATTTGGATGAAATTTTATTGGA
>JAYNUL010000207.1:0-3162 GCA_038281125.1 Fidelibacterota bacterium | reverse complement strand
ATCGCCATCTTTTAGAACGTTATATCCTTGCACCTCCATAGTAGACACATATACTTCCCAGATGGAATTTGTATCTAAAGCGGCATCAGAATAGACCGATATGACTCCTTTGACTCTGGGATCAAGAATAACAGTCTTATTTGTAAGCAGAGCTATATCCTGTGAAAAGGTTTTAATATCTGCATCTTTATAGAATATATTCTGATCTTGCCCCGCTAACGCTAGGGACAAAGATAGAGCTAGAATAATCTTCTTAAAGTTCATAATTATTTGTCTGTTTGATTTATTTTGGTTTTATCAAAAGCAGTCTCAGAGCCAATGATATCAAGGAAAGTGTAATTTGTCCCATCAAAAAAATATGCTCTTGATCCATCTGTATGAGAAAAAACTAACTGATTTGTAATATTTTCTCCTTGTTCAATCAATTTATATTTACTGTTTTCTAAAACAATAATGGTGCTTTGCGGGCTATTCCCTCTTATACCAACAAGTTCAAAATTTAAATTTAACTTCTTGGCATTGTCTACGGAGGCAGTTATAGAAGGAATATTATTGCCTGTGATGGTGGGTTCTGCTTTAACTGGTTTGGGCAATGTCTCAGATACATTAACGTTATTAAATGAAAGAACTCCTAAGTTAGAGTAGAAACCAATAACTATTACTAGAAGAATACTAAAAAGACCTAGCCTTATTAAATCACCTTTTGCCATGCTGGAATTTTACTATTTCTGAGGCAATCTAACAAAAAATTTAGAACCTTTGTTAATTTTAGATTCTACACTTACATTGCCACCCAATCTGTTTGTAAGTTGCTTAACCAATGATAGCCCCAGTCCTGTGCCTTTTGTATGAGCTCGCGCCTTATCGGTTCTATAGAAACGATCGAAGACTCTGTTTAAATTTTGTTTCTCTATACCATAGCCTTCATCTGCTATTTCAATAGTTATATCAGTCTCTGAAATAGAGGATTTCAATAAAATCGTTGATCCATCTGGTGAATATTTAATAGCATTTGCAATCAAATTAGAAAGAATAGTTCTAAACGAATCTTTATCGGTTTTAATTACATGTTCTGAAGAAATTAAATTATCAAGTTGAATATTTTTTTCAAACATTAATGATTGCAATGAATCAATAATGATATTTATTTGCTGCAAGACATTCATTTTCTTTTTATTTGGTACCAAGCCACTAAATTCAATCTTTTCTAGTTCAAGTAAATCCTCAATCATTTCACTCAACCGTTCAGCATTGTCCTGAATTGATTGGGTAAACTTCTTAGCAGTTTCTTTGTCTTCTAAAGCGCCCGAATTAAGTGTTTCTGATCCTGCTCTAATAACTGAGACAGGTGTCTTAATTTCATGAGAAATATCAGTTAATAAATTTTTACGTAAGTTTTCTAATTTTCTTAAGGATGAAATATCATTTATGACCAAGATATATTCATTTGTAGATGGCATGGTTGTTGCAGAAAGAAGAAGGTTTTTATCAGAGCTTTTGGCTTTTATAGTCATTTCAGCTTCAGCAGATAGATTTTCTTTAGTCTTTTTTAAAAGCTTGTTAATAGATTGCAATTGTTTGTTAGCTATCTTCTCACCCAGAAAGAACTGATGCTTACCAAAAATCTCTAATGCAATATCATTTGCAAATCTAACTTTATAATTTTTATTGAAAATAATAACGCCCTGATTGATGCTGTCTAAAACAGTACCAAATTGAATTCTCTGATCGATCGTTTGTTCTATTTCTGCATTCAATCGGTTAGATATATCATTCACTGTGTTGGATATTGATTCAAGCTGTTCATCTCCTTTCCTTATTTTCCTTTTTATAGGTTTGCCTTTAAGTGCTCTTTGGGTGTTATTTAGCAGAATAGAAAGATCCCTTCGGATACTATTTTCAACATTTAAGCTTAAGAAACTGGATGATGCTACAACTAGAAAAAATAAAATGATGAAGGGAATGATAAAAAAATTGAATAGAGAGGCAGATAGGTCAAATGGAAGAGCAACTCGAATTATTCCTTTACTTAAATCATTTTGATCTCTAAGAATAGCAACATAGATTAAATCTTCTCCAGTAGTCTCACTGTTTCTAGTAGCAGATCCATAAGCACTGTTAATTGCATCTCTAATCTCAATTCTGTTTTCAGGAGAGTGTAATTCAACGTTGGAAAGATTTTGTTGTTCAACTAAAGAATCACCAATTACCTGCCAATCTTCATTAATTATTGTAATTCTAAGTTCGTTATCATCTGAATCTGTTATTGATAAAGAATCTGCTATTTCATCAAAATTTATGTCTTTTTCATCAATCTGTGGAATTAATGTATCTATTGTCTTTGCTTGAATATAGAGCGATTCAATTTGCTGTATTCTCGAATTATTAAAAATAAAAGAGGAAAAGATTGTTACTACGATAAAGGTAATAAAAATTAAGAATGTTAGAGACAATAAAAAAATTCTGGAGAACTTAAAGGTTGGAATAATTTTAGCCATTAACTAATGTTGTTAAATCTGTAGCCAACACCTCTAATGGTTTGAATTAAATCCCCTGTGGCGCCAAGTTTTTCTCTTAGCCTCTTTATGTGGGTGTCCACTGTTCTAGTCGTTACCTCTGAACTATAACCCCATACATCACCAAGAAGTTGGTCTCTTGTTTGAACTCTACCCTTCCGTCTTAATAAGTGGTCAAGTAGTTTAAATTCAAGAGCTGTAAGAATAACTTCCTGATCATGAATCCTTACTTCATGAGCATCGTGGTTTATTGAGATTGGTCCAATAGTAATAATGCCACCATTTTGTGATGATTCTTTTTGTTTTTTTAAGATAACTTTTACTCGTAGTATTAACTCTCGAACACTAAAAGGTTTTGTAACATAATCATCAGCACCCAATTCAAACCCTACTATTCTGTCTATTTCTTCGCCTTTAGCGGTGAGCATAATGATTGCTATGTTAGATAAAGCTTCATCTGATCTAATCTCACGACAAACATCTAGCCCTGAAATTCCTGGTAACATGATATCTAGAATGAGTACATCAGGCTTCTTCTTATTGATGGCTTGAAGACAATCATCACCATTAGAGAATTCAAATGTATTGAACCCTTCTTTTTTAAAGTTATAGGCCAGTGCTTCACGAATATCAGGTTCGTCTTCAA
>JAYNUL010000206.1:0-3177 GCA_038281125.1 Fidelibacterota bacterium | reverse complement strand
TCTGTGTTATTAATGGAACGATTCCACATACCGTTATTGGAAAACATGGTGCTAGCAAAATTTTTTTGAAACCAGCTTCGCCCGGTACGGGAATTATTGCAGGTGCCCCTGTTAGAGCAGTTATGGAGCAAGCTGGTGTGCAAAATATTTTAACAAAAAGACAAGGTTCTAAAAATGCGATGAATTTGGTGCATGCAACAATGGAGGGTCTTATTTCTTTAAAAGATGCAGTGAGTATCGCCAATAAGCGTGGACTTACCATCGGAGAAGTTTTTAACTAATGGCAAAATCAAATAAAATTTTACGAATCACACAAGTGAAAAGTAAAATAGGCTATAAACCAAAGGCAAAGGCCACCTTAGTAGCGTTAGGTTTAAAGAAAATGCAGCAAGTAGTTGAGCATCAAGACTCCCCGCAAATTAGAGGAATGATTAACAACATCTCTTATCTGTTAAAAGTAGAGGAATTATGAAGTTAGAGTCTCTAAAGCCAGTAAAGGGTAGTATTAAAAATCGAAAAAGAATAGGCAGAGGGCATGGCTCTGGTCTAGGTAAATCTGCAGGCAGAGGTGATAAGGGTGCTGGTCAAAGATCAGGGTTCAAAAAAAGGTCTTGGTTTGAAGGCGGGCAAATGTCAATTGCTCGCAGATTGCCAATGCGTGGGTTTACAAATATCTTCAAAAAAGATTTTCAAATAGTAAATATTGATAAAATTGCACCTTTAGGTCTTGAGCAGGTTGATGCCCAAGTCTTAAAAGAAAAAGGATTGATAAGATCAGCACTCAAACCAGTTAAAATTTTGGGTAATGGCGAAATAAACCAAAAGGTTCATATTACTGCTACTGTGTTTAGTAAATCAGCAAAACAAAAAATTGAAGAAGCAGGTGGGACTGCAATAGAATTGTGATTGATAAGATAAAAAGCATTTTCATAATTCCTGAACTTCGTTTAAGGATTATTTTCACGCTCAGCGTATTAATAGTTGTAAGAATTGGTGCGCATATACCAATTCCAGGTGTTGATGGTGAAATTTTAGCTCTGGCTTTTGATAATCTAAAAAGCGGATTGTTTGGTTTGTTCAATACTTTCGTGGGAGGTGCTTTTTCCCAAGCGTCATTATTTTCTTTGGGTATAATGCCTTACATTTCTTCGTCAATAATTATACAGTTAATGGGATCAGTAATTCCATATTTTCAAAGATTGCAGAAAGAAGGTGAAGCTGGAAGGAAAAAAATTACCCAAATCACTAGATACGGAACTGTTTTATTAGCATCAATGCAGTCTTATGGTGTGGTTGCTGTTTTCTTACCAAGTCTAACATCAAATGGTCAGCAAGTTGTGATAAACCCTGGGGTAATGTTTACTTTTACCGGAATTATCAGCATGGTTACCGGTACACTATTTCTCATGTGGCTCGGTGAACGTATTACAGAAAGAGGTATAGGTAATGGTATCTCCTTAATTATCATGGTTGGTATAGTATCTGCTTTTCCTAATGTAATCCTTAGCGAAATAACCATGGTCCAATCTGGAGCAAGAGGTTGGCTATCTGAGTTTATACTTATGGGTATAATGTTTTTAATTATTTGCTTTGTGGTACTTCTTACTCAAGGAACTAGAAAGATTCCGGTCCAATATGCCAAACGTGTGGTAGGAAGGAAAATTTATGGAGGGCAAAATACGCATATACCGATGAGGGTAAACACCGCAGGTGTAATGCCAATTATTTTTGCACAATCAATAATGTTCATACCTAGTACTTTGACTACATTTATGGGTGATAGTGATTTTTCAGCTTCGCTTATGAGGTGGTTCTCTTTTGATCATCCGTTTTATTGGATTGTTTTTGGCTTAATGATCATCTTTTTTACCTACTTTTACACTGCTATCGCATTTGACCCAGTGCAGGTTTCGTCAACTATGAAGCAGCAAGGGGGATTCATACCTGGAGTCAGACCTGGTAAAAAGACAGCAGAGTACATTGATAATATTTTAACACGAGTTACGCTTCCGGGATCTATTGCTTTGGCCTTTGTTGCAATTTTTCCGTACATACTTATGGAATTAATGGGTATTAATTATGACCTAGCATCCTTTTTTGGCGGTACAAGTTTATTAATTATTGTTGGTGTTGCACTTGACACATTGCAGCAAATAGAATCTCATTTAATGATGAGGCACTATGATGGGTTTTTGACCAAAGGTAAAATTCGGGGCAGGAGGCGGATGTAGTGGTTTACACAAGATCAGATCGTGAGATTGAAAAAATATCTAAAAGTTGTCAAATTGTTGCTGATACGCTAATTATGCTAGAAGAGTATATTGTGGAAGGTACTTGTGTATCAGATTTAGATAGCATGGCTGAAGAGTATATTCGATCTCAAGGAGCAAGACCTGCTTTTAAGGGTTATATGGGTTTCCCTGCAACATTATGTGTTTCAATTGAGGAAGCAGTTGTACATGGAATTCCAAAAAAAGATATTTTAAAAGAAGGTCAAATTGTAGGGATTGATTGTGGAGCTGAATTAGATGGATATTATGGAGATCACGCCAGGTCTTTTGCAGTTGGGAAAATCAATGCAGATAAAGAAAAACTATTAAAAGTGACAAAAGAATCACTGCTAAGAGGTATTGAACAAGCAGTTCCAGGTAATTTTGTAGGTGATATTGGCAAAGCAGTACAAGAACATGCTGAAAAAAATGGCTTTTCTGTCGTTAGAGAACTTGTAGGTCATGGTATCGGAACTTCATTACATGAAGAGCCTCAAATACCTAATTATGGTGAAGCAAAACAAGGGTACAAGTTAAGATCGGGAATGTGTATTGCTATTGAACCAATGATAAATTCTGGTTCTAGAGATATACTTACGGCTAGTGATGGTTGGACAATATTGACCAAAGATGGTTTACCATCTGCTCATTTTGAACATACTATTGCAATTACAGATCAAGGTCCAAAAATATTGAGTGTGGGTTCAGATGGCTAAAGAGCAACCAATAACTATCGATGGGATAATTAAAGAGACCTTGCCTAGCGCGATGTTCCGTGTAGAAGTTGAAATTGGAGGAAATACGCATGAGGTGTTAGCTCATGTAAGTGGAAAGATGAGAATGCATTTTATCAAAATACTTCCTGGTGATGTGGTAACCCTTGAAATATCTCCTTATGATCTCAGTA
>JAYNUL010000205.1:0-3190 GCA_038281125.1 Fidelibacterota bacterium | reverse complement strand
GAATACAGAAGAAAGGGACTCGGAACAAAAATTTACAAATACCTTGATGAGATAGCACAAAAAGACATGTTACCAATTTGTTGTGAAGTAAATTCAATTCCTCTAAATCAAATATCTCTTGATTTCCATGCAAAAAATGGTTTTTTAGAAGTTGCAGAAAGAAATTTTGGAGATCACTCTGTTAAATACCTTATTAAATAATATATAAAATTAACGTGTAAAAAATAACCCTATTTTTTATTTATAAGCTAATCTTAAAATTATGTTTTTTGAAACCTCGTTACTTTTTAAAACAATGGTTATTTTATCGGCCCAGATAGGCATTGTTTTTGGTCTAGCATATTTCATAATCAAACAAGCACAAGTTGCATATAAAAATGGAACAAAATTATTTGGATATTCATTCAGAGGTGCTATGAACATGAATCGAGAACTAGATTTAGTTCCATACCATGAATCCCCAAAAAATTATCCAGCAACTATGTCGAAGGTTGTTGAGGAGCATTTTGATAATGAAACAAAAAAAATGATACCCGAACATACTCTTACACAAAAAGTAAATAGCAGAGAAGAGGCCTTAGAAATGATTCGAGATGGTTATGACTATGAAACGAAAGACAGACTATTTCCTGTCCTAATAATATGGTTTGTTGGTCTTTGGGTAACCCTATTTCTTGCCACTTCTGGAGTAAGCTTACCAATTGGACTTACAATCTTTACAATTCAAAGCATTGCCTTTGGAATACTCTTGGGGTTCATTATGCTTCAGATGGATGAGAACGATGGACTTAAAGCACTTAAAATAGTTTTATTTGTTACTCTTATAACTGGTTACATTGGTTATAGCGATTTTTACTCATTCTCTGAAAATATTGGATTGAAGTTTTTTTTATTTTTCTCTTTATTGGGATTAATAATTCTCAGCTTAATCAGAACAGTTATTGGTTTTAGCAGGAAGGCAACAAGATATCAGGCTATATTTGGAGCAATAATTTTTTCTATATTTCTTTTAGTTGACTTTAATATGATTAAAAGAAGAGAAGGAACCTTGGGTATGAATAATTGGGAAACTGCTTTTGAATTTGCTTTTACTCTCTACTTGGATATGATTAATTTGTTACTCGAAATACTTGAAGCAATGAGTAATAACTGATCAAAATTTTAGGAGAAATAATTATGGCAACTTATAAATGTAATGAATGTGGCATGTCAGTAAATACATCTTGTGGTGAATGTAATGAATCTCTTGTAGATGGGTATCTTAATTTAGATGATGGAAGTAAGGTTCAAATATCACAATGTAAGCAGATTGATTGCTCAAACTATGATGGAAAAATAAAATCTCCACTATGTTGTGGAAATGACATGACCTGTTCTTTATAGTTATTTTCTAGGTTCTTACTCTACCTTTTTTTCGCAATCTTATTGATTCGGGCGTAACTTCAACCAGCTCATCATCTTCAATAAATTCAAGAGCCTGCTCCAATGTATGTTTAATATGTGGAACAAGGATCAAATTTTCATCTGTGCCTGCAGCTCTGATATTTGTTAATTGTTTTGCCTTGGTAGGGTTAACCGGAAGATCATTATCTCTTGAATGAAGACCAACAATTTGGCCGACATAAACCTCTTGACCATGCCCAAGAAATAATTTGCCACGATTTTGTAGATTGAATAATGCGTATGCAAGAGTTTTGCCTGCAGTCATTGCATACATAACACCATTAGTTCTTTTAGCAATTTCCCCAGTTTTAACAGGACCATAGTGATCAAAAACACTTGTCATTATTCCCGTTCCACTGGTGATTGTTAAAAAATGTGATCTAAAGCCAATGATTCCTCTTGATGGAGCCATAAATTCAAGTTTTACTCTTCCTTTGCCATCCGGCTCCATGTTTTTAAGCTCTGCTTTTCTTGGACCAAGTTCTTCAATAACTGACCCCTGATGTATATCTTCAACATCAATAACAATTTGTTCATATGGCTCATGAATTTCATCGCCAACTTCTTTTTGTATAACCTGTGGTTTGGATATAGCTAGTTCAAAACCTTCTCTGCGCATTGTTTCAATTAAAACTGATAAATGCAGCTCGCCTCTCCCTGAGACAATAAATTTGTCTGGGCTATCTCCTTGCACAACTCTTAAAGCTACATTTGAGATTAATTCTTTTTCCAGTCTCTCTTTAATATTTCTGGAAGTAACAAATTTTCCTTCCCTTCCAGCAAAAGGAGAGTCGTTTACTTGAAAAGTCATACTGACCGTTGGCTCATCTACAGATAGAGGAGGAAGAGCATTAACATGCATTGGATCGCATATCGTGTCAGATATATTCAGTTTATCAATTCCAGTTATACAAACTATCGAGCCAGCTTCAGCATTAGCAACCTCAACTCTTTCTAATCCAACATATCCCATGACTTGAAGAACTTTACCTTTTCTTGTCTTACCCTCCCTATCTATTACTGTTACCTGATCGTTTGGTTTAATAGAACCCTGTTTAATTCTACCTATACCAATAACCCCAACATAACTATTGCTATCAAGAGCACTTATTTGCAGTTGTAAAGGACCGTCTTTTTTAACTTCTGGGGCAGGCACTTTGTCAACTATCATTTCTATTAAAGGAGTCATGTCGTCAGTCATCTCATCGGGCTCTAAGCCTGAAATACCCTCAATAGCTGAAGCATATATAACTGGAAAATCCAGCTGCTCATCAGTTCCGCCCAGCCTATCAAATAAATCAAAAACTTGATCTAGAACCCAGTCAGGCCTAGCGTCAGGGCGATCAACTTTATTAATGACTACAATTGGTTTCAAGCCTTTTTCAAATGCTTTTTGAGTAACAAATCTTGTTTGTGGCATTGGACCATCAACTGCATCAACAAGCAGAAGCACTGAATCAACCATTGAAAGCGCTCTTTCAACCTCTCCACCAAAATCAGCATGACCAGGAGTGTCTACAATATTGATAAGATGATCCTTCCAATTGATTGAAGTGTTTTTAGCAGTAATTGTTATACCTCTTTCTTTTTCTTGATCGTTGGAGTCCATGATTCTTTCAGAATCCATGTTTTTTCTGTCTAGTGTTCCTGATTGTTGAAGAAGCTTATCTACAAGTGTTGTTTTTCCATGATCAACATGGGCAATAATTGCAATATTTCTTAGATTATTTATGTCCATGTTATTAGT
>JAYNUL010000204.1:0-3195 GCA_038281125.1 Fidelibacterota bacterium | reverse complement strand
AGATGCTCAGGTGAGGGTAAATGAATTTCCTTATCATTGAGTGAGGCCAATTGAGGCAAATATTTTTTTATAAATTGCCCTTCAGAATCAAAATTTTGTGATTGAGTTACTGGATTGAAGATTCTAAAGTATGGGGCAGCGTCAGTTCCTGTTGAGGCACTCCATTGCCAACCTCCATTATTTGATGCAAAGTCACCATCAATTAGGTTTTCCATAAAAAAGGCTTCGCCAATCCGCCAATCATGGAGCAAATTCTTTGTAAAAAACATAGCTACTACCATTCTCAGCCTGTTATGCATCCAGCCTTCTTGTCTAAGCTGGAGCATTGCAGCGTCAATAAGTGGAAAACCTGTCTTTCCATTCTTCCACGCATTAATTTCCTCTTCATTGTATCTCCAATCAATTGATGTGGTAGACATATTGAATGGCTGATTCATACTCACCCTTGGAAAGGAGTGCATAATATTTTTATAAAACTCTCGCCATATAATTTCATCAATCCATTTACAGATACCTTTATCACCAGCCTGTAATTCAAAATTATTTAACTTTAGAGCTTCTAATAAACAGCGCCGATTTGAAATGACTCCTACGGCAAGATAAGGGGATATTCTACTTGTGCCATCTAGTATTGGGTCATTTCTGTCTTTAGAGTAGTTAAATACCTTTTTTGTTAGGAAACTTTTTAGCTTATTTTTAGCAACCACCTCTCCTGATGCCCATAAATTCATGTCTACAACGTGAGTTTTTTTAAATGAAATTTCTTGTTTAAAAGTATTAGTAATTTTAAATGGTTCTTTTATGGAGATATCGGTTTCTATTTCTAAATGATCTAGTGAAAAGTTTTCAACCCATTTTTTTTTAAAGGGAGTAAAGACTGAAAATGGATTCCCTTGACCAGTGAGAAGTGTTCCAGGTTTAAAGAAAGTTTGATCATCAAAACTTTGGTATTCAATTCCAGAGCTATTGAGAATAGATGCAACATTTTTATCTCTTTTTTCTTCATCAACACCAAACTCATTATTCCAATAACATTTTTTAATTTTATTAGAGCTACAAAACTCAGAAATTATATTTGGCAATTCATCAAAACTTATTGCAGATGCTGAAATTAGAGGTATGTTTAGCTTATGAAGATCCTCTGACAACCTTTCTAGGTTTCTAACAATGAAGTCTAGCTTTACGTTAGCATTGTTGTGCATTTCCCATTCTTTTTCTGATAGCAAATATATGCAAACTAATTTTTTGCATTCATTACTAGCCATGCTTAGTGCAGGATTATCATCTATTCTTAAATCAGATCTAAGCCAGACTAATCCATTCATTACTATTTAATTTTTCCATTTGTAAATTTTGCATTCACACGAAAGTCATCTCTTATTTCTGTAAGATTCGCCAAACCGCCGGCTTCTTCAACTATTATTGCTCCTGCTGCAACATCCCAAATAAAAGTATCTTTTTCTTCATAACAATCTGCTCTTCCATCTGCTACATAAAGATTTGCTACAGCTGCAGACCCAATCATTCTCACCTTTTTCCATTGTTGAAAAAGTTCAATCATAGAGGTGAATTCCTCATTAGAGTAAACTTGTTTTGCAGGTATTCCAGACATGATTGTCCCTTTATTAATTGCATTTGTAGAGGAAACTTTAATTTGAACGTCATTACAGAATGCTCCTTCATTTTTTGATCCATAGTAAAGATCATCATTCATAAAATCATTAATTACGCCTAATATCGGCTTACCTTCATGAATTAATGCTATTGAAACAGCACAAATTCTTATTTTCCTAAAGTAGTTGGAGCTACCATCCAGCGGATCCACTACCCAATAAGTTTTTCCTAGGTTTTCATTTGCTCCAGACTCTTCAGATAATATGGGAATTTTAGAATTCTCTTTAAGCATCCTGAGTATTAAATCTTCGGACTCAACATCGATTTTAAGTTTTATGTCACGACCATCATCAAATGATGCTTCATTGTTTTGACTAAAATTTTCTTTTAGGTAATCTCCAGATTTTAAAGCTGCTTTTTTAGCAATACCTAAAAGAGGTATTAAATTTTCCATTTATATCTTAGGTGCTCTTTTAACCCTATATATAGCGTTTGCATGGTCATCGCTGATTAAAAGAGATCCGTCTGAAAGCATTAATGGAGCTGCAGGTCTGCCCATTACCCTTTCACCATCCAAGAAGCCTGTTAGAAAATCTTTACTAGAAATGACATTTCCATTTTTATCAAATATAACTCTTATTACTTTATAGCCAACTTTTTTTGAGCTATTCCATGAACCATGAAGAGTTATAAATGCATTGTTTTTATACTCTGCTGGGAATAGATTCCCTGTATAAAACTCAATGCCTGTAGGTGCAACATGCGCCCCAAGGTTCAATACAGGTTTTTTTATCTCATAGCCATGATCATAATCTCCAAATTCTGGGTCTAAGGTGTTATCTGCATGCAAATATGGAAATCCAAAAAAATCTCCACTTTTTTTAAGAATGTTTAACTCACAAGACGGCATTGTATCGCCCATCCAGTCACGACCATTATCAGTAAAATATAGCTTCTCATTAAGTGGGTTCCAATCAAAGCCTACAGTATTTCTTACTCCTCTTGCCTCTATGAACCAATTATTCTCTCTGAATCTAATTATGGTTGCATATCTTTCATCCTCATTAAGACATACATTGCAAGGAGCACCAATATTCATAAGAATGCTGTCATCATGATCAATCATTATCCATTTTCTTCCGTGCCACTTATCTGAAGGCAGTTCATCAGTAATCAATTCCATTTTGAGATTTTTTTTATCAAAGTCACTTAGCTTTTCTTCGATTTGCTCAATCTTCCAAATTTTATCTATCTCAGCGATGAATAAAGTTCCATTTTTATATGCAACCCCAGAGGAATCGTTCAGACCCTCAGCAATAGTAATAACACTATCAATCCTGCCATTTCCATCGTGATCTCGGAGAGCATAGACATTACCAATTTTAGAGCCGACAAAAATATAGCCATTGCCTCCTTCAGCCATTTGCCTTGGAGATATAACTTCCTTGGTAAAAATATCTATTGAAAATTCATCCGGCACCTCTAAGTGAGCAACTTCAATAGCATTTAAGTTGATTAAAAAAATAGAAAATATAAATACAAGTATTTTATTCATACACAAAACCCTCTACATGCTTAGAC
>JAYNUL010000203.1:0-3232 GCA_038281125.1 Fidelibacterota bacterium | reverse complement strand
CAAAGAAAAAGAAATCAAAAAGAGAATACTAACACAGAAAAAGTCTCTCTTAATGCATTTAAGTTTAGAAATATTGGTCCTGGATTTTTATCCGGAAGGATTTCAGACATAGCGATTCATCCTGAAAATGAAAACGTTTGGTATATAACAGCTGGATCCGGTGGTGTATGGATGACTGATAATGCAGGTACAACATGGAATCCAATATTTGACAATGAATCCTCGTACTCAATAGGAGCTATTGCAATTGATAATTCAAATACAAATATTATATGGGTAGGTACAGGAGAGAATGTTGGAGGTAGACATGTTGCATATGGTGATGGAATTTATAAAAGTTCTGATAGTGGAAAATCATGGAAAAATATGGGGCTTAAAAATTCTGAACATATTTCTAAGATTATTGTTCACCCAGACAACTCTGATATTGTATGGGTAGCAGTTCAGGGACCGCTTTGGAGTAGTGGAGGAGAGAGAGGTTTATATAAAACAGTTGATGGTGGAAAAAATTGGTATAAAACTTTAGGAAAATCAGAATGGACTGGAGTAACTGATATTATGATTGACCCAAGGAATCCTGATTTAATTTATGCAGCTACATGGGATAGACATAGAACTGTAGCGGCATATATGGGTGGTGGTCCTGGTTCTGGAATTCATAAGTCTGAAGATGGAGGAGAGACATGGAAGAAATTGACTAAAGGAATACCAAAATCAAATCTTGGAAAAATAGGAATTGCAATATCATATCAAAAACCTGATGTTATATATGCAGCAATTGAGGAAGATAGAACAAAAGGAGGGGTTTATAAATCTACAGACAGGGGAGAGTCATGGAAAAAGATGTCAAACACTGTGTCAGGAGGAACTGGTCCTCACTACTATCAAGAGCTTTACACGAGTCCTCATGAATTTGATAGGTTATATCTTATGAATGTCCATATTTTAACTTCAAAAGATGGAGGTAAAAACTTTGAACAACTTACAAACGAGAGAAACTTCTATTATTATTTTGACAAAAAGCACAGTGACCATCATGCCATGGCATTTAAACCAAGTGATCCAGATTATCTTATGGTTGGTACTGATGCTGGTATTTATGAAAGTTTTGATGATGCTAAAAATTGGCACTATTTTTTGAACTTACCCTTAACTCAGTTCTACAAAGTTGCTGTTAATAATAAAGAACCATTTTACCATATATTTGGTGGAACACAAGATAATGGATCAGCTGGTGGTCCATCAGCTACAGATGAAGAATATGGAATCACAAACAGAGTTTGGTATAAGACATTAATGGCAGATGGTCATCAATCTGCAACAGATCCAGTCTATGATGATATCATGTATGCTACTACACAGGAGGGTGGTTTTCACAGGGTTGATTTAACAACAGGTGAGCAGGTTTATATCAAACCTCAGCCAGAAGAGGGTGATCCATATGAAAGGTTTAATTGGGATACTCCAATATTGGTTAGCCCCCATAATCCTTCAAAAATATACATAGGTTCATATAGGGTTTGGCAATCAGAAAATAGAGGTGATAGCTGGGAAGTGATTTCTGGAGATCAAACAAGAAATGAAAATAGAATAGAATTACCAATCCTTGGTAGAAAACAAAGTTGGGATAATTCTTGGGATGTTAAGGCAATGTCTCAGTATAACACTATAACATCATTATCTGAATCTCCAGTAAAGGAAGGAATTATTTGGTCTGGAACTGATGATGGCTTTATTCATGTTACAACTAACGGAGGTGAAACATGGAAAGAGATACCAGTTACAAAGCTAGGCTTACCAGAAAGGACTTTTGTTAATGACATAAAAGCAGATCTTTTTGATGAAAATACTGTTTATGTCTCACTTGACAACCATAAAGAAGGTGATTTAAACCCATATTTATTTAAGAGTACAGACATGGGGCAATCATGGAAGTCAATCTCTAATAATATTCCAGATAGAACACTAATTTGGAGACTTGTTCAAGATCATATTGAAAAAGATCTATTATTTTTAGCAACAGAATTTGGTGTTTATACTTCACTTAACGGTGGAGATTATTGGCAGAAACTTCCTGGCACTCCTACAATTTCATTTAGAGACCTTGTAATACAGAAAAGAGAAAATGATCTTGTTGCTGCTTCTTTTGGAAGAGGATTCTTTGTCCTTGATGACTATTCTGCATTAAGGGGGATGATGAATGAAGAAAATCTTTCCGCTAAGGGTAAATTATTCAAACCAAGAGATGCTAAGCTATTTAAACCTAGGAATGCATTAGGTAATACAGGTGGACAATATTATGTGGCTGAAAATCCAACTTTTGGTGCTGTCTTCACATATCATTTAAAAGATGTTCCACAAACCATTAAATCTAACAGAAAAAAGATGGAGTCAACATTAAATAAGCAAGGTAAAGACATACCTTTTCCTGGCTATGATTCTTTAACTAAAGAAATGAGAGAGAAGCCTGCACAATTACTTCTATCAATTAATGACTCTAATGGTAATTTAATCAGAAATGTAAGTAAAAATGCAACTAAAGGGACTGGGAAAATTGTTTGGGATCTCAAGCACAAAAGTTACAATACGATAACCTCAAGATCTGGTTGGAGGCAAATGGCAGGACCTTTTGTTACTCCTGGAACTTACACCGCAACTTTATATATTCAAAAGGATGGCAATCTTGAAAAAATTGATGGTCCTATTGAGTTTGGAGTTAAATTATTAAGAGAGGGTGTTCTTAAAGGAGCCTCTTTTGATGAGTATAATTCTCATGCTGCTGATCTTGCTTTGGTATATAGAGAATATTCAAAATATTCTGACACATTCTCTAGGCTTCAACCTAAATTAAGCTTATTGGAGAAGGCATTAATGTTAACTGAATCACTGTCAGAAGACATGTTTATGGAACTTGAAAAAGTAAAAAATCAGTACTTAACAATGAGAGATAAATATGGAACTAATCCTGCAAAGAATGAAATTGGAGAATGGGATAAACCCACAATTGGATCAAGGTTATCTATTGCATCTCAAGGATTGTCAACTTTTTATGGTCCAACAGGTATGAATAAATATAATCTTGAAGTAGCTAAAAAATTAGTTAATGAGTATAAGGATGATGTTGAATCAATTCATGCGATAGTTGAAGATTTAGAAGAAAAAATAAAAAATCTTAAACATCCTCATATTTCAGGATCAGGAATTAATTAGAAAAACTTTGATTTAGTTCGAA
>JAYNUL010000202.1:0-3244 GCA_038281125.1 Fidelibacterota bacterium | reverse complement strand
TATTTTGAGAGTGATCATAATTTCAAGGCTGATTTGTCTATGCTATCAACGGATCGTCGCGGGAAAGCCCATCTTTCCGTTAGCTATAATGAAAAGGATCAGCCTATAAAAATTGAGAGAGTCTCTTCAAGTGGTGTCATAGAAAAGAGAGAAATGCTTAAATACAACGAGTACGGAATCCTAAAAGAAAAAGGAGAGTATACGGATCGCTGGAAGTATTTAAACCTAACTATTTATGGCGAGGATGAGCCATGGAGCCAAGAGTACAGAGCATGGAGATATAAGAAGAATGAACCCATGACTTTCACTGATCAGAGAACCTATTTCACTATGGATGATGGAGTACAGATATCAAAAATAGTGTTTCAGACAATTGATGGCCAAAAATATGGTCAGATTGATTTGGATTATGATTATTTGGGTAATTTGTATGAAGAAAGGTGGAGAGATCTTCCCTCAGGCAGAATAATAAGAAGGTTCAAGTATAAGTTTGAACATCTTCATGATTATATCCAACCACACACAGTTGTTCAAATATGGGAATTTGGTCATGATGGTGAACTTTTATCAAATGTTGCTGTAGATATGGCTCCTGCAGATCAACTTTATAAAACACCGCCACCTCGTTCTCATAATACTTTAGATGAGGCTGATATAATAGCAAGAGAGATAAAAGAACGTAGAATTTTAGTTCCTCATGGTGGCATTATTCCTCGCACTGAGTGGGATGAATTAATTCTTGTTAACGGTGATAGACTATTAATTGACTTTGTTGACCTTTCTGAAAATGGACTAAAGTTTCGTATGGATCAGGAGAATGATATTCTCACACTCCCTATTCATCGCGTACGTACTTTGACCTCTCGAATGGGTGATGTAATTTATCCTAAACCAATTCACTTGAAGAGATAATGAAAAAACAAATTATTTTTACTACTGTAGCTTTATCCTTTGCTATCCAAGCACAAGATTACCCTCCACCAACAGACCTAATTACTATTCCGACTGCTGGCACACTTAGCAGGGGTAGCTTTTCGATGGATATGAGGATCCAGGACGGAGGAGGGCTCATTACGGGTCTTGGTGTAGGTATTACAGATAGGTTTCAGTTTGGCCTGTCCTACGGTTCTCCAAATTTAATAGGTGATGATAGTCTTGTATGGTATCCTAGGCCAGAGGCAAAGTTGAAATATTTAGTAATTGATGAAAACATGTCCATGCCTGGAATTGCATTTGGTATGAATACGCAGGGTCTTGGCAAATATTATTCTGAAGATACTCTTCAGCGCTATGATACAAAGGCTCTAGGAATCTACCTAGCAGCATCAAAGAACTGGTTGTCTCCTTTTGGGAATGGAAATATTGGACTTCATTCCGGGTTAAATTATAGTTTTCTAGAAACGAATGATGGAGATGAGGACCTTAATTTGTTTTTTGGATTAGACCTTGAGCTGAACCCTGAGTTTTCTATTCTTCTTGAATACAATAGTGCATTGAATGAGAATGATATGACAGCTGAAACTATGTCAATAAGTAAAGGTGGATATCTGAATGCTGCAGTTCGTTGGTCTTTTGTTGAATCCCTACATTTAGAGCTTGACCTTAATAATCTTCTTTTTGATGATGAGAAAGTTGAATACTTTAAGCGAGAAATCAAGATAACCTATATTGAATATTTCTAAGATTGTTTTGGTGAAGAGTTTTTGTGCAATTACTCTTTCTTTTTTTTCTTTTTTAAGCGCTGAACTTACTCATTTTGAAAGAGGACTAAACTTTTACGATCAGCGAGCTGAAAAATCAATTGGATTAAAAGCAGATCCTAGTTTGATCGGAAGAGCAATTGATGAATTTCTTATAGCAATGAAAAGTCCAGAAAAAGAGCTTGATGCTGGAGTATTCCTTTTAAAATGTTATTACTTCAAAGGAAAATTTGTTTCTCAAAATGATGATGAAAAAAAAGATATTTATAGTAAGGGTAAAGTATTAGGAGAGAAATTAATTAATCTATATCCAGAATCAGTTTCAGCTCATTACTGGTATCTTGTTAATCTTGGAAGTTGGGCAGAAATCTATGGTACAATGTCAGCAGCTAGAGAAGGTGTAGCAGGCATTATGCGTAAGGTGTCAAAAAAAATCATTAAAATGGATTCAAACTATAGTGACGGCGGTGGGTACTTTATGCTTGGAGCGGTTCATTATAAATCTCCATATATTCCATTTGTATTATCTTGGCCAAGCAATGACAAAGCCTTAGAATACTTAACTCTTGCGTACAACACAGTTAAATCCACTCCCAGTCAAACTGTATATCTTTCTCGCGCTCTTTATAAAAATGGTCAGGAGAAAAAAGCTATTTCTTTATTAAGTTCACTACTTGATGAAAATATCAGTAAAACTTATAAATTAGAAGACATGGATCAACACGAAATAGCTCGAGGTTTATTAGAAGAATGGAAATAAAAAGATTTAGTATTCTATTACTTTTATCAAATTTGCTTATTTCTCAAGAAATAGTACCAAGGTATTGGAATAGTCTCTCTACCCATGTAACTGTTGGCGTCCCACTTGTTGATGACGAATCTCTTATAGGAGGCAGAATTCAAGTCCGGGTTAATTTTAATGATGGTAGTACATTTACTGATCTTGGCCAAATTCATGTTATTGAAAAAGGAGATATAGATGATGTCAAACAGGTTTCTATTCCTGCTGAAGCATTTGAAAGTATGTCTGGGTTTCAAGAAAATGCTAAGGTCCAGTTCATCGCACAGTTGTGGGACCGAGCTGGGAACAGTGTTACTGGTCCTGTTAGCGATAGTATATTGACTATTGATGAAACTATTCCAGAGCTTGTAAAGCTTGAAATAACATCATCAAATGAACTTGATGCAAAAAGGTCGATGCCTGGAGATTCCATAACTTTTCAAGTCAATGCAAATGAATCAATAAATGCACCTCTTTTTACTATTAATGAAGAAACTTACGATGGCGCTATTGGCGTTGATAAGTCATGGATGCTTGTCTATCCTGCAGATGAAGCAGATGATGGAATTATTGAGTTTGAAATGACATATACTGACTTAGCAGGAAACCCTGGTGTTCCTGTAACAGCTGCATCAGATGGATTGCCCATCATTAAAGATGGAACACCGCCAGAATTAGATATAATTAGTGTTTTTACATCAAACTCATTCGACTCTTCTTTAGAAATTAAAGATGATACAGTTTTTATTAATTTTAAATAATA
>JAYNUL010000201.1:0-3251 GCA_038281125.1 Fidelibacterota bacterium | reverse complement strand
AAGTGGGAAGGATTGGAGATTGCTCGAGATTCCTTTGGACAAAATGCGGTAACAGATATTGGCTCTGGCAGTAACATAACCGTCGCTGGGGAGTGGGAAGGAAATGCAAGGGATGCAGGGGCTATCTTAACACAAGAAATGTCATTCATAGACCAATACTTTCTAACCTTAAGCTATAGAAAGGACTATAGTTCTGCATTGGGTTCTTCATCTAGATCAATTGGATACCCTGGAATGCGTTTCTCTACAAGATTGGATAAGTTCAATTTTGTTCCATCTCAGTTTCAAATGCTCAAATTTAGAGCAGCCTATGGTGAGAGCGGTGTCTTGCCAGCTCACACAGACGGTCAGAACCTTCTTTGGTCGGGTAGTGTAGGAGGAAATGGATCGGGTGCAACAATATCTGGAGTAGGTAACCCAAACATAGAACCTGAAAGAATTAAGGAACTAGAACTAGGGCTAGATATGACTTGGGAGAACCTATTTTCGCTAGAATTATCCTCTTACAAGCAATGGGCAGAAAACTCTGTAATCTACCGCCCTCTCTCTCCATCACTGGGATACGGAAATTTGGCAAGGCCAGATAACATTGGCAGCATGGAAATGGAAGGATTTGAAGCGCTATTTAGAGCTTCTCCAATAAAAAAGAAAGATTTAAACGTAGATATGAGTCTTTCATATAGTTGGAACGATAATACGGTTAAAAAAATGGGTGACCCGGTATTTGATAACTTTGGACTAGTTACTATCAGAGAAGGTTATCCAAAATACTCTCTCTGGGGTCAAAAAGTTAATGGCGCTAAGATTGATACTTTCGATCTTGCACTCTTAGGCCTGGAGGGCTCTGTTCCATTTTTTGATCCAGTTAATGGATATAGGTTAGAGGAAGAGGGTTACATAGGACGCTTGGTACCTGAGCATACAGGAAACTTTTCCGTAAATGTTGATTATAAAATATTTGACTTTTTTATGCTATTTGAGCGTAAAACAGGGTTTTCCTCTGCTGTTGGAGGTATGTGGTGGGCCACCGGGCCAAACAACAATGGTCACATCGGGTGGTTAAGTTCAATGCAAAAACTTGGACTAGATGGACTGTTTGCTGCGATGAATTTCATTCCTGCTGAAATGACAAGGCAGGTTACACCTATTGTGGGAGATGAAGAAATTGTGGGCACTATTGATTATGATGTTTTTGGGGCGACTAACGGCGCGGTAATTCTGCCGATTGCTGTTCCAGGCAGGGAGGATGAGTGGGCGCAAACAGCTGATGAGTTTGCAAAAGCACATCCTGCATTTTCGTCAAACTACACAGAAGATGGTAGCTACACAAGATTGAGAGAGATAAGCATGGGGGTAAGATTAGATCAGTTTTTACCTCTACTCAAATTAGATAATGCAATATCTGGGTTAAGAGTATTTGTTTCAGCTAATAATGTAAAACTGTGGAGAGCGAAAGGCGCGGTTGGTGTAGATCCTGAGCTAAACATGTCAGGCGCTATAACAGACCCGATAGGCACTACAGGCAATGGTTATAGAAGCGTTGAGGTTCATACGATGCCATATCCCACTACTTATAACTTTGGAATTAACGTAAGGTTCTAGATCATGAAAAAAATATATATTTCATTATACATAATACTAATTTTTAATGGGTGTGAATCGTTCGTTGAAAATACATCCTCGTCCATATCTTATGTGACCGATGAAGAAATAAATGATCCTGCAAACATACCATTTCTTATAAATGGTGTATTGAATGATTATTCTAGTGCTCATACCTATGTTTCTCTATGGGCTGATTTATTATCAGATGCATTAGTTAATGATGGTAAAGTGCAGGGTTCAACCGATGTAAGGGGAGAATACCTCGATAATGGAAGCTACGACCCTACAGTAGGGACTTATGCTCCTCCGTACCAGGCAATTGCTAAGGTCTGGAGATCTGCTAACTCATTAAAATTAAGATTAGATTTGATGGATGGTGACGAATCATCGGAAAAGCTAGGTTACTACACTGCATATTTATACCAAGCACTTCCATGTTATCTTCTTGGTACGTATTATGGTAACGGACCAAGCTATCCTGATGATGGTGGAGCAACACTAAACGAGAGTGCCTTTCTGCCTTCAGGTGATCTTTATTCAATGGCGATAGCATATTTCGATTCTGCGATAGTCTATGCAGACGAACATCAAGAGAAAATCATCCACTCCCTATTAGGCAGACAATACCTTTATGAGGGTAACTACAGTGCTGCAGCTCAACATGCTTCATTAGGTCTTCAGCAAAGTGATGAGTCTTTTAATGCGCTCCCAGGGGAGGAGGACCCATGGCCAAATTGGTATTGGTACGAAGCAGGAAGTAACAGAACACGCTATACACTAGCCTCCAGGTTTAAACACCTTCTAGGAGAGGATTTCGAAGATACAAATGGTAATGGTGTATGGGACTCAACAGAAACTTTTACAGATTGTGCAATCACTGGAGCAGATGTAGGTCAAGGCAATGGTATGTATGATGGACCAATTGAACCAGAAGAGATTGTTCGTTTACCATTATCAGTTGCTGCAATGACGCCTGGCCAAAGCTACTCAAGGTACTTTCAGATGAAATATCCGTTTGCAAACTCACCAGTATCCATCATTGACTGGAAGGAAAACCATCTCATTCTTGCAGAACTTGCATTAAGAGGTGAATCTGTTAATGTGACAGCTATTGATGCAATCAATTCTGTAAGATCATCGCACGGGCTTCAATCACTTGCAAGTGTTGATTATGAGGTTCTTTTGCATGAACGGGATAAAGAATTATTTTGCCAAGGGCAGAGATTAATAGATCAAAATCGATTTTCAGATGTTATCAACTGGCATTTACCTGATGGTGAAACTTGGCACTATCTACCGGTACCTTTTGAGGAAGAATTAAATAATCCAAATTATCCATAAAAAAGAAATTAGTTCATGCCAAATCCCACATTAACAACAGCTGTAGAAAAGATACAGCCAACAGCGATCATCAAGCTGGATGGGGCATTTAATGACTTTCACGCTAAAGAGGTAATTGGGATCATTGATGATTTATTAGCGCAAGACTTTGTGCATTTCATTATTAATTTTAAGTCCTGTACTGAAGTAAACAATTATGGTGTATCAGTATTAATTAGTCTCATAGGATCAATAAATCAAAAATCTGGAAAATTATTTTTTACAAATGTTGATTCACACCTTGAAAAAAAGTTGAAAATGATGGG
>JAYNUL010000200.1:0-3257 GCA_038281125.1 Fidelibacterota bacterium | reverse complement strand
AAGCATGGCTTTGAAATTTTTATAGGAAGTCAATCGGATAAGAAGTTTTGGAGAAGTCTTTGCAAAAAAATTGGTAAGATAGATATTGTTTTAGATGATGGTGGACATACATACGATCAACAGATTATAACCACTGAAATGCTGTTAGAAAATATAAAAGATGGAGGTCTTTTAGTCGTTGAAGATACGCATACGTCTTATATGAAAGGATTTGGAACATCTAAATATTCCTTTATTAATTATACTAAAAATATGATTGATAGAATAAATAGAAGATTTAGTAAATTGTCAGATGGTAAAAATGAGATACGAGTATGGTCAATAGAAATTTATGAGTCAATTGTAGCATTCTGCATAAATAAAACACAATCCAGTCTTATCTCAGAACCAACTGATAACGGAGGTAAAAACGACAATTCTATTGATTATAGGTATGAGGATAATAAAACTGTAAAGGACTTAGAATATATAAATAAATTTCTAAAATATATTCCTGGATTTAAGTTTCTCATCATGCAACTTAAATTTCTAATTATAAAGATTAACTCTAAAAGCAAGATTTTTTTTAGGTAATAAAATCTTAATAAAAGGTGGAAGGATTGTATCTCTAAATCTTATTACCTAATAAATCTTCTTATCATCAGAGTCTAGAAGTTTGCTATTGCTTTTATATAAGCTGTTAATGGTGCACCTGCTCTTGCCCCATGTGGATGTCTTGTTGCGATATATTCAAGATCAGTTGCGTTATTAACACCAGCTTTTATTCTATAATTATCATTTATTTCGTATCCACCATATATGTTAAGTAAAGTGTAACTATCTATTTTTCCTGCTCTAGCATTAGGTGAACCACCAAATTCTTCAGTCTCTGTTTCAGTTGCTGTACCGTATGTTTCTGACTGATATGTAACATTTAGTCCGAAACTAAATTTATTATAGTCATAGTCAGCACCAACCGCGATACGATGTTCTGGCACATATGGAACGTTAGAGCCATCTCTACCTCCTGCAAAAAGCGAGGCTTTACTATCTGTTGCACTTGCAGCACCATCTAAATTTGCGTTAGTAAAGGTATATGTGGCAAAAAGAGATACGTCTCCTAGAGGAAGTACATTTTCAGGTTTATATCTAGTTTGAAACTCTAGACCCTTGGTTATCACATTTCCTGCATTATCAGGAACTGAATCTGAGTTTGAATTATTTATAACAATTAAATTTTTAAAATCCGTATGAAAACCTGTTAAGACAAGCAAAAAGTTAGGGTCTATGTATCTAAATCCGACTTCTTTTGCTAAACTTGTCTCTTTTTCAACTGGTGTTCCGTCGTCTCTAGCAGAACCTGGTGAAGGAATGTTAAAGCCTTTATAAGCTCCAAAGAAAAATTGAAGATTATCATTGTGATCATATAAAATGCCACCACCTGGAGCAAATGCATAGATATCTTCTTCTAAATTACTTGTAGTTCCCATTGTTGCAGCTTTATCTCTATAGTGCATCTTCATATACTCGAATCTTCCGCCAAGTGATAATGTGACATTATCAATCTTAGCCTTTTCTTCAATATAGCCAACATAACCCCTTGTTGTTTCTTTTCTATCGTCAGAAAAAGTAACACCATCAGCATGGGCTGTTATTAATCCTCCAACCGCTTGTGTAAAGTTATGTTTTTGTTGATCTCTGTGATGATAATCGTAGTGATATTTAAAACCAACCTTTAAATCATGTTTAATGTTTTTATCCATCAGATCTGTTTTAAAACGAAAGTCTGTTTCATTCATTATTCCGTAGGCTCCATACTGTCTGTCGTTACCTTTATATCGAAGTTGGCCTGCAGTTAAACCTTTGGCTACATTTCTTGCTACAACTTCGTTGCCGGTAGCAGCTTTCGAGTTAAAACGTTCTTCAGCATATTCAGTTCCACCAACCACAACTTTATCCAACTTAAACCAATCACGTGTAAAGTAATTGAAATAACCAGTTAAATTGTTGGTAATATTGGAATTCATATCATACCTTAATTTAACGTATGAAGTGTGATGTTCTGTGTTGTATTCACCTAGTTGATGAGCAACATATTGTTGATGAGGGGTTTCATTAAAGTCAGCAGTAGATTGACCTGCATAACTGTTGTTGTAATTATTATCTTCGTATGCATATTTTAATTCAAGAACTAAATTGCTAGTTGTTGGAAGTTGCCAGAGTAACTTTACCATTGGAGCAAAATGATTCATGTCGCCAAGCTCATCACTCCCATAGTTTTTTCTATGAACAGAACTAGAGGCTGGATCTATGTTAAACTCTCTTCTTCCCCCACCATTTCTATAGTATATCTCTCCGAGAATGGCAACAGCTCCAAAATCTCCTGAAAACCCATAATTAACATAGTCATGTGTTATAACATCATGACCACTGCCGTAGGAAACACTTCCAAAATACTTTTCTCCCAATTCAACAGGTGTTGTAATATAGTTTATACTCCCGCCGGTTGAATGTGGTCCATATCTGTATTGCGATGAACCTTTCAAAATTTCAATAGCATGCATCTTGTGCGTAAGAGGGGAATAATATGAATCCGGAGCTGAGTATGGGGCCGGCGCAATATTAATTTCGTCTTCTAACAAATTGATTTGAGTAGATCTTAAAGTTGCTGTACCCCTGATACTAATATTATGAATAAGACCGGCACCTGTTTCTTCTCTTGAATAGACCCCCGGAGTTTCTCTAAGTAAATCATTGATATTACTAAAGTTATATTTTTGAATTTTTTCTGGACCAATATAATCACCTGAACCTGGAAGTTCGAAAACCTGTTCAGGTGTGACAAAGATGTTAACATCAGGAGCAGTATATGTCTGCTCCTGACTTTTTGCTTGATTAACCATTGTAATGATTATGAAGAATGTTAACCATGACATTCCGCGGGTATATTTAGGTACCAACCTGACACTTCCCTGTCTCATAAAATTCCCTTATGAAATTAATAATTATTATCAATCTAATATAAAAAAATGTTTTGTCAATGATAATGATTATTATTTTCATTTTTTATTTGGATAATTTTCAATCTAATTTTTGATTGAATTCTTTACATTAATTTTTAAAGTTTTAATACTAAGTATTAATGAATTATTCGCTAATATGAAATTGTAACAGTTAAATGTTTTTATTAAGATAATAGTATGAATGAGAAGGTACGATTAATTATTGAAAAAATAAAAAAAATTATATTTGAAAATATTTCTATATCTGTAGTTTCT
>JAYNUL010000199.1:0-3281 GCA_038281125.1 Fidelibacterota bacterium | reverse complement strand
TCACACATCCTCCATCATTTGTAGCCTTTACACCCCATGCCTCATCATGAATATACTCTGGATCAAAGCCTCTTGGATTTCCAATACTTCGTTCCCAAAGTAATTCTCCATTAAAATCAACTTTGATAGTATATGTATCCCAGTTTTCTGTTCCTGATAGGGTGTGTCCTACAAGAAATATTTCCCCATTAGGATTCACATCCATTCCAAAACAATGATCATCTGAGTTTCCTCCATAAGATTGATCCCAGATTACATTTCCTTCAAGATCCATTTTAACTAAAATAAATTGTGACGCCTCATCTGAAAGCCCTGATACGAAGATGCTCTCATCAGCATATTTTACTCTGTACCCTTGGGCCATATACTCATTGAGGCTAAAACTACTTTGGATATTTCCATTATCATCAAAAAAAACAAGATGTCCTTCACCCCATGTAAAAAATGTATTCCAAGGATCTTCAGAGTGGACATATCCAACTGCAACGATGCCACCTGGAATTTTCGCAGCCTGTTCATAAGCATCTACACCTCCGTTATCATTAGTTTGGATAAAGATTGTAGATCCCGTTTCTTTATCTAGCTTAATTAAACTGCTATTTTGGTTAAGCCCTCCAGCAACAAGAAAACCATCTGCTAATTCTAGAACACTGTTACCTAAATTGTGGTCTCCTATACCTATCTCTCTATTCCAGTCCAGTACACCATTTTCATTGGTTTTGACAATTAATATCTTTGAGCTACTATTTGAATAATCGTATGTCTCACCCACTTGTAAAAATCCACCATCATCACATGAGAGTATAAAATGACCATGAGATTCTTCACCCGTACCACCATAGTCTTGAAACCAAAGTATGGTGGGATCTGAGTAAAGGAAAATCGGTACAAAAAAGAGTAATGGTTTAACCATTTCCACAAGTTAGCTCTCTGAAATATTTCCGGTTTGAATATTCCACAGTTTTCTGTAATAGCTCTCTTTTTGATTAATCAGGGATTCATGATTGCCCTGTTCAATTATTTTTCCATTATCAAGAACAAAAATATTTTGACAATTTCTAATGGTGGATAATCTATGGGCTATAATAATAGATGTTCTCTCCTTTATTATTTCAAAAATTGCTTTCTGTATTAGTTGTTCCGTCTTGTTATCAACAGCGGAAGTAGCCTCATCAAATATGATAACCTCAGGGTTTCTTATTAATGTCCTTGCAATAGAAATTCTTTGTCTTTGTCCGCCTGACAATATTTGCCCACGCTCTCCAACAACTGTATTCAATCCATCAGGCAACTTGTCAATAAACTCCTTGCACTGGCTTTTTTCAATTGCTTGTTCAACATCAACGTTTTTTGGTTCTTTTACTCCATAAGTAATATTATCAAAAATACTTGCATCGAACAAAAATGACTCTTGACTAACGATCCCAATTTTTTCCCTAAGATAGTCAATGCTAAGGTTGACTATAGAATGACCACCAATATAGATATCACCGTCCTGCAATTCATAAAGTCTTAGCAAGAGTTTTGCAATGGTTGTCTTACCAGAGCCAGTATCTCCAACCAACCCTATTGAGGTTCCATGAGGAATTTCCATACTCAGACTTCTAAATAGTGGAAAATTATCCTGATATCCAAAGGAAACATTTTCAAACTTTATATCGTAACTGTTTGATTCTGGGCTAACAGAATCGAACGTGTCTTTGATTTTGATTGGGACTCTAAGCAATCCAAAAATTCTTCCAACCGATGCCATGGAACGTTCAAAATCATCAATGAGCACAGAAAGGGTCGTAAATGGCCATAAAAAGCGCTGGGTCAAAAAGACTAAGACACTATAAGATCCTACCTCTAGCGTTCCATTTAGGGCCATATAGCTACCTATTAACATCGTTCCAAGAAATCCAGATAAAACTCCCATCCTAATAAGCGGGTTAAATGCACTGCTTATTGCAATTGCCTTTATGTTTTCTTGCTGATAGTCTTCACTTTTATATCCAAGATTTCTTTTTTCAATACCAAAAGTCATAAAACTTTTTATAACCTTTATTCCCATTAGGTTATTTACAATCAGCGTATTTAGGAGACCTACTTTTTCTCTGATGCTTTTGTATTTCGGAGATAATTTTTTTTGAAAAAACAAACTAACTAGAAATATTATTGGCACCGGCAAGACAGCAATAGTTGCTATTAATGGTGAAATGTAGAAGAAAATGAAGCCAATGATTATTGTAGAAACACTGATTTGAATAATTTGATTAACGCCATTATTCAAAAACCTTTCCAACTGATTAATGTCATCATTGAGAACCGCAGTGATATTTCCAATTGATTGTTTTTCGTGCCATTCTAGATCCAGTCTCTGAGCGTGGTCATAGGTTTTGACTCTAAGATCATGCTCGACCTTTTGTGCTAACCCTCTCCATTGTATCATATATAAATATTCAAAAAGGGACTCTAGTGCCCATATAATAAAGGTAATACCTCCTATGAAAATGACCTGTGAGTCAATTGTTTTAAATCCAAGGGAAGCAACAAAGCTATCATTTTTCTTAACAACTAGATCTACTGCAACTCCAATTAAAACCTCAGGAGCTATATCAAATATTTTGTTTAGTGCTGAAAATAAGGAGGCTGTAAAAACCTTTGACTTCCATACGCTTATATAATTCAGTAATAATTTAATCGGACTAGATTTTTTTTTGTTAATGGAAGACATAGCTAGAGTGATCTTTCTATTATAAATGTTTTTACTTTAAAAATATTATTTTTCTTACATCTCTTAAACCATCTATCTCCACACTATACAGGTAGACACCTGCCGATACTATGTCGCCCCTATTATTAGTGGAATCCCATTGAATAATTTTTGAGCCAGGCAATTGTCTAGTGTTTAATAGTATTTTAATCTCCCTACCAAGAATGTCATGGATTGCAATTTTGACGTTAGATGGACTTTGCAAATCATATTTGATATTGATGGTAGAATTGTAAGGATTTGGATATGCATGATGAACGGAATAATTAAAGAAACCATTATGTTTATCTAACTCCAGCTGCAGAATCTGGCTATCCATCCATGATAAACGTTGAGATATCCATGTTTTTAGATAGAGTATTTCTTCTTCATATGTATCAAATACTTGAAAGTTTGGCCAAAGGTAAATACCTAGAACGGGCCACTTCAAAAAGTTTCGGTTTATCGATTCTCCCATATCAACGACGCTGCTATCAATAATTTCAAAAATATGACTTTCCGAAAAAATATTAGACCTTAATTCAGA